>CAZXSA010000101.1:0-16269 GCA_964642815.1 uncultured Planctomycetales bacterium | reverse complement strand
CATCCTCGCCCAGCGTGGGAACTCCGATGACCAGGACGCGCATCCGCCCCTTCGCCCCATGCACGACGCCCGGCGGGATATGCACGAGGCTGCCCGGCCGGATGGCATGTTCTACGCCGTCCAGGATGATTGCGCCTTCGCCCTCGAGAATGTAATAAATTTCCGTACCGCGTTTATGGTAGTGGGGCTTGGCGTCCGCGATATCCACCACGTGAGCCCAGGCGGCCACCTCCCGGTCCGCGTCCTCGCGGCTGATCAGGCGATAACGCCACCCGCACGTACTTCGCTCCTTGGGGGCATCATCTTCATGGCGAACCAGGACGGCTTTTCGTGGTGATCTCTCCATAATTCCACTCCGTTGCCCTGTACTCTTCGTTCGTCGGATGTTATCGAATGCGCGAGGCCACTCAAGAAGATTAACAATCAGCCGTCGATCGCCGCTTACGCCTGGTTTGCCTCCTGCTCCTTCAGCCAGGCGATGGTTTTCTTGACGCCCTCCTGATAGGAGACGGTGGATTTCCAGCCCAGTTCCCGGCGGGCCTTTTCCGCGCTGAAATAACACCGCCGCCCCATCAACCAGACCGCGTAGCGGGTGATCATCGGTGGTTTCTTCGTACGGAAAAGATGCCCGAAGCACTCCATTAGGAACGCCGCATTGTAGGCCACCTTGTACGGCACATGTTTCGTCACCGGCGGCGCGCCAAGCTCGGCCGCCAGTAGATTCATCCATTCCTTCTGACGCATTTCGCCGTCGTTACAACAGTTATAGGCCTGCCCAAGGGCCTTGGGTGAATCGGCCGCCAGAATCGCCCCTTCGGCCACATTGCCCGCATAGACCACATTAAGTCGGTTCATGCCATCGCCGAGAATTTTGCACTTACCCTCGCGTAATAATCGGGCCAGCCGAAAAATCGTCGCCCGATCCCGTGGACCGTATAACCAACTCGGTCGAATCACCGTCAAAGGAAGTCGCCCCGCCTCATGCATGGCCCATAAGTTGCGCTCCGCCTGAACCTTGGCCCGGCTGTAGTAGCTCCAGTGATGCAGGTTTTCGCCCAGCGGCGCGGTCTCATCAAGCACCAGCCCCTCGCCATCCGGATGGCCGTATGAACTGATCGAGCTGATGTGCAGGAAACGCGAACAGCCGGCGTCGGCAGCGGCCTCGGCCAGATTCCGCGTGCCGTCGATCGTGATGCGGACGAAATCCGCCCATGGGCCCCAGTCGCCGACCCGGGCGGCGCTGTGGTAAATCGTCCGCACGCCCGCGCAGGCCCGACCCAGCGACGACCGGTCGGTGATATCGCCCTCGACGAACTCGACGCCCTGCGTTTTCAGCCAGTCCGTGTCGCTGCCCGCCCGGACCAACGCCCGAACCGGACGATTCCGCAGCCGTAGTTGTTCCACGATATGGCTGCCCAGCAGACCCGAAGCTCCCGTTACAAGATTCATAGTGGCTCCTTATGCAGTCAAACCAAGGCAGTAACATAAGAAAGAAGAGGTCGCTTCGTCAAGATTGGGACTATTTGCTCGGGTTCGGGGGTGGAGGTTACTGGACACGTCTCGATCAACGAGGTACGGTTAAACAATAATAGATAAATCCTTTTGGAGCATCCGCCATGTCGTGTTCAAGACGCCAAATGCTGAAAAATGTGGCCGATAATGCTGTGGGAATCTCCCTGATAAGCGGTTCGCTCCAGGCGGCGGTTACCAGTCGTCCCGCCGACGTGAAGATGGGCATGTGCGACTGGTCCCTCAAGCGGATGGACCCGACGGTTTTTGCCCTGGCTCGCCGGATTGGCCTGGATGGCGTACAGGTAAGTGTCGGAACGGCTGAAAACAACCTGTGGTTGCGCCAACCGGAGGTACGCGAGCAATATCTCCAGGCTTCACGGGCAGCGGAAGTGAAAATCTGCTCCCTGGCCCTGGGTGAATTGAATCAGATACCGCTGATGTCCGAACCGCGCGCGGCCATTTGGACCGCCGACAGCATCGAGGTGGCCAAGGCCCTGGGAGTACGGAATATCTTGCTGGCCTTTTTCGGGACGGGTGAGCTCCGCGAGGAGAACGCCACGGACATGCGGCGGATCATCGAGGTACTTAGGGAACTGGCTCCCCGGGCGGAGAAAGCGGGGGTGGTCCTGGGGGTTGAATCGTACCTGTCGCTTAAGGGGCACCTGCGGATTCTCGATGCCGTCGCATCACCGGCCGTGCAGGTCTATTACGATTTCTACAATTCGCACGTGACCAAGGGTTACGATTTCCGGAACGATCTCGGAACCCTGGGTCGTGAGCGTATTTGCGAGGTGCATTTCAAGGAAGGTCCGCACATGCTCGGCGCCAGTGGAAAACCCGATTGGGGCACGGTGGTCACGGCCTTGCGGGAAATTGGCTACGACGGTTGGATCGTCCTCGAAACGGCCGCGCCCGGCGGCGACATGGTGGCCGATACGCGCCGCAATCTGCAATACGCACGAAATCTTTTCCGCTGATTTGCCGGCCGCTACTTGCTTGTGGACCGCCGTTTTTTCTCCAACAGTCTCCAGTGAGCGAGCTGCTTGCGTACCGATTGCGGTCCGGCGTTGCCTTCGCTACGGTAGCGTCCCACGACATGGGCGGCGGTCAGATAATTGAATACCTCCGGCCCGATTTGCTTGCACACCGCCTGAAACCGGGCAAGATTCAAATCGGCCAGTTCGCAATCGGACTTTTCGCACTGAGCCACCAGTTTGCCCACGATCTGATGGGCTTTTCGGAACGGCACGCCTTTACCGACCAGATACTCCGCCAACACGGTCGCGTCCAGAAAGCCGCGTTCCGTCGCCGCGCGCAGACGATCCAGGTTGAAGGTCGTATTCCGTACCACCGCGGCGGCGATTTCCAGCGACTGTTTCAGGGTATCGTGAGCGCTGAACAGATGAATCTTGTCTTCCTGCAGATCGCGATTGTATGCCTGGGGTAGCCCCTTGGATAAAGTCAACATGCCAACCAGCGCCCCATGCATGCGTCCGACCTTGCCTCGGATCAGCTCCAGCACGTCGGGGTTCTTCTTTTGCGGCATCATCGACGAACCGGTACAGAAAGCGTCGCCGATGGAAATGAAGCGGAATTCCTGCGAGGCGAAGAGTATCCAATCCTCGGCCAGCCGGGACAGATGTACCGCGCACAACGCGGCGGTTGCCAGAAATTCAATGACAAAATCGCGGTCCCCGGTGGCGTCGATGCTGTTCCGGGTAATATCGGCGAACCCCAGGCGCCGGGCCACCGCTCGCCGGTCGATCGGCAGGGTGGAACCCGCCAGCGCCCCGCTGCCCAGCGGACAGACGTTGACGCGCGCGCGGAGGTCCATGAAACGCTCGCGATCGCGCTCGAATTGCTCGACATAAGCCAGCAGGTAGGCCGCTACCGTAATCGGCTGGGCCCGCTGCAAGTGCGTATAGGAAGGCATCACGGCCTCGACATAACGCTCGGCCGATCGTAGAAAATCCCACTGCAAATCGGCCAGCAGGGGGAGCATATCCAGGTCGATCGCGTCCCGGACGTACAACCGCAGATCCAAAGCGATTTGATCGTTGCGCGAACGGGCGGTGTGTAACCGGCGACCGGGCTCGCCGATTCGCTGAATCAACGCCGCCTCCAGGGCCATGTGGATGTCCTCATGGGCGGGATCCCAGTTGAACCGGCCCTTGCGGATCTGAGTCTCGATGTCCTTGAAACCGCGACGGATGGCCCGTAGATCCTTCTGGCCGATCAGCCCGACGCCGGCCAGCATCTCCGCGTGGGCGATGCTCCCGGCAATATCGTAAGGCCACAGGCGTTTATCGAAGGAGAGGCTTTCCACGAATTCCTCGGTCAATCGGTCCGCCGCCTGCGAAAAACGGGCCTGCCAGCTTTTTTGTCCGGTTGGAGGCATGGTCATGTACTCCCGAAAAAAACATTTACGCTGGCCGAATCGTATTCCAGCCCCGCCTTTCGGTCAATCGAGCCGCGATCGATCTACTTCATCCCACCCAACAAAGGTGCTACAATAGTTATGATGTTGTTCAATATCCATCCTAAAACAGGTGAGGTTTCGACGCCAACCGGTGTGGACTCGGCCTATCGCCGGTATTCCGAATACGCAACCCAACCCCAACATCTGCTTCGACGGCTCGGCATGGTCGTTCTGCTCGTCCTGACCGCCACGGCCATAGCCCGTGCTCAAAAGGAAGAACCGCTTCCCGCCGATCCCGAGGCCGAGGCCGCTCTCTTGAAAGCCGCGGGGCCGACATTCAATATCAAGAGTACCGACCACTTCCTCATTGCCTACGATACGCGGACCAGTCTGGTCAACCAGTTCGCCCAACGCATTGAGTGGACCTACGGAGCGGTTTATCGTTTTTGTGAAAATAATGATATTCCCACCAAACGTCCCGCGCACCGCCTCGAGGTGATTTTTTTTAGCGAGCCGGAGGCCTATTACGAGCATGCCCGGCAACTGAAGGTTCCCGCGGAGGGCACCTACGGCCTCTATCATTATTTCCGCAATCGCTCGCTGTTTTTCGACGTGAGCCGGCACCCGGATTTATTGGAACTGGAAAAAGGGATCGCGGCCGCCCAGGCGAACGTCGATGAACTCATGCGCCAGATGCGCGATGTCCAAGGGCAATTTACACCGGTCGAGGTCACTTTCGCCGACGGCCGGCGGGTTCAACTGACCAAGGCGCAAGCCGATCAGGAACTACGCGCCGCGCGTGGCGAATTGAAGAAACTTGACTCCCGTCGAGCGAGTTTCACGACTCGGATCAACCGCTCCGTCGTTCAGCATGAAATCGCCCACCAGGTCACGTTCAACGCGGGAATTCTGCGGGTGGATGTGGACAATCCCAAGTGGATCGTGGAGGGTCTGGCGGTCATGTTTGAAACTCCGCCGGGCGGTCGAGGCATGGGTATCAGCGGGACCAACACCATGCGGCTGGAGGACTTCCGAAACGCCATGTCCTCGGGCGGCGATTCGAGCAAATTGTCCACCGCGGATTATCTCCGGGCGGTGGATGCCGGCCGCATCCCTTCCCTGCAAGAGTTGGTCAGTGATTCACGGTTTTTCGAGGTACGCGGCGAGGATGGGGCCAACGCCTATGCCTGTACCTGGGCCCTGACGCATTATTTGGTTCGTAAGTATAGAACCGGCCTGGTGGCCTACCTCAAGGAATTATCCGAACGCCGTCCAGATGAGGTTGCGACTTCCGCCCAAAATCTGGCCCTTTTCGAAAAGCACTTTGGCCCGATCAACGATGCTTTCATGGACGATTTCTGTCGATACATCCTGCGAATCCGTCTTCGTTGACCGGCTTAAGCGGCGTTTGCGGGGACGCATGCCCCGGGCTTTCAGCTTGGCTTCTTAAGACCGCACTCTTCCAGCCATCGGTCCAGCGCTCGGCCGACGCCCCGCGCGAGGTGCTCTGGTCCACTCGAGGTGGTGGCCTTCGATCGTCCGATCAGGTTGGCTTCCGTGAGCAAGACGCCGCTTTGTGCATCGATCAGCTTGGTGCGTACAACCATCTCTTCGAGCGGTCCGATGGCCGTGTCCACCAGGCCGCCCGTTTCGTAATGGATGACCTCGGCGGACAGTTTGAGACCGGGTTGACCGGTGGTCTTGAGGCCTCGTTTATCGACTTCCTCGATGATTTGTTGCCGGATCAGCATGGTTACGTTACCGGGGGTCGGCAATCCGGCCGAAACCGTGAGGGACTCGATGCTCAGGCCCTTGTACTGATGAAGATCCCGGCTCCGGGTAATATAAACTACCTTGCCGGAGGCTCCGGTGACCGTTCCCGCTCCCTCGGAGATCAGCCTGCTCATGCAACCAAAATTCCCCAAACCCAGCATCGTTGCCGCCAAACTCATGACCATCAATTTTCGCATCGGTTCATCTCCTCTTTGATAAAGGGCTGTTCTGTGTGAAATGGTACAACCGGCTTCACGTTGTGGCCGATTGGTTGCGACTACACTTGTTAATCCTCATGAGTTTCTTCATCTATTCGGATGATCGTCTCAATCCTATCGGTTTTCGCTGAAATCGTCGATCCCGGCAAGCGAATTTTCAAATTGGCCACAAGCTCTTGAATAGGCCGGAACCATAAGTTAGAATACATATCTGGAAATCCCTGTCAAATCCGTGGAATCGTCATGAAGGATGCATGATTCGTCACATGGTTGGGAGTGAAACATAATTAATTGAGGAGAGTGGACATGTTGGGGCGGATGATTCGTGAAAATTCAAGTCGAATGGCGTGTGGCATTCTCGGTCTGTTTCTGCTGATGGCGTTTGCCTGTGTCCCTGCCGAGCAGGCCGACAATGCCAATGACGATAACGATGATCAGGATGCGGTAGTGGATTTGAATGATGCGGATAATCAGGATGACGTTATCGACCAGGATGACGTTGTCCCCAACCTGCCCGCTACGGTGGTGGGTAATTGGCGCGTGATCAAGACGATCGTCGGTGGTTCTCAGGTCGCCCCTCTCGATTGGAGTTCCGACAGCCCCGTTCCCTATGGCGAGGGCGCGGGCCTTGAGGATGGTGATTCGGTTTTCGAGGATTGGAGCATCGTCAACGAAAATGGACAATTGAAGCTGACCAGTCCCTACGGCAGTTGTTATGGCAATCCGACGGCCGACGGCGCATTGTTTGAATGGCAGGGCGAGGATCCTCGCGTCACCGTTTGGGGAGTGAGCAATATCCTCGTGATCACGATTGAATGCCACCTGTCGCCCAATGGCGAAATGTACGGCGGGATCATCAATCAGCTCTACGTTGCAAACGGTATCGGAATATTGACACCCGCTCCGCCGGAATCATGGACTTTCAAGGCGACCCTCAAGTAATAAATAGCCGGTGGTTTTCGACTTAGCGCACGTGTCGCTCCCACAGTTCACGGCTGTTGATGGGCGTCATGCTTTCGTTATACTGCGGATTGCGACCCTCGAAGTTTACGTAATCATACGGCTTGCCTTCCCAGTAGTCGCCGGTGACCGTATTGCGGGAACCCCAACTGTCCGTGTGGTATACGGTGCCGCCCTCCATGCCGGAAATCCAGTCCTGTTCGCCGCGTATGTAGTTGGTCCGCTGATAATCGATATAATCCATGCTGATCCGTCGCTCGTCATAAGCTGCCTGCATCATCTGGCGGATTTCCTGGGCGTTGCGCGCGACAATCCGGGCGGTCTGTTGCTGAAGCTCTCTGAGCCGGGCCATGCCCTGGGCGACGTAGTTGCTGGCCCATGCATCGTCGATCTGATACGACTGAAGCATCGTAACGAAATTCCCGACGAAAGCGTCGAACTTGTCCACTGGGGCCATGACCGTCAAATGCCGGAAATTCCAACCGGTATTCAATCGTGACCCGAAGGAGAATCCCATCGTGTAGCCCTTGCTTCGGCCGGCCCGGGTGTCGCAGGTGTAGATGAACTCCTCCACCGTTACCTGCCCAACGGTGTAAACCTGAGCCATTTGATCGGCCATATCCTGACGCGGAATGACCTGCTCCATGCGGAAGCCCGAGGCGGCACCCTGGCTTCTTGATAAAAAAGGCAGGGCTTGACTAGGAGTTAGATAGCTCGATACCGGTACGCCGGGGACCGTCACGCCCAATTCAGGGCTTAGCACATCCACGCTGGCCACGAGAAAGGCATAAGCTCCACTCGGATCGCCGGCCAGAAAACTGCCCTTCCCGAATTCCTGGCAACGCCAGTCCTGAGGCAGCATGAAACGGGCCGAGCCGTCACTCAAGGTATGCCGCGAGAATTGGACCTCAATCGGTTCCGGTCCACGCTGGGCGAAAGCCCCCTTGATAATCCTTACGTTCGCCAGAATGGTCAACAGTAATTGCCGGTTCGCGACGAATTCATTTTCGGGGGTCTCGATGCTGGTATAGGTGAAATCCTTCCCGGAACCGGTGACCCAGCATCGGAAATATCGGTTTCCCTTGCCCGGCAGCGTGTACGTGGCGTCAAAGACAATTCGCTTGCGGTCGTTGGATACCATCGCGCCGCCCAATTTCAGATCGGGAAACTGCCGGTTGATACTGCCGATGAATAATTTGCACAACCCCACGGTGTCTTCTCCCGTGGGACTGGTACCGAAAAACATGGCCGCCTCATACCGGCCTTGCGGATCGATAACCGACAGGGTACGAAAACTTGGTTGTTGGCTTTCGGAAACCCGCCACCCCTTCGGTTTGTAAAGGACGAAGGCGGCTTCCTCCGAGACATATTTCTCCATGTCCGCGAGTGTTGGTTGAGTTGCCGGACGACTGGAGACGGGACTTGATGCCGACAACGAGACACAAAACAAAAAACTGTAACTTGCGGATAACAGGGTGTAGGCGTTCATCGCACTTTCTCCTCTTTGGAAAAATACGGATGCTGTGTTTTCCGTGAGAATCCACGAATTGTAAACACATCATACCGCCGGTTTTCGTCCCATGCCAAGCGGGAGCGACCGAAAAGACCGACCATCACCTTTGTATCTTGGGTTTTCCAATCCAGAATCTTTCATTAAATCTATCCACGCTTGGACATTCCAGGTAGTCCAGACAAGGCCGAAAAACACGTAAGTGCTTGTTACACAAGATATTGCATTCGTTGCACGGTTGATTATTTTAGCGGTAGCCTCATCGTCGGCCGTCGATAGGATACACACGAGATATTTCCAGGGAGGTTTACAGGCCGAATACCCTTGGCTATACTGACATGACTTGTATGTTAAAAACCTAAGGTAAGCCATGCTATGGCAAGGACTAACGGGAGTTAGCGTCGGAAAGGAAAATCCCAGGTATGATTAAGGTCAAGGCGCGTGGTAACGAATCTCTTGAGCAGATGCTCCGCCGGTTCAAGAAGATGTGCGAGAAGGAAGGGCTCACCAAGGAAATCAAGCGGACGGCCTACTATGAGAAGCCCAGCGAGCGCAGACGACGGCGCATTCGCAAATCGATTAAACGCGAGTTGAAAGTCAGGGTCTTTTAGGCGAACGCGGCGACTTTTTCCAGTCCCCGGCGAGCGGACCCTCACGATGATAGAGTAAGCTGAATACGGTTTCATCACGCCCATGGCGCAGGGTGTGGATGGCCGTTCGTTTTGATCAAATTGATAAAACAAAGTACGTCCGCGAACAACCTCGCCGGCGTTCGTGTTGCCAGGAGTTCATATCGCGGGCGGTTACCCCCATGAAAGCAGAAACGCGGTCGGCCAAGTGAACGGTCAATTTTCAGGAGATTCCAAATCATGACGAGCAGAAGGTCTATCAAAACATGGATGGGATGGGCATTCAGCCTGAGTATGGGGCTTTTATTCGCGGCCCCGGCTTGGGCGCAGGAGGATATGGCCGGTGCGCACATGCCATCCATCCCCATTGCTTGGTGGATCGCGCCCATCGGTGCGCTGATCGCTCTCTTCTTTGCTCATAAATTTTACAAGGAAGTATTGCATTCCAATGCCGGCGATCCAGACATGATCGAGATTGCTGGTTACGTGCGGGACGGCGCGATGGCCTACCTGAGACGCCAATATACCGTTGTCTTTTTGGTGTTTATCGTGCTGGCCTGCCTGCTTGGTTTAATGGCTTTCTACCTTAAAGTTCAGAACGGCATCACGCCCTTTGCCTTTTTAACGGGCGGATTTTTCAGCGGCTTGTGCGGCTATCTGGGTATGCGGACCGCCACCCTGGCCAGCAATCGTACAGCCGCCGGGGCGCGGGAAAGCTTGAACAGCGGTCTGCGCGTGGCCTTTCGCGCCGGAGCGGTCATGGGTTTGGTTGTCGTCGGGTTCGCTCTGCTCGATATTACCGGCTGGTTCCTCGTGTTGTACAAATTGTGGCCGATGCTGCATAAGGCCTATCCCGAATCGACGGTCTTTGCCGAGTTGCACCTGTCCACCATCACGGTGGTCATGCTGACTTTCGGTATGGGGGCCTCGACCCAGGCCCTGTTCGCTCGTGTCGGCGGCGGTATCTATACCAAGGCGGCCGACGTCGGCGCTGATCTCGTGGGCAAAGTCGAGGCCGGCATCCCCGAGGACGATCCGCGCAACCCCGCTACCATCGCCGATAACGTTGGCGATAACGTCGGCGACGTGGCCGGCATGGGCGCCGACCTTTACGAGTCCTACTGCGGTTCCATCCTGGCCACCGCCGCCCTCGGCGTGGCCGCCGCCGCTGCCTTGTTTGGCTCCGAAATCAGCAAGGATGGCGCAACGGCCGCCATGTGTTTCCTGGCCGCGCCGATGGTGCTGGCCGGTGTTGGGATCATCCTTTCCATCGCGGGCATCTACCTCGTCAAGAGCGAGGAGAAGGCCACGATGGGCGTACTCATGGCCGCTCTGAACAAGGGCATCAACGGGAGCAGCGTATTTATTGCCGTTGCCTCCTTTGCGGTGTGCTGGTTATTGCTGAGGAATATCACGGTCACGAATCCGGCCGGCGAGGTCGTCTATCAGGTCAGTTGGATCGGCATCTGGGGCAGTATCATCAGCGGTCTGGTGGCTGGAGTCATTATCGGTAAGTCCACCGAATATTACACCAGTTACGACTACAAGCCGACCAAGGAGATCAGCGCTCAGGGAATCACCGGGCCGGCCACCATCATCATCGGCGGTATCGCCGAGGGAATGAAGAGCACTTGGGCATCGTTGACGGTCATCATTGTTGCCATCTTGTTGGCCTTCACGTTCGCCGGTGGGGGGCATGAGTTCACTCTCGGGCTGTATGGGGTAGGCATTGCCGCCGTCGGTATGCTCGCCACGCTTGGTATTACTCTGGCCACCGATGCCTACGGTCCCATCGCCGACAACGCCGGTGGAAATGCCGAGATGACCGGCCAGAAACCGGAAGTGCGTCAGCGCACCGACGCCCTCGACGCCCTCGGTAACACGACCGCCGCGACCGGTAAGGGTTTCGCGATCGGATCGGCGGCCTTGACCGCCCTGGCTCTGCTGGCCGCCTATATCGAGGAGGTCCGTTTTGGCCAACTTTACGAGGCCCGCGACAAGGTTGTTCAGGTCTATCAGGAAGCCACTCCGAGCGAGGCTGTCTATCTTGGCTACGGCAAGTTTGGTACGTGGCAGACCGGCACCGGCAAGAAGACCGAGGATTTCCAGGCATTCATGGCTTTGGATCTGACCGCGGAAGAAAAGGACGAGCTTAAAATCGGCCAATCCAAGGGGACGCTTGGCCCCGAAGGCACTTTGGAAAACAATTTTGAAATCGCCGCGACCCTTCCTGAAGCCGAGGGCGTTCGCAAGGTGACGCTGGTTCCCACCCGCCGAGCATCCCTTGCCCAATTCATGGCCTTCTACAATGTGACCCTTATGAATCCCAAGGTGCTATGTGGCCTGTTCGCTGGCGTGCTCCTGGCCTTTTTGTTCTGCTCGCTGACCATGAAAGCCGTCGGGCGGGCGGCGAACGCCATGATCGTCGAGTGCCGCCGCCAGTTTGAAAAAATCCGCCAGGCCCTGCGTAACGAGGGCAAGGATGAGGCCTATGTGCAGAACCCCGACAACTGGCCTAAACGGGTCAACGTCGATAACCATCAATACCCCGACTACGCCAATTGCGTGGCTATTTCCACAGCCGGCGCTCAACGGGAAATGATCTTCCCCTCGTTGATGGCGATTGTTGTTCCGATCGTGGTCGGCCTCATATTTGGCGTGCCCGGAGTGATGGGTCTGCTGGCCGGTGGTCTGACCAGTGGCTTCGCCCTGGCCATCTTCATGGCCAATGCCGGTGGCGCCTGGGACAATGCCAAAAAACTGATCGAAACCTTCGGCCGCATCCGGGCCAGCGAGGTGGTCAATGATCCGGCCGTTCGCGAAAAACTGCCCGCGAGCATTCGAGAAGAGCTCGTCTCCCGAGCTCAGCAGGCTATTCAGGCCGGACGCCCGGACGCGATCATTTATGGAAAAGGTTCCGATGACCATAAGGCTGCCGTGGTCGGCGATACCGTCGGCGATCCATTCAAGGATACATCCGGCCCCAGCTTGAACATTCTCATCAAACTGATGAGCATGGTTTCCGTTGTGTTCGCCGGTTTGATCGTGAAATTCGCTCCCCAGATCGGCCATTGGCTCGGCTTGGGCGGCTGAGTAACCTGCCCATGAAGCGTATACGGGCAATTCCGGTTTTCCGGGGTTGCCCGTATTTATGCGCCGCGATTGCGGTTGTCCTCCGATGATTATGGGTGAATGAACCGCCGCGTTTTACCCCAATATCATGCCGTTATTTGTCGATTGATTGGATATCGCTACGATACTTCCGGATAAGGTACGATACTATAATGGTTTGAGGTTGGTTGACGATGGACTATCGGACCGAACATGACCTGATCGGTGATTTCCGATTGCCGGCGCACGTGTTGTACGGCGTGCATACCGCACGAGCGGCGGAGAATTTTCCTCTGGCCGAACGAACCGTTCATCCGGCATTGATTTCCGCTTATGGCACGGTCAAACTTGCCTGTGCCATGACCAACCGCGAAGGGGGCGCCTGGTCGGACGATACGGCCAAGGCCGAGGCCATTGAGCGGGCCTGCCAGGAAATGGCCAACGGCCTGTTGTTCGAGCATATCATTGTTGACGCCCTTCAGGGCGGGGCGGGCACC
This sequence comes from uncultured Planctomycetales bacterium, assembly GCA_964642815.1. GTDB lineage: Bacteria > Planctomycetota > Phycisphaerae > UBA1845 > PWPN01 > JAAYCU01. The sequence goes on along the minus strand of CAZXSA010000101.1, from coordinate 3,640 downwards.
AGCACGAACATGAACGTCAACGAGGTGCTGGCCAATCGTGCCTTGGTCCTGCTCGGTGAGTTGCCCGGTACCTATACGCGGGTTAGCCCTCTCGATGACATCAACCTGCATCAATCCACGAACGATACCTATCCGACCGCTCTGAAATTGGCGGCGATCCGCCTGTCGCGGGTTCTTGAGGACAACGTCGTAGGCTTGCAGGAGGCCTTTCAGGCCGCGGAGAAGCGGTTTGCCCACGTTGTCAAGGTCGGACGCACGGAGTTCCAGGATGCGGTGCTGATTACGCTCGGACGCGAAATGGGAGCTTATGCCGAGGCCGTCGGTCGCGATCGCTGGCGTATTTATAAATGTCAGGAGCGTCTGCGCGTCGTGAACCTCGGCGGAACGGCCATCGGGACGGGCTTGGCCGCTCCACAGGCGTATATCTTTCGGGTCGTTGACGTGCTTCGCGAATTGACCGGCATCGGTTTCGCCCGTGCCGAAAATCTCGTCGAGGCGACCCAGAACTCCGATGTTTTCGTCGAGGTCTCCGGGATTTTGAAGGCCTGTGCCGCAAGCCTCTTGAAAATCTGCGCCGATCTACGTCTGATGTCCTCCGGCCCGGTGGCCGGTTTCGGCGAAATCCTTCTTCCAGAGCGACAGGCGGGCTCTTCGATCATGCCGGGCAAGGTGAATCCCGTCGTGCCCGAGGCGGTCAGCCAGGCCGCCATGAAAGTCATCGCCAACGACGCGGCCCTCACGTTGGCCTGCGCGTCGGGTAGTCTCGAACTGAACCCGTATTTACCTCTGGTGGCCGATACCTTGCTGGAAAGCCTCGATCTGCTCGCCCGGGCCTGCGCGATCTTGCGAACCGGTTGCGTGGAAGGCCTCGAAGCCGATGAACGCCGCTGCCGCGAACATGTGGATTCCTCCACCGCCACGCTCACCGCGCTGTTGCCGGCCCTCGGCTACGAAAAGGCCTCCGAAGTGGCTCACTTGTGCAAAACCACCGGCCAGAGCGTACGAGCCGTGGTCGTCGGTCAGGGTATGCTTTCCGCCGAGGCGTTTGACGAATGGGTCAGCCCGGAAGCGGTTTGTCGGTTGGGTTCGCCCAAGGATAATCCGTCGCGACAAAACAGCACGGGAGATGCGTGATGGCTCAACAAACTCCCAAGGGATTTCGCCTGCACATCGGCATTTTCGGCCGGCGCAATGTCGGCAAGTCGAGCCTGCTGAACGCCATCACCCGACAAAGCGTCTCCATCGTCTCCGAGCAGGCCGGCACCACCACCGACCCGGTCGAAAAACCGATGGAGCTACTCCCGCTGGGACCGGTACTTTTTATCGACACGGCCGGCATCGACGACGTGGGCGCCTTGGGCGAGCTACGCGTCAAAAAGACGCAACAGGTTTTCGATCGCACCGACCTCGGAGTGATCGTCACCGAGCCGAACGGTTGGGGACCGTTTGAGGAACAAATCCTGGCGGAGTTGAAATCCCGCGAAACGCCGCTGATCGTGGTCTTCAATAAGACGGATACGGCCGGTCCCGCGCCGGAAGTCATTGATCGGTTATCGCAAATGAAAATCCCCCATGTCAGCACGGCCGCCGTCAGTGGGGGGGGTATCCTCGATTTCCGACAGGCGTTGCTCGACAACGCTCCGGCGGATTTTATCGATCAGCCGAGCATCCTCAGCGATCTGGTCGGTCCGGACGAACTGGCCGTCCTTGTCGTTCCTATCGATAAGGAAGCGCCGCGCGGCCGCCTGATTCTCCCGCAGGTTCAGGCGATCCGCGACCTGCTCGACGGCGATGCTTGTTGCCTCGTGGTCAAGGAACGCGAGTTGCGCAGCGCCCTCACCCGCCTCAACCGGCCGCCGCGCTTGGTGGTCACCGATTCGCAGGCCTTCCTGAAGGTTGCCGGCGACACGCCCTCCAACGTGCTGATGACCAGTTTTTCCATTCTCTTCGCTCGCTTTAAGGGTGATCTGCGTACCCTCGTGCAGGGGGCTTTAGCTATCGATCAATTACGAACCGGAGATCGGGTTCTGGTGGCCGAGGCCTGTTCGCATCATCCGATTTCCGATGATATCGGCCGCATCAAGATTCCCCGCTGGCTGACTCAGTACATCGGCGGCAAGCTCGAATTCACCACCGTGCAGGGACACGATTTTCCCGACGATCTTGATTCATACAAATTGGTGATCCACTGCGGTGCCTGCATGTGGAACCGACGCGAGATGCTCAGCCGGATCATGCGTTGCCGTCAGGTGGGCGTACCCATAACGAATTACGGGCTGACCATCGCCTATAGTCTGGGAATATTCGAGCGGGCCCTGGCGCCATTTCCGGGTGTTCTGGCGGCCTATCGCGAATGGACGGCCGGTGAAAATGCCGAGCGTGTGCGGAATGGAAAATGCGACTCAGTCGAGCCTTTGTAAGGGAACGTCGACAGCGGCGTAACGAAAGGATATGACCATGAACCCCGCTGAATTGACCCTCGACGGACTGGAACACTGGCTTCGCGAGGAAGACGAACGGACCCTTGATCAACTTTGGACGGCCGCCGACCAGACCCGTCGCCGACACGTTGGCGATGCGGTCCATCTCCGCGGCCTGATCGAGATTTCCAACTATTGCGTTCGTCAGTGCGGCTATTGCGGCTTGCGCTCCGAACACCATAACCTCCAGCGTTATCGCATGACCGAGGATGAAATCATGGCTTGCGTGACCAAGGCCGTCGAATTCGGGTACGGCACAGTGGTCATGCAGTCCGGCGAGGATTACGGAATCCTCGCCCCCTGGCTGGCCGGAGTTATTCGTCGAATCAAATCCGAAACTCCCTTGGCCGTCACTCTCAGTCTGGGCGAGCGTCCGGACCACGAGCTGGAACTCTGGCGAAAGGCCGGCGCGGATCGGTATCTGCTGCGTTTCGAGACTTCCGATGCAACGCTGTATAACTTGATCCATCCCGCGCTCGGAGATCGCCGCTCGGATCGCCTGGCGATCCTGCATACCCTGCGAGAGTTGGGCTATGAAGTCGGCAGCGGGGTCATGGTCGGTATTCCCGGGCAGAGTTTCCGAAGCCTGGCCAACGATATCGATATGTTCCGTCGGCTTGATCTGGATATGATCGGAGTCGGGCCGTATATCTCCCACCCCTGTACGCCGTTGGGACAGGGCATGTTCACCAGTCCCTTGCCTCCGGACGAACAGGTACCCCACTCGGAACGGATGACCTACAAAGTAATGGCCCTAGCCCGATTGGTTTGTCCCCAGGCCAACATCCCCAGCACGACCGCCTTGGCCACCCTTGATAAAGACCAAGGCCGCGAACTCGGCTTGCAACGCGGGGCCAACGTGGTGATGCCCAACCTCACTCCGACGCAATACCGCGTTTTGTACGAAATCTATCCCGACAAGGCCTGCCTGAACGAAACCGCGGAGATCTGTTGCGGCTGCCTCGGTTCGCGTATCGCCTCCCTCGGCCGCGCTATCGGCACCGGCCCCGGTGGCCGTGCAAAACACAATTTCGCCGATGTCGATAATCGCTAACCCGCTTACTGCTGGGCCGAGATTCCTATCTCGGTCCCGGCGCTGGACCGTGATTCCCATCCCTGCTGGACCGAGATTCCCATCCCTGCTGGACCGAGATTCCCAT
>CAZXSA010000100.1:0-16422 GCA_964642815.1 uncultured Planctomycetales bacterium | reverse complement strand
GACCGTCGGAGCGGCGCTGCTGAACAGTCGCATGGCCGCCGCGGAATTGTCGATTTGCCGTTCCTCCAGGCCGTAGCGATAACGGTCCACCTGTACGTCCAGTTCGAGAAGATCGTTCTTATCCGTCGGGCGAAGCGTGACCGTGGCCTGCCGCTGGATGGTCTGGAAATTGGATTCGGCCCAGTAGTAGGCGGGCGTGGGTTGCGTGCGCCAGAATTCGAACCAACTGGCCGACGTATCCGGGAAAGTCGTGATCACCCCGGCCAGACGGTCCTGCCGGTCCAGCTCGAAGTTGTATTTTCGCAGAGCGTCGCCGGCCGCCTCGAATAACAGATCGCGATCATGCGGTTCATCCGCGCGCACATAAGCGATGGCCGGCCCTTCCGGCTGGGCTGGTGCCTGACAACCGGTGACCGCCAGAATCGCCACGAGCGGCAACAAACCCAACCGCGCTAATCCGCCGACGAAAAACTTCCGGATCGATAAACGTAATGTCTCCCGATAAGCGTTCTGCATGACATATTTATAATCGACGCCGGCGGGTTTGGCCAGAGGCCCGCCGCCGGGGCACGGGCTGGCAGCGGGGGCAGATAAAAGTACCCCGACCGGCCACGGTTATCCGTTTGATCGGTGTCCGGCATCGCCGGCAGGGCCAGTCCGTCCGCTGGTAAACGCGGAGCTTGCGTTGATACCAGCCGGTGGTATTGTCCGCCCCCCGGTAGTCGCTGACCGTGGTGCCGCCGGCCGCTATCGACTCGTTGAGTACCCGGCGGAGGGCCCGCCAAAGTCGCCCGGCCGCCCCCGCATTCAGGTCGGCCGCCCGGGTACGTGGGTGGATTCCCGCCCGGTACAGAGCTTCATCGCAGTAAATGTTCCCGACCCCGCTCAAGGGCTGCTGATCGAGCAGTAACGCCTTGATCTGCCGGTCGCGGTTCAGCAGTTCCCGAAAATCAGCCAGAGTGATCCGCAATGGATCGGCGGCCACCGGCGGCGGGCGACGGCCAATCCATGGCCGACCCGGCTCGGCATCGGGCATAAACCAGACCCTGCCGAACCGCCGCGGGTCAACGAAACGCAGTTCGATCCGCCGTCGCCGGAACGTCAACCGCAAGTGGGTGTGTCGGGCGATCGGGTTGTCCCGATCCGTAACCAGCAGCTTGCCGGTCATCCCAAGATGTACGATAAGTCGGCCGCCCCCGCTCAGGTCCAGGTGTACCTGCTTGCCCCGACGGACCACTTGCTGAATCTGGCGGCCGCGCAACGCCGCGCACAACGGCGCGGGATGGCCGTATACGATATCACCCCGCCCCAGATTTACCCATTCGACGGTCAGGCCGGCAATGTGCCGCCCCACCCCTCGCGCTACCGTTTCCACTTCGGGTAATTCAGGCATGATTATTCCGCTACGGCTGTCTTGCCATTGATCGTTTTACGATGATGCGACCATAACCTTGGAAACAATCCGAATCAACGGGCTATCGAGTGAAGAAATCTCTACCGCAACCCGTACTTTTTCATCGACGATTATCCGGAGTATGATCCCGATGCTTAATACATCGGTTCGATAATCCTTTGGGGTGGTCGGTTATGAACAACAAAATGGAATCCCCGCTCACGCTAGAAACCGAGCGTCTTCATCTCGTCGCGGCCACGCTCGCTCATCTCGATGCGGAGCTTGAATCGCCGGACCGGCTTGCGGTCCTGCTGGGAGCCGTCGTCCCGGAGGGTTGGCCGCCGGGTGAGTATGACCGTTCGGCCATCGAGTTCTTTCGCGCATGTATCGCGAAGAGTCCGGAGGATGTCGGTTGGTACGGCTGGTATGCGATTCAACGCGCCGAGCAGGGGCAAGCCGCCGTCCTGGTCGGGGCGGGCGGCTACTTCGGTCAACCCCTTCCGGATGGAACCGTGGAAATCGGCTATTCGGTCCTTCCCGAATACCGCTCACGAGGCTACGCCACGGAAATCGTCCGAGCCCTTGTGCGGCGAGCCTTTGCCATGCCGAAAATCACCGCCGTCATCGCCCACACCCAGGCCAACAACCTCCCCTCGAGCAAAGTCCTCGAACACTGCGGCTTCACGCTCGTCGGAAAGGGCAAAGAACCCGAATTGCTACGGTATGCCTTTTCGCGTCCAGCCTCCTGACCATCATCTGTTTTTGATTGTTTCCGCAACACATCCGATGAGCAATACGGGAATCGTTGTATTAAGATCGATGAATTGCCGCTTTTATGAGTTTATGCTAATATGCTCGGCATATTGATTGCATATGATTCTATTTCTGGCAAGAGGTATCCAGATGCCACCTCCTGAAAACAAAAACAAGAAAACAAAAAAACGTGTTATATGGAAAATATTCTGGCGAACGATTGTTCTGTTGGTCTTGCTTTCATACGTATACAAGTGGACCGGCGAGGCCAAATTGGACGCGGCGATAGCCGAGGCGCGGCGGCAAGGGTTTCCCCTCACCTATGAAGAGATCGAGGCCGCCCGCAAGACTTGGCCGGAAGGGCAGAACGGAGCCGAGGTTTATCTTCGATTGGTTGATCGACTCGATGCGATCAACAAAGCCGAGAGTCGCGACCCCTTGCCTGTCGTCGGAACGGGTGACCTGCCTGAATTAGGTTACCGATGGGATAACCAAACCGATGAACTGGTTGCCGCTTTTCTTGAACAGAATACCGATGTCTTGCGCGAAATCGATCAGATCCGCAACTATTCCGGCGGCAGCCTTCCGTTTGACCGCAAGGAAGATCCGCTGGACATGCTGATCCACGATTATTCCCTCTTTCGCCTGGCCGCTAAATGCAAAAGCCTGCAAGTGACCTACCGGATCATGCATCAGGAGAGCGATCGATTGATCGACGATGTTAAGGCAATATTGGCCTATGCCCGTCTGCTGGAGGAACAACCGGATCTCATTTCCGCTCTTGTGTATATCGCCATAAACAGTCTAACCGTCTCCACTCTTCAGGATACGCTGGGTCAGGTAACGCTGGAACCACATGTGTTAGAGGAGATTGACCATTTATTAGAAAGCGTACCTGAAACCGGCAGAATGCATTGGGGGATGATCGGCGAACGCGTGTGCTTAATGCTGACGTATGATGAGCCCTACAAGAAGTATGAGAACCGACACGGCCGGTGGATTGCCTATCTTCCGCTTTATTGGGTTGTACAGGGATGGCGGACTCGCGATAAAGCGATCGGCTTGAGTCTATGCAATAAGTGTATCGAATTATCCAGAGTTTCACCGCAGACTGTCAAGCACATCGATGAAATCAAGGCGCAAATCGAGGCCGTGCCGAAATACTATATCATGACTTGTGTCTGGACCTCAGGATACGGTCGGGCCTTCATCCTCGATTTGATTACGACGGCAAAGATCCGGTCCGCAAGGGTGGCCCTGGCCGCCGAACGGTATCGTCTCGATAGGGGTGCGTTCCCCGACCAACTCGATCAACTCGTACCGGCTTACATGGATAAGACTCTTCTTGACCCCTTCGACAACCTACCGCTACGTTATCGTCGGGACGAGGACAGGGTTGTCATCTATTCCATCGGCGAAAACAGGATCGACGACGGCGGAGCAACGATTCATGAATGTGGTAAAAAGAACGACATGCCGGACGTCGGTTTCATCCTTCTGGAGCCCTCCGCGCGCGGCCGGCTACCCCGGGAAACAAGCACCTCAACCGCAACATCTCCCGGAAAATGAATGGCCTTTCTCTTGTGCTACTTTTTGCGGTTGGTAACACGTTCTGTTCTTCAATCGGCCTGCGGCAGGGTGATGGTGAAGGTGGTGCCGGAGCCGGGGCGGCTTTCGACGTCGATGTCGCCGCCGAGTTCCTCGATGAGATCGCGGCAGATGGACAGGCCGAGACCCAGGCCGCGCTTGTCGGGTTTGTCGGCGTTCTTCTTGGTGGTAAAAAATGGCTCAAAAATCCGCGGGAGGTTTTCCGGCGAGATACCGCAGCCGGTATCGCGGACATTAATCATGACCCGGCCTTCATGGGTAGGCGCGGCATCGATGGTCAAACGCCCGGCGCGGCCGAGCATCGCCTGACGAGCGTTGATCACCAAGTTGAACATGACTTGCAATAGTTGGTTTTCGTTGGCGCGGACGGCCAGCTCCGGATCGATCTGCAAATTGACCGTGATATTGTCCTTTTGCGGATCGCGCATCAGGCAACCGATCGCATTCTGGGCGATTTTGAGCACATGGACCGTCTGGATCACGCTGCTATCCTGACGAGCCAGCCCTACCAGCCGGTCGGCCATCTCCCGTACCGTGTCCGTGCCCTGAAGGGTCTTGGTCAAAGCCTTGCGCATCATGTCCACGTCGTCGGTATCCAGGGCATGCCGGGCATAGGCGACCACCGGGGCGAACAGGTTGTTGAACTCGTGGGCGAGCATGGCGGCCGTCGTACCGATACTGGCGAGCTTCTGGGCCTGGCGTAACTGGGCCTTGAGCTCCTCGAACTGGCCGGCCAACTGCTCGATCTGTTCTTGCAGAAGGTAAGCGTCATTGGCTACAGTACCGGGAACGGGCGGCGGGAGAGGCAGAGTCCGTGGGACTGATGGCGGCGGATTCGCCGGCCGTCTCTCCATCGGCGGCGGCGGAACCCGCGTAGGTGTTGGCTGGGATCGCAAAGACATCAATACTCCTGGTACAGACGGTCCGTGCCTGCAATATCGGCACCGAAAGAGCGATAACTTGAGGGATCGCGATGGATCTTTCGTCTCGTATGGAATATTTGTTAAGTTTAGCTGAGCAGATGGGCATGGAGGTCCGGGCCGAGCCGATGGGTGGCGAGGGCGGCGGGCTTTGCAAGCTCCGTGGCCAATATGTTCTTTTCGTGGACATCGCGGCCGACCTGGCCTCCCGCTATGATCGTACGTGCTCGGCTTTGGCGACACTCCCCGGCCTTGATGAGCATTACCTGCTACCCGAAATACGAGCCGACCTCGACCGCGCCCGTGCTCGGAGCGAAACATAGGTATCTTGACAACCATTGAGTCCGCGTTATTTGCCAGGAGAAGGGATTCCCCAATCGCTTCCTTCATCGCTTCCCCGCCGTTTGGTTCAAGAAAGATTTCATGATATACTGCTTAGTGGCAAGGGCGACACCTCACACAAAGGAACCTGATATGGGTAGCGAATTCAATGTTCTGATCGAGGAAGGCGAGGATGGGTATCTCATCTCGGAGGTGGTAGAATTGCCCGGCTGCCATACCCAAGCCAAGTCGCTGGACGAACTGATGAAGCGAACCAAGAAAGCGATCAGTCTATACCTGAAGTGTGCTCCGAAGAGCAGGGGGCGTGGAAAATTCGTTGGGTTGCAAAAGGTGGCCGTGTAAACCCATGTCGAAACTTCCATCGTTAACCGCCCGACAGATCGGTAAAGCCCTTGAACATCTGGGATTTCTCAAGATCCGACAGGAGGGCAGTCATGTTTTTTTCCGCCATCCCGACGGCCGGACTACCATGATCCCCAACCATACCGGTGAAACCATCGACCGCAGTTTGCTGAACAAGATCATCAAGAAGGATTTGGGCATTGATCGCGAGGAATCCTTGCGTTCACTGTGACTGTATAAAAGAACAGAAAGACAACTTGGCCCGATGCTCGCTATCCGTTGGGATCCCCTTGTGGACAACCACATCTTTTGCAGCCTAATCGATATTGAATCAAAAAGCGACGCTTATCCGTCTTTTGGTAGGCAGCTTTTCTTTAGGGCAGCTACCCGGTATTATATGCGTCCTTATGGTAACGATTGAGCAGAAAACCGAGCCACCCCGTACCCAATGTCGGCTTGACGTGCGCGTCCGGTACGCCGAGTGCGACCCGATGGGGTACCTGCACCACGCCAAGTATTTTGAGTATTTCGAGATGGCCCGGACCGAACTGCTTCGGACGGCCGGCATCCGCTATCGGGACATGGAGGAGAGAGGGTTCTTCTTCGTGGTGGTTCGCACCGAGTGCCGCTTCCTACGCCCTGCCCGCTATGACGATGACCTGAGCATCGAAGTTTGCCTGGAGCGTATGACCCGGGCACGAATTGACCATACCTATAAAATTTACCGCGACGGCCTCGTCCTGTGCGAGGCCCTGACCACGCTGGCCTGTGTCAATCGCGAAGGCCGGCCCATCCCCATACCCCCCGAGATCAGCCACTGCGAGGAATAAATGCCCCTGTTCTGCCAGCTTGCCGACCCGGCCGGTTATCGTATCTCCGATTGGAACATCGCGGCCGATCCGCGCGACCGTGACTATTGGATCGGCCTGTTCGATAAATTTCCGAGCCATATCCAGGCCCAGATCGTCCGCGACGGCCTGGACGGCGACCACTTTCCCGCCCGCTGGTCGGCGTTCCAACGCGAATACGAGGCAGGGATGCGGGTCATCCACGACAAGGTCGAGCGTACCGGCACGTTATCGACGATCGAGCTGGTTCGACACCGGCAAACATTACTGAGGAAGTTCGATTTCCCCGACCCTTACCGAGCGGTTAAAAGACGCGAGAACGAGGCCGCCAGCCGGCTTTATCCGCAGGTTATCCAGCGGCTCGATCAGACTCCCGCCGGGCAGCGCTGGCCGGCACTTTTTCTCGGCCTATTGGCCGGCAATATGTTTGATCTTGGCGCGCCCAAGACCATCGATCTATTCAAACGTGGACAGACCGATTTCTTCGCCACGCTTGAACGCCTCGGGGGCCAGAGTTGGTTCATTGACCATTCCGCGACGCTGATCGAAAGACTGACGAACGGCTCGCCCTGGAAGCAGATTTTATTTTTCGTGGACAACGCCGGTTCGGACATCGTGCTGGGTGTACTGCCTCTGGCCCGCGAAATGGTCCGCAACGGCGCGCGCGTCGTGCTGGCCGCCAACGCCGAGCCGGCGCTTAACGATATTACCTACCCCGAGTTGAACTGCCTGCTCGACAAATTGCGGAATCAGGATCCTCTCTTGTCCGGGATGCTCGATACCGACCGCCTGGCGACGGTTGATGCGGGCAACGACACCCCCCTGCTCGATTTCTCGATCATCACGGACACATGCAACGCGGTGGCGGCCGACAGCGATCTGATTGTCCTGGAAGGAATGGGGCGAGCGATCGAAAGCAACTGGCACGTCAACTTGAAATGCGACTGCTGGCGGGTAGCCTTGCTCAAGGACGAGGCCGTCGTCCGCTGGCTCGGGGCCAAGCTCTGGCAACCGGTTAGTCGATTCGATGCCATCTGATCCGCATGGTTCCTTCCATCCACATATACAGCTTCACTTCTAAACGCAACCCAAAGAGGCAGAAAGAGGGAGTGACCGAGAGACAGAGCGACGAAGAGAAAAGATAAGGGGAACCGTTACCTCAAAGGATACTCTTGATAGGTTGAACAGCCTCTACAAGCATCCCAAAAAACTGGGGCAGATAGCGTCGAGGGCGGGCCAGGCTCAGGGTCAAGAGAAACAGGGCAATCGTCGCCAGACTGTAACCGATAACCACGCGATCGCCGAGACGGGTCAGGCCGTTACGTCGCATGATCCGGGTGTAATTGTGGACAATCATACGGCCGAACGCGAACGGTGTCGGTCGACGACGCGGATCGTGGTGATGAAAAGCCCGGGCGGCCAGGCCGCGAGCCAGCCAGCCGCGCAGATAGAGGCGATAGGACATGTCGCGATCCTCGCCGAGAGCGTAACCGGCCAGCCCCTCGTCGAAGAGGGTTCGAGTCAGAACATCACGACGAAACGACATGGTAGCGCCGACAATGTTCCGCGTGGGAACGATATGCGAGCGCAGTCGGACAAAAACGGGGGGGGCGGGCGGACGTGGACCGTGCGGGGGCAGCGCCCACCAGCCGGCCAGGGAATAAACCCGATCGAACAGCCGCGCAGCCCCGGAAGGTCGTAGCGGCTCGATCAAGGTACCCTCCGCGCCGAGCAACAGGCCTTCGGTATCCACCGCATACAGGCGAAGAATTTCTCGCAGGAACCCCTGATCGAGAACCACGTCATCATCAAGAAATTGCACGACCGCGCCGCGGGCATGGCGGACGGCCAGGTTGCGCGAGGCCGGCAGGCCCGGCGGTTCTTTCCGCAGATAGACAAAGGGGATAGCCGCCGAACGACAGAGGTCATTCAAATATTCACGATCGTCCTCGGTGAGACACCCGTCGTCGACGACGATAAGCTCGACAGGCCGCAGGCTCTGACACGTCACCGAGCGGACGCAATTTTTCAGCGCATCCGGGCGATCGCGCGTACAGATCACCACGGAGCAGTCCGGCCACGCCGAGGACGCGGGGGTCATCGGATGCGTTGTGGGAGGATCGAGAGTGTGCATGGCGTCACCGATTAGACAATCCCCTTCGACAACATAGCCCGTATTCTACGGCAGCCGTCACCCAACAACTGCCGCAGTTTTTGCTTACCCTCGATGGTGAAAATGACGTTGCTCACCCAGGCCAGGATGCACAGGACAAGCACAACGACGATAAACAGATAGATCGGGGCGGCCAAGGCGTAGGTGGCGGCGATCAACAAGGCCGTGCCCCGGTCGATGGGCCGACGTTCGATCCATATCAGAAAGAAGGCCACCACCACGGCAGCGCTTACTCCCAGGATACCCGACCAGACGGCCGCCTGCAGGGCCGCAACGGCCGTCAATCCCGGAAGCACGAGCCAGCGCCCGGCAACGATGCCGGCCAGCAGACCGGCGGTCCAAGGCACAAACAGATGCCGCGGCCGCTCGATCAAGCTGAAATGGATGGCCAGGAAACCCAAATGCCCGCTGAGCATGAAGAACAGCAGCAGAACGGAAACAATGCGTGCGCCTTCCGCATAGCCGCTGGGGAACAAGAGGACCAGAACATCGGACAAACCGGCGATGCAGGCGCAGAGGATAAGCAAAGTCAAAGCCGTGGTCTTGAAGGCCAGAGCCAGTTGCCGATCGGCGACGGGCGGGCCCTCGGCTTCCCACGTCTTGGTGACCGAAGTCTGGACCACGGTAACAACGGCGACGGAGACAATCAGCACGGCTTGGGTGAGCAGCCGCACGCCACCAAAGACGGCGGTCACGTCGGGACCATATACCTTTTGCAGATACCACATGGGGTAGAATTGCAGGCTCTGCCACATGACGGCCGCCAGAGCCGCCCAGGCCCCGAAACGCAGCAGGCGTTCGACAACACGATGCGCGCGGCCGTCAGCGCTTAAGGCCGTCAGGGATGCCCGGTCGGGCGCTGCCCGGAGTATCCGACTCAAGCCGGGGACGACGAGCAGGGCCGCGGCGGCGAGCGTCAAACCGTAACAGGCCAGCATGGCGACGGCCGTACCCCGTCCCGCGAAAGCAACCAAGACCGCCGCCGCCATGAAGGTTACGTTGCTGACCAGTTCCATGAGGCTGACCGCGCGAAACATGCGCAGCCCCTTGAGGATGGACAATGGCAGATAGTAGACAATCAGGGCCAGTGTCGTAGCGGTGGCCATGCGGGTTAAAGTCACGCAGACGCGGGGGTCCACGCCGATACCGTCGCGGTTTAGGGTGGCGAAAAAGAATCGCCCGATGGGTTCGGCCCATAGAGCGACCACGACGGTCAGTCCGCCACCGATGGAGAGAACGAGGATAACCGCGCGGCGGAGGAAGGCGCGGAGAGCCTGTTTCGTCTCGTATTGGGGGACATAGCGGGCAACGGCCTCGTTCAGACCGGCACTGCATAAGGGATCAAGGATACTGACGACGATCAGGGCAACCTGCAGAAGCCCGAACTCCCCTTTGGTCAACAGCCAGGCAAGCACGACCCCTCGAACCAGGCCGATGAATCGGGACGCGAAAACCGTAGGCAGATAGACGCTGAGCGATTCGCTTACGGTTTCGGACCGGAAAAGAAACGGTCGCGGGCCGAGGTTATTGCCAACGGGACTGATCAAGGGGCGGTCTCCGCGCCGATGGGCCGCATGCGACCGAGCCGGGCGGCGGGCCTCCCGGCCATGGCGGGCGCCTGTGGCCGAATCGGCTGTGGGCGCAACAGATAATCCAGAGCGACAATCAAACCGGCGAAACCGAAGAACAGGGCGTTGGTAAACGGATACACGCTGGTTTCGCGAAACATGCCATCGATGACGAAGATGACAAAGAGTACCCAGAACAGAACGACGATGTCCCGATCAATCAGACCCTCGGCGCAGGCCGGCAGCCGACGGTATAACCGCAAGCTGACCCGTAGCAATACCACGAGCAGGGCCAGGAAAAGCAGCAGACCGATCAGGCCGGTCTCGGCCAGGATGCTGAGGAAGTTGTTATGTTCCATCGCCTGGGAGGCGAACCGGTAGTAGGGGCTTTGGATATCGCGGGCATAGCGCGGAGCGACATCGCGAAAATGCCCGAACCCGGCGCCGACGAGCGGATGATCGAGCCAGATATCCCGGCTGATCAACGCCAGGCCGATACGCATGGTGATCGGATCGGTGTCCATGACCCCGCCGCGGGAACGCCTGGCGGAGAGGAATCCTTCCTCATTGACAAAGAAGGTGAGGATGGCCGCCACGGCGAGCAGACAGACGGCCGCCGTCCGGCTCCAGCGCCGCCGGGTGTAGATCAGCCAGACCATCGTGCCGAGAATCAGACCGAGCCAGACGCTGCGCGTATGGGTCCAGAAGATCACCGGCAACATGGCCAGGCAAGCCGGGTACAACATCATGCGCGCCGGCCGTTGCGCCTTGCGAATGAGGACGAGGTTATTAAAGAAACAGAAGAGCAAGGCTACGCCCATGGCCGGGCTGACCAGAAACGGGCCGCGGACCCGGCCCCAGTGAATACCCTTGGTCGGATCCGCGATAAATTTGGGGAAAACCAAAGCCCATATCTTGAAATGCTCGCACCATCCGGTGAAGGTGAGATAGAGCCCGACCAGCATGAAAAATATCAGCAGGCGGCGGAAATGGGTTTCATGGCGAACGGCGTGGAGAACCAGGAAAAAGACCACGAAGGCAAACCAATATCCACCGATCAGGCGATAGTGGACGGTGGCGACAGCCACGGTTTGAAACCCGCTGGCAATGGCGGAAAGGGTGAAATAACCCAGGATCATCGCCATCAAGGGATAGACCGCTCCAGCGGGGCGCAAACGCGAGCGACCGAGGAGCCACATGGCCACCCAAAGTAAAAAAACCACAACAATAGCGATACGATCGACCGTGAGGGCGAAAAAGAAGGGAACGCGCACGCGCCAAAGCTCTTCATGCAGGGCGATGACCGTGACAAACCAGAACAAGACGGCGACCAGCAGATCGCCGAGCACGGCCCAGGCCACGAATATCCCAAAGCCGGCGGCGGCGGCCAGCACAACCAGACTATAAGGCGCGGGGGTCAACAGGATGGCAACGACCAGCAAGGCCGTGGCCAGCAAAACCACTCCATCCAACCTTCGTTCCGCCAGCAGTTGCATGAATCAACCAGTGAATAATCCGAGATTGTCCGAACCTCGCGCAGACCTCGGCCTTTACATGCGGCGGTAGAGAAAACCGGGGATCGGGAACCGCCGCTGATTCAGCACGAGGCCGATCACCTTGCCGTGGGCCAGTTCAACGCGTTTTCTGGCTTCCGCCACGGACTCGCGGCGGGTCACGGTGGCTTTCGTGACCAGCAGGACACCGTCGGTGCAACCGGCCAAGGCCTGAACCGTCGCCTGAGTGTTGACCGGCGGAGCATCGATGATCACATGGTCGTACACCGCGGCCAGATCGCGAACAAGCGCGCCGACGTTCTGGCGCTGCATGTGGGAAGGCGCAACACCCTGAACTTGTCCGGCGACCAGCACGCCGAGCCGGCCTTCCTCTAATCGTTGAGCGGCGGCGGCCAAGGTCTTCTGGCCGGCCAGGACTTCCACCACTCCGGGCGACGATTGTAATCCCAGAATCCGATGGAGCATGGGGCGGCGCAGGTTGAAATCCACCAAGGCAATCCTCAAGCCGCGCTCGGCGGCGCAACCGGCCAAAGCCAGGGCGGTGGCGATCTGACTGACACCTTCGCGCGGCTCGGCGGCCGTCACCACCACCGACTTGGGAGCAGTCTGTTCCGGAGAAAAGAAAACCGAAGCCCATAGCTGATCCACGGCATCGCGAACTCCGCGGCGTAGCGTCGTGGACCGTGCAGACGCGGAGCGGGAAGCTTTCGGCGAGGCCACGGCAACCAGCGATTCAGGCTTACCCTGCGCGGACATGCGCGGCTCGGCCTTGCGTTCACGAGAGGAAGCGGCCTCCGTTTCGGGGCGCCGCGACCGAGTCAATTCCTCCTCGGATAATTTCAGGTCGTCATCGGAGAATGCCACATCGCCGCCCTCGGGCAAGGCAAGACCTTCCTCTTCGGGAATAAACAGAGCTTCTTGCTCATCGGCCGAGCCGCCCGGGGGGGGCGACGACCGGGAACGCTGCTCTTCCGACCAGCCGTTCTCGCCATTGGCGGGGTCAAAATCGTTACCTTTATCGCGGACCATAATATCCTCAGGTTACCAGCCGGCCGCCACACTTGGGCACGGAACCAACCACGGGAACACCCAAATAGCGCTCGGCCTCCTCGATGGACTTGAACGTGTGGTCGAAGTGGTCGGCCACGAATGCATACGCCACGGCCAGCAACAAGCCGACACAGGCGGCGATCACGGTATACAACAATGGCTTGGGAAACGCCGGCCGGTTCACGTCCGGCAGTTGGGCGTTTTCGATAATCAGGATGGTGATTCCCTCGGCCTCCTGCTCACGACCGGCCTTGGCCGAGGCCAGATCGTTGGAAGCCTGCTCATATTCCGAACGGGCCAGACTCATTTCGTAAACCAGCGACTGATACTCAAACAGCTTGCCGGTCACGCGGTTCAACTGGTCTTGCAGATGCTCCAATTCCGTTCGGGTTTCTTTCTGGCGGGCCGTGAGAATGGCAATGGGAATGTGCAGGGTCCGAGCCTCGCCGACCAGTTCCTTGAGGATGAGCCGGCGGGTCTTGGCGATTTCCGTAAGTTTCTTCTGCACCTCGTCATAGTCGTCGCGGTAATCGACCCGTAGACGGTTGAGATCGGTGAGCAGGGTCACTTCCGCGGTCTTAAGCTGCTTGACCACGACGTTGCTGGCTATCGTTTTTTCCGGAATCGTGGTCACCATATCGGTCAGCAGCTCGTCGGTATCTTTCATTTGATCGATGACGGCGTAATCCGGCACGGTCAGCAACCCCTCGGCGTCGGTGCGCGGTTTGTCCCCCCACAGGGCCGGGGGTAACTGTTCCAGGAGTTGTTGCTGAAGCTGGCGCAGCTCGGCCAACTCGCCGGAGCGGGCGAGCATGTCCTCGCGCAGACCACGAACCAGAATCTGCTTGCCGGCCTCGGTGCCGGAGCGAGTGAGTTGTTCAAGTATACCCAGATCGGAAGGCTCATCGAGCTTCTCAACGAAGGCGCTCAAGGTCGCCTGGACGGTGTCCAGCCGGGCTTTGCGGAGTTCAATGGTCCGGGCGTCCATCATTTTGACGGCGTCCTTACTGCTCAACCACTGCAATTGGCGATAGCGATCAAGGTAATTGCGGGCCACCATGTCGGCGGCGATCCAAGCCTGTTCCACCGGTTCGGGCCGGGTCACGGTCAGGGTGACGGTTTCGGTCAGGGCGATTTCCTCCCCGCCTTCGCCCGCTTCAACCTTCACGCTTCGGGCGAACCGCCGGATCTGCTCCATGAATTCCGCGCCGTGGTCCTTGTCGCGCTTACGCTCCTCGATCCGCTTATCCAGTTCCGTCAGAACGGTCTCGAAACCCGCCCAACGCTGCTCGGCCATTCCGTTCGTAACGAACTGGCCGGCCCCCCAATCACCGCGCGCCTTGCTCCACCGATCGTAAAAGGGATCTTGTTTCTCGGCGTATTCCATCAACAGGAGAACCCGGGCCAGAACGGGATCGGAGGTCATCAACTCCTGCTGGCTTTTAATGAAGACCTGGAGCGAGCGGTCGGGAGAAACTTCCCGGGCGACGGGATTGCGCGGCCGCGGCTCGCGCATCTGGAACTTGACCGAGGAACGATAGTGAGCTCGGGCGTTGACACAGGCCACCCACGTTCCCGCGGCGATCGCAACCACGATCAACAGACAAACCAGCCAGCGGGCAAAAAGTACCCGGGCCAGTTCACGCAACGATCTGGAGCCAATTGCATCGGCCATAATATGATCCGTCTTCGAGGCCGCGCGACCTGTCAGGAAAATATTCCGACGAAGGGCGGTCCTCCAGGTTTACTCATCCCTTACGGCGTGAGGCCAACATTCACGTTGGGCCACTTATTACCGCTTACCTTGCTCTTACTGGGCTCGTTATGCAGTTCGTAACCGAAATTCAGACCCGTATAGAATTGATACGGGAAAACACCGCGAATAATCCGCCCGAACACCTGGTCCACCCAGTCGCCGGTCGCGGCCAACCCGGAGGTGGGTACGTAAATGATGTCACCGTCGGCCAGGAAGAAATCGAAGCGCAAGTTGGCGAAATCCGGCTGGGCGCCGGACTTGGCCCGCGAGTTCTGATTACGCAAACCCCTTAAATCCATGATAGTGGCCTCGGGCACGGGCAAGCCCTTCCGGCGAATGATCAGGATCTCTTTGTCGCTGGCCCGCGGATTCACCCCGCCGGCGGCGGCGATGGCCTGAAAAACGGTCATGGGCATCATCTCGGTGATCATGCCCGGCCCGTTGACCTCGCCAAGCACGAAGAACTTTTGCGGGGCCCACTCGTTCATCTGCACGGTGACGCTGATCTCCGGCAGGTCCACCTGGGCATAGGCGGTCTCGATATCGACCTTCAATTGCTGAACGGTTTTTCCGTAGGCCAGCACTTCCCCGATGAAAGGTAGATCGAGCGTTCCGTCGGGTTTAACCGGGATCAAACGCGATTGCCCGCGCGGCGCGGTGGTGATAGCAATCTTGAGTTCAGCGATCTTGATGTTGGCCTGCTTGACCGTGACGGTCAGTTCAGGCTTGTTCAGGTATCGGCCGTACCGCTCCCGTAAGTCCTCTTGCAGCTCGGCGGCGGTCATACCCGCCTGCTCGATGACGATGGGACGGGTCTTCCATCGCTGTTGGACCGAGTCGTATTCGTAGCGCTCCCGGCGGGTAGCGGTCAGCAGCGCATCGACGATACAGGGAGCAAGCATCTCCCCGTTTTCGTTGGTGGGGACCATGTCCTCAAGGGGGGATTCCGTTCCATCGGACAGCCGTTTGACCCAACGGCCGTCGAGCATCCGGACCAATTCAAAGTCGCACGCCTCCCATCGCCCCTTGTCCTGCGCGCCTGGCACATAGCGCTCCCAGCGTTGATCCTTGTCCTGTTGAAAATGGAACGGCCCCAGCCCGCGTTCGCCGCGGGTTACCACGGGAACTTCGCCCACCAGTTGCAGCCGGATGGTTCCGTCGCTGTTGACGGTAACCTCCTGATCGTATTTGGAATGGAACGGGAAATTGATGCTGATGACATCCTGCACCTTGAGACGGTAACGTTCGATGGACACCTCGGTGCGCACGTGATAGATGATCTCAAGCACATCGCCGACATTGAGTCGATAGTCGGGGAAAACGGTGCTTACCGCGGGGTGGTAGGTGCCGAAGGCCGGCTTGACCGGATCATCGGGCGAAGCCGCCGCTGGCCGATTGAACGGCTGGGGAAACTCCCGCGGCTCGGGATTTGGTGTTTGCTGCTTTTCGGTACTGGCGCAGGCCCCGACCCAGCAGGTAGCCGCCATGATTCCACACAGGACGACCCACCGGCCGGTTTCATGGAATAATGAATGCATCCGGATAGCTCCGCTTCACGCGGTTCAGTCCCTGGACGGCCTCCCCATAGGTAGGATAGCGACCGGCCATGACGACCCACAATGATTGGTTGTTACGCGGCAGAAACTCCTGTACCGCGTCGAATCCCTTGGCTCGCAACTCCTGAACCTTGCTTTCCGCGCTATCGGCGCCGCTGAAGGCGGCAAGCTGAATCGCGAAATAATCGTGCCGCCAACTGGCCAGCCGTCGGGCATCCGCGGCCATCGGGCTGTCGCGGAACTTACGCAAGATCTGACCGAACTGAAACACCGCCTCGCGCCATTGGCCATTGCGTTGCAAGGCGATGCCCGCGCAATAAAGCATTTTGTCCTTAGGCGGCTGGTCGGGAAGCTCGGGCAGGGCCTGCACGTAAAGATCACTCGCTCGAGCCCAATTTCCCGCCTGATACGCGATGGCCGCCAATGAGGCTCGGCAACGGGCGGTTAAATCCGTTCGCTGGCTTTTCTGGATCGCTCGCTCGAAATCCTGTTCCGCCTCGCGCGGCAACTTACTCTTTAATCGGCAAAGCCCTCTTAGATAATAAGCTTCCGATATCTCTATAGCTTGATCGTAATCCTTGATGAGCCGGTCGAGATCG
>CAZXSA010000099.1:0-16618 GCA_964642815.1 uncultured Planctomycetales bacterium | reverse complement strand
TGTTCGAGCCGCGGTTGGAGAAAGTCGAGATAAGCCTTGAGGCCGCCGGGCCAATAGTCGGCGAACTTGTGACGGCCATCGCCGCGCGTTCGCTCCTTGCCCGTGCAGAAAGGGGGGTCTACATAAATCAGGTCGCAACATTGTCCGGGCAGCCGGGCCATGAACAAGAGATTGTCCGCGCGGATAATCCGTCCCTGGAACGCAAAACCATCCTCCTTGCTCTTCATGCAGGGATTATACGGCGTTTTTGCCGGAGGACATACCCAGCGCATCCATTCGGCGATACAACCGGCTGCGGGAGATCTTCAGAAGTTTAGCCGCCAGGCTACGTTGGTTATTGGTCTGGCGCAGGGCGGCCAGGATCGCGCGGCGCTCCACGTCGGCGAGCACGTCGTCAAGAGGGGGCACCCCTCCAGCCGAACCGGCCGAACCCGCCGGGCCGTGGATGGATATTTCCTCCGCCTTGAGCATCGGGCCGTTACCGGCGGCGAACGCCGATTCGACCACCCGATGCAGCTCGCGAACGTTTTCCGGCCAATCATGCGTTTCCAGGGCGATCCAGACTGCCGGGTCGATTTCCTTGACCTGCCGCGTACTTTGGGTGTTAAGCTGGTCGATGAAATGTTCGACAAGCAAAGGGATGTCTTCCCTGCGTTCCCTCAGCGGCGGCAGATCAATGGTAATGACACTCAGGTGAGCCCGCAGATCGTCACGCAGCAGCGAGGAATCGAAGACTTCCCGGCATGGACGACTGACAGTGGCGATGACTCGTGGACACGCGGGAACTTGTTCGGTGCTGCCCAGCGGACGTAGCCCACGGTCCTGTATGGCCCGAAGCAGCTTGCCTTGGGCCTGGGGCGGCAGGAGATCGAGGTTTTCGATGAACAGAGTGCCTCCATCCGCCGCTCGGAACAAGCCTTGATAGGCCGGTTCGCCGGCCCCTTTGTAACCCTGGATGTAACCGAAGAGTTCGGATTCCAATTCCTCGCGCGGTACGTCAGCGCTATTGAAGGGCACGAAGGGGGCGTCTTTCTGAAGACCGTTATAGTGGATGGTACGGGCAATCGCTTCCTTGCCCGTGCCTTTCTGGCCGCAGATCAGGACCGGACTGTTGACCGCGCAGGCTGATTGTATCTTTTCCAGAATTTTCTGCATCCGCGGCGATCGGCTGATAATGCTGGCGAAACCGTAGCGATCGCGCATGCGACCGCGCAGGTGCTCGACTTCCTCGCGCAGATTTTCCGTAGCCTTTCGCCAATGTTCTTCCTGCTCCTTCAGTTCGGAAATGTCCCGTACCACCCCGATGACCGCCTCCGGCAGATCGCCGGCATCGGCGATTCGCGTGTAGACGGTTTCCACCCAGCGATGCTCGCCGCCCCGGGTGGTGATGCGCATGCGTTGTCGGGCGGAAAGCCTTTCCTCCCCGAACAAGGCGGTGGCCGGACACAACAGGCCGGCCAAGGGCCGGTTCTGTTCGTCGTGGCAATCGGTAACCTGGCCGCAATCCGCGTTGGCGTTCAGAATCTCCTCGGCCGAAAACCCTGTCAGCTTTTCGCAGGCTTCATTAAAAAGTAAAAACCGGCGGTTCCGGTCGATGACAAAGACCCCGTCACGGGTGTGCGCCAAAATAGCTTCCAATGCGATGGTTTGATTTGTTTCCCTGTTCATGTTCATGACTCCGGCTCCATCCAGTCTTTCCTGCCCCCTGTCTATTCTAGGGGCGCGGCGAAATATGACAAACCTATGGATAAATAAAATTTAAGCCCCGGGCAGGTTTTGATTATTGCGGATTCAGGGGTGAAATCCCGCGGAGCATGCAGAAATCGTGCTATTTTTCACAAACAGGTGAAAGCCTGGCGAATCTTGGTCAATGACCCGACCGCCATTGGGCGATCAGTCGGGCGATGCGTCTGCTGGTGCGAGAATCCTGCTGGTGCGAGAATCCTTTCTCGCACCCCCGGCGCCGCGAATCCTTTCGCGCGTCTGCATCCGCGGGATGGGAATCCCGCACGGGGTGGTATCGAGATGGAGTAGGTGTTTAGCGACCATGCAATCTGAACCCCGAGCGGGAGCGAGTGGGTCGATGTAGAAGGGCGCGCCGAGTACCGGAAAATTATCCTCCGTCGGCTCCTCGCTTCTGGTCTGATTGGGCATGTCGTTGGGGTTTGCATGGTCGCTAAACACATGCGAGATGGGAATCTCGATACAGTGGGTTGTGAACGTAAGTTGGGGGAGGGTTTGTTATGTCTCCCACGGCCACTGGGCCGAGGCTTTCTCGGTATTTTGTAAAAAAGTACTTGCACATTCGCCGGCCAGGGTGTTATAATGTCGCCTTGGCCGGAATAGGGCGAAAAAGAAGCGACACCTCCGGGTAATCGTTAATTTATCACCATTCAGGAGCGTAGCACGAAATGCTTTCGAGAAAGTTCTTTGCAATCGTAGTAGCGGGTGTCTTGCTGGCCTGTGGCGTGGGCGCGCAGGCCATTGTCATGGAAACCGTGCCGGTGGGCAATCCGGGCAATGCGGGAGAATGGTCTGGCGAAAGTTACGGTGGTTTCGGCGATGACCGCATCTGCGGCTCCGTCGGCTACACCTACAACATCGGCAAATACGAGGTAACGGCTGGCCAATATTGCGAGTTCTTGAACAAAGTGGCGGGCGTGGACACGTACGGGCTGTACAACACGAAAATGTCGAATACCAGTTACGGCAGCGGGATCACGCGAAGCGGCGGTGGCACCGTGGGCAACCCTTACACGTACACGGTGACGTCGTCTCACGTCAACCGCC
Source organism: uncultured Planctomycetales bacterium (assembly GCA_964642815.1). GTDB lineage: Bacteria > Planctomycetota > Phycisphaerae > UBA1845 > PWPN01 > JAAYCU01. Next base: position 13,828 of record CAZXSA010000099.1, on the reverse strand, counting down.
CGGTGAACTATGTTTCGTGGGGCGATGCCGCGCGTTTTGCGAATTGGTTGCACAACAATCAGCCGACGGGGGAACAGGGTGCAGGCACCACCGAGACAGGTGCGTACACGCTCAACGGCTACAACGGCCAAGACGGCCGCGAGATTCAGCGCAACCCCGGCTCCAGGTGGGCGATCACCAGCGAGGACGAGTGGTACAAGGCCGCCTATCACAAGAACGATGGCGGAACGGGCAACTATTGGGACTACCCGACGAGCAGCAACAGCGTTCCGGGCCGAGACCTGAACGACGTTTCTGGTAATAACGCCAACTATGACGGAACGCCGTATCCGATCGACTCGCCGTACTACACGACTCTCGTGGGCGAGTTCCAGAACTCTGACAGCCCGTACGGCACGTTCGACCAGGGCGGCAACGTCGAGGAGTGGAACGAGTCAGTAGTGTACGAGGGATCCGGCTATTCGTATCGCGGCTTACGGGGCGGGTCGTTCTACGACTACGCCAGCGACCTGCACGCGTCGAATCGCTACAGCTACCTCCCGACCTACGAGGCCAACTTCATCGGGTTCCGCGTCACCGAGGTTCCTGAGCCCTCTACGTTGGCGCTGTTGACCTTGGCTGGCCTGGGAATCTTCCGAAGGAAGAGAGCGTAACGAGATTGCCCTTTTCTCTTCGCCGTCGTCTTGTGAGGGCGTAGCCGGAAGGGCGAAGACCCAAAGCGGCGCGCGTTTATTTTGAACAATGCGTACGCGCCGCATCAGCGGGGATTCCCGCAACGAACCGCCGATCCTGCTGGTCAAATGGTACGATGTAAGCTGCTGGTGCGAGAATCCTTTCTCGCACCCCCGGCGCCGCGAATCCTTTCGCGCGTCTGCATCCGCGGGATGGGAATCCCGCACGGGGTGGTATCGAGATGGAGTAGGTGTTTAGCGACCATGCAATCTGAACCCCGAGCGGGAGCGAGTGGGTCGATGTAGAAGGGCGCGCCGAGTACCGGAAAATTATCCCCCGTCAACTCCGCGATTCTGGTCTGATTGGGTATGTTGTTGGGGTTTGTTTGATCGTTAAACACATGTGAGATGGGAATCTCGATACAGCGGGTTATGAACGTAAGTTGTTGGAGGGTAAATAGTTATGTCTCCAATGGTCCCCTGGGCCGAGGCTATATCGTAATTCGTAAAAAATTGCTTGCATAATTGTCAGTCAGGGTGCTATAATGTCGCCCATGGCCGGAATGTGGCGGGAAAGAAGCGCCACCTCCGGGCAATCGTCAATTTACCACAATTCAGGAGAGTCGCACGAAATGCTTTCGAAAAAGTTTATGGCAATCGTATCGGTTTGTGTTGTGGTGGGCCTGATGGCGGGTACCGCGTCGGCGGACACGTTTGGCGCGGGCGGCAATCAGTTCAACATCGACTTCGTGCCGATTTCGGGGGCCACCAATCCCACCAGCGGTTACGGCATCGTCAACAACAACTACCGCATGGGCACGTTCGAGATCAGCAACGAGCAGTGGACCAAGTTCAAGGCCGAGTTGGGCGTTCCGGTGACGGGCAACCCGTCAGAAGCGTATGACAATGATCCCAACTGGACGGGGACGAACGTGCCGACCAACTCTGTGAGCTGGTACGAGGCAGCGCAATTCGTCAACTGGCTTAACACCAGCACGGGCCATCAGGCGGCGTACAAGTTCACGGGTACGCAGGGCCAGAGTGATTACGCATTGGATACCTGGAGCGTCGCCGAGGCGTCGGGCGGGACGAACCTCTATCGCCACAAGGATGCCTTCTACTACCTACCAACGGAGGATGAGTGGGTCAAGGCGGCCTACTGGAACGGTACGTCGCTCCAGACCTACGCCACCAAGCCAGGCGACACGCTGCACCAGGGCGACGGTGTCAGCGGGACGGGATGGAATTACTACGACAATGGGTATGCGACCGATCCACCTGGCCCGTGGAATGTCGGCAGTGGCAGCGAGGAACTCAACGGCACGTTCGATATGATGGGCAACGTCTGGGAATGGATGGAGAGCCCGTATTTCAGTGAAAACTACGGAACTGGTTCCCATCGCGGGCTGCGTGGCGGGTTGTACGGCTACTACGACTACTACCTCGCGTCCTCCCTCCGGAGCCTCGGCGGCCCGAGCGGCGAGTTCGGCAATTACGGGTTCCGTGTCGCCTCCGAAGTTCCTGAACCGTCATGCGTGGTGTTGCTCTCGGCGGGCGGGTTGGTGTTGATGAAGAGAAGGCTTTGGGGATAACTCTTTTTGCTTTGATTCTCTTTCCCTCTTCCTCTTCGCCGTCGTCTTGTGAGGGTGTAGCCGGAAGTACGAAGACCCAAAGCGGCGCGCGTTTATTTTGAACCATGCGTACGCGCCGCATCAGCGGGGATTCCCGCAACGAACCGCCGATCCTGCTGGTCAAATGGTACGATGTAAGCTGCTGGTGCGAGAATCCTTTCTCGCACCCCCGGCGCCGCGAATCCTTTCGCGCGTCTGCATCCGCGGGATGGGAATCCCGCACGGAGGGTGTCGAGATAGGAATCTCGACACAGCGGCGAATCTCGACATAGCGGTATGTCCCCGCCCTGGCCCGCCGACCGGGGATCCTGTTGGTCAGCATCCGGGCCGCCACTGGGCGATCAGTCGGGCGATACGTTCGGCGGCATGGCCGTCCCATTTGTCCGGACGCTGAGCCACGATTGAACCTTGGCCACGAATTTCGCGATAGGCCGACAATATACGGGATGGGTCCATGCCCACCAGCCGATTTGTTCCCTGGGTCAGGGTGATCGGCCGTTCAGTATTTTCTCGCAGGGTCAAACAGGGTACGCCCAGAATCGTAGTTTCTTCCTGGATGCCGCCGGAATCGGTCAGCACGATGGCGGCATGGGCCATGAGTTTAAGAAAGTCGAGATAGCCGACCGGCTCGATCAATTGCAGATTCTTCATCGCCTCGAAACGTCCTAACAAGCCGGCGGCCTGCAAGCGGCTCCGGGTGCGCGGGTGAATGGGGAACACGATAGGCAGCTCGCTCTGAATTTCCGCGAATACGTCGGCCAGCCGACCCATGACCTCGGGGTGATCGACGCTTGCCGGCCGGTGCATCGTGACCACGCAAAACGCTCGTGGTTCGAGTTTCAGCTTTTCCAGGATCGGCGAGGACTCGGCCTTTGCCCGGTTCTTTTCGAGGGTGTCGATCATCACATTGCCGACCCAGTGAATTTTCTCTTTGGCGACCCCTTCACGGAGGAGGTTGTCTATGCCGCTGGGTTCGGTGACGAACAGTAAGTCACTGATCGCATCGGTGAGCACGCGGTTGATTTCCTCGGGCATGGTGCGATCGAAACTGCGCAGACCGGCCTCGACGTGAAAGACGGCCACGTCCAATTTGACCGAAACTAGGGCACAAGCGATCGTCGAATTCACGTCTCCCACGACCAGGACCGCGTCCGGCTTATGTTCGAGGACCACCTGCTCGAACCGTTCCATGATCAGGGCGGTCTGCTTGGCGTGGGATCCGCTGCCGACTTCCAGATTGATATCCGGCCGCGGAATTTCCAACTCGTCGAAGAACAGTCGGCTCATGTTCTCGTCGTAATGCTGGCCGGTATGAACAAGGATCGGCTCGATGGCCGGTTCGGACCGATAAGCGTGCATCAGGGGCGCGATTTTCATGAAATTCGGACGTGCCCCGCAAATATTAATCAGTTTCATGCTTGCCTCTCGTGTTTTCGGACATCAAGGAGGACCGTTACCCCTGGAAACGAAATCGGATAATGGCCAGAAGGGCCTTAAGTCCATCTTTCCAATTGATTTTTTTCCCCTCGGAATAATCCCGGCCGGAATAGCTGACCCCCACCTCGTAAATCCGGCAGCCGAGCCGGGCCACCTTCGCGGTGATCTCCGGCTCGAATTCAAAACCGTTGCTGACCAGCCGGATGCGCTTGAGCACTTCCCGGCGAAAAACCTTGTAACAGGTTTCCATATCGGTGAGATTCAGGTTGGTCAGGGCGTTGGATAACAGCGTGAGCAGCTTGTTGCCCACCATGTGCCAGAACAATAAAACCCGGTGGGCGTCGCCGCCGACGAAACGCGAGCCGTACACCACGTCGGCCTTGTCCTCGAGAATCGGGGCCAGCAGGCGGGGATAATCGCGCGGGTTGTATTCGAGGTCCGCGTCCTGCACGAGAACCAATTCGCCGGTGACCTGAGCAAAACCGGTCCGCAAGGCCGCACCCTTCCCGCGATTGTGGGGATGCAGTTGCAGCCTTATGTTGGCCGCGGGATTTTCCCGCAGGAAATGTTCACAGAGCTCGCGCGTGTTGTCGGTGGACCCGTCGTCGACCAGGATCAGTTCCTTTTCCATGCCGATATCGACGGCCAATACCCGGCGGACGCATTCGACCACCGTGCCTGCCTCGTTGTAAACCGGAATGACAATGCTAAGTTTCATGTTTCGTTTAACTCTTCCTTGTCGGACGGAGGGCATGATAGGTGAATTCATCGTAGTTGAGCAAGCCGGTTCATGGTCCACGATCAAGATCGGCAACCGGCGGTATTTGGCGGACGGTACCACTTGACGGCGGTTTCCCGAGAGGCAAGATAGAATCCCGAATTCCCGGTTCCGCGGGGAAATGGATCGTAGCCAGCAGTGAAAAGGCTGCGAAAAAAAGCTGTAAATGCTTTTGCGATAATCATTTAAGGAAATATCAATACTTCTTCCTTGGAGTGAATTCCGTGTCGTGATGGTTCTAGCCTTGTATTTGTAGCTTGGGGGATTCCCAACGTCCTGGTAATTCTTGATACAATACATAATCTTGACCATTCAGTCGGCGGAGACGGATACGTTTGGCCGATGAGTATGTGAGTTTTCAGATTGATCTATTAGCCGTAAGCACGGGAGGACATTATGTGTTTGCCGGGTAGTGAGCGGATGCGGATCGCGCGGGGAAATGCTCGGATGGCGCGCGGTGTTTTGTTGCTTTCGATCATGGGTTGTTTGACTTATTCGACGGTCTTTGGGCAGAATCCGCCGGCGGCCTCCGCGCCCGCGAGTGGGCCCGCTCCCAAGTGGACCTGCGCGGAGCCGGTTCATCAATTCGAGCCGGTCTGGGCCGGCGACAAAGTGAAGCATACTTTCGTGTTTCGCAACGAGGGCGACGCCACCTTGCGTATTCTCGGGGTGCATCCGGGTTGCCGATGTACCGCGGCCAACGACTATACCAAGGAACTGGCTCCAGGCGCGGAGGGGCAGATTCCCGTTGTTCTCGACACTCACGGCATGCGCAGCGAGACCGTACGCGCGATCCGCGTGGAGACGGACGACCCTCGTAACAAGCAGGTGACGCTGACGCTGAAAGGACAGATCAAGACTTGCCTGGATTATCCCAACGGACAGAATATCGATTTCGGACGCATTAACGCCGGTTCGGAACTGCTCAAGGCCGCGCGCGTCGTGAACCAGACCGAGCAGACCATGAAACTTGAGCCGGCCGAGGGCAAGTCGGGAGTTTTTGCCTGGCAGGTGAAGGAAATTGAGCCGGGCAAGGTGTTTGATGTCTACGTGACCGCGACTCCTCCGTTTGCCGACGGGCCGAACAATGTCAATCTCCATTTGCGGACCGGCCTTGAACGGGAGCCCAACGCCCAGATTTTCTGCCGTCTGCATAGTCCGCCGGTGATTGAATGCTCGCCACCCATGCTGATGGTCAGCCCGACGATTAATAAGGCTTATCCACGCGATATTTACGTGCAATACAACGGCGAGGGAATGATGAATCTACTTGGCGTCGAGGCCGAAAACCCGACCATCAAGACCTCGTTTACCGCGGTTCAGCCCGGCAAATCGTACAATCTTCAGGTCCAGTTACCGGCTAATCTGCAAGTCTCCCCCGATCAGCCAACACATATTATCTTGAAGACCGACTTGGAAGACCGATCGAAGGTGCTGATTCCCATTCGGTCTCAGGCGCAGGCGCGGCCGATCACTCAGCGTGGTGGCCAGGAAAAGCCCTGGTCCATGCTCGGACAGATGGCCCCGCGAATCGTGCTTCCCGACTTGAAGGGGAACCAGATTGACGTGGGCGGAGCCAGCGGAAAAGTCACCATCCTCTATTTCGGCAGCACGTGGTGTGTGTCCGCGAATCAGGCCTTGCGCGACTGGTTTCCGGTTTTGGATCAGGCGACGGCTCGAAACGTCCAGTTTATCAACGTCAACACCGACGTGCTGACCCCGACGCCGGAAGTGGCCGAGTGGATGGCCGGGTTGGGCGTTGCTGCCCAGACCGTTCAGGATCGGGAGTTACAAGCCGTCGATCTCTTTGGGATCAGCCGTCTGCCTACCGTGATCCTGATCGGCGGTAATGGCGTGGTGGAGGTTGTCCGTCAGGGATACATGCCGAACCAGAGCGGAACACTTGAGCACGAGTTGCAGATGCTCGCCGAGGGCAAGACCCAGAAGGATCTTGGGCAGACCGACTATCGGATCGGTCAGTTTTGCGCGGTTTCGCTGGCGGGGCGGCAGAACCGAATGGGGATTCCGGTTGGGATGATCATGGAATCCTATCGGGTGTTCGCGGGCTGGCGGACCGCTGGTCAACCCTTTAATTTCCGAATTTACTATCGTAATGAAGGGGACAGTCCGGTGCGGATCACCGGCGTGGAGGTGCCCGAGGGCATGGAGATCGTTTCGGACTATGTGAAGGATCTACAACCCCGGCAGGTGGGGGTGATCCAATGCGTGGTGACCCCTCCGGCCGATACCGTGGGCGAATTTACGCAACGGCTGACCCTTGATGTCTCCGATACGCAAAGGCCGAGACAAATTGTCCTGGTCAGCGGAATGGTCACGTCCCTGTTATCGATCGAGCCGGCGGATGGCCTGGATTTTATCTACGATCCGCGATCGCTGTTGACCGTCCGACCCGCGACGTTGATTTACAACGGGAAGGGGACGATTCAATACGGCAAGGTCACTTCCGATTCGCCGAGTTTCGAGGGGCGCATCGAGCCGATCGGCCAGGGCACGCATGCCCGGTTGATCGTCGAGACGAAACCTCCTTATGTCGCGGGCGAGACCAAAGGCGTGATTCGCGTCCAAACCGATCATAAGGATTTGCCGGTGGTCGAGGTTCCGGTCCGTTTGTATGTGCCCCCGCCGGTCGAGGTTATTCCCGCCAAGATCGAAATGTTCAAGGGCGACGAGGAACGCGAGATTATGGTGTTTATCGCCAACAACACCCAGGAAGCCCTCCAGATCAAGACCGTTGAAACCAGCAACAACCAGATCAAGGCCGCGTATTTTCCCGAGGCCGACGGCGTGTCTTATCGGTTGGAGCTGACCTTCGCGGAAGGCTTTATCTGCGCCAAGGACGGAGAGAAAGTCGTGGTCAAAACCGACAACAAGCAGATCGGCGACATCGTGATCCCCATACTGGTCAAGGAAGTCAACCATAAGGGATAAGGGCCGCGTGGACCGAGAACCGCGCCTGTTTGTTCTTGTAACTTCTTCGACGAGTGGCCGCGAATGATCCTGTCGTTGCTCATGGGCGTGGTCATCGTGTTGCCCGCGGAAATTGCCGGGCCGATCGGACAACGGCTGGTGTGGCTCCCCATGACGGGGTGTACGCAAGAGCAAATGGCGGACGCCGCGCGGGCCGGGTATGACACCGTGCTTTGCAAAGTCCATCCGCGCGTCTCGCCTGACAGGCAGAAACTCGATTTTACCGCCATCGATAAGCAACTCGCCGAAGCGCAAGCCCAAAACCTGCGGGTTATTCTGGCCATCGTCGGCGAAAGCGCGTTGGAACGGAGCGAATACCTCGATGTCGACAGACAGGGCAATCCCTTGCCCGGCCATCTCGATCCGTTCCTGCCGGAAGCGATGGCCCGGATCGAATGGGCGTTTGCCCAAATCATGGATCGTTATGCGGGCAAGCCTGAGGTTGTGGCCTTTGCCCCGACCTGGGGAATCTACGGCGAAGGGGGGTTTCGGTTGCCTTCCTCGGGTCGAAGCCCCAACGCCCTGGCTCGCTTCAATGAATGGCGCCGCGCGAACGGCTGGCCGCCGCTGAACGCGGTCCCTTCCCGGAGTGACGGCCCGAATACCGAGTACAATCGCTTTATCCGCTTTCGCTACCTTTATATGCAGGAGCAGTGGGATGCGATGATTCGTCGCTTGAAACCCCGCTCGGGTGACAAGCCGGTCGGAACCTGGCAGGAGTTGTATCCCGTGGTCGGCTATCTGTACAACATGGTGGCCGTGCCTTCGGCGGATTTCGCCCTTTACGAATCCTGTTTTCCTTTTCAGACCACGCACGATCCGGCGAAAACACTGGCCGAAACGATGGGGTTTCGTTACCGATGCGACTCGGCCGAGAGTTATCGGGACTACTACCTGCCGCTGCTGGCCCGCAAGCGCGGGGAAGGGCAACACTTCATCGGATGCCAGTTAAGCAATTCCTACGCCGAGAAAAACTATCATTGGCCACCGGAGAAGGCCGCGCGGGTCGGTTTCGACCAATGGGAAGACCGTTTTGCGCCTTATCTCCGCGATCTGCGCGATGTTCCCCTCGAAGCGGTGCAGCGCGATGTCCTGCTGGTGTTTCCGACCCATGCGGCGGCGGCCTTAGGCGACGGCCCCGTGCATTCCGTTGATACCATGACGCTGGATGTACTTCTCCGTATGTTTGGTTGCCAGATTGTCCGATGCGGCTCCCCGGCTTTCGACACGATGACGATCGAACAGATGAACGCTTTTCGGTTGATCGTCGTGCCTTGTTCCGCGTATCTGCTTTCGGAAACTCTGGACAAGCTGGCTGCCTGCACGGCGACGGTGCTTTTCACCGGATGCTTTGGACAATCCCTGGATGCCGAATACGTGCCGATCGGCGCGGAGCGGGAAATCCACGACCTGCGGTTACGGTATATCCGGCGGCCGGCGGGTACGCTCGACCTTGCGGCCGATCATGCGTTGACCGCTCGCTTGGACAGGTTGCCGGTACCGTTGCCCGAGGACGAAGCCTTCGAGTATGTCCAGGCTCTCAACGGGAGTCGCGTGTTTCTCCGTTGTGCCGGGCGCCCCTTGCTTTCAACCGTCCGGAATGACCGGTTGATTTTCATTCACGGCCACGTGTTCGCCGGTCTGGCTTACGATCCGGAGCGAAAACCGCCCGCTTTCGGCGGTTCGGCGGATGCTTCGGCCAACGAAACGGATATGTGGGGTCCGTACAGTTCGCAAAAACCGGAAAACGCTGTCGGATATCAGCTTGTACGGAACATTCTCGATCATGCCCGGGTAAACTATCGCGTGCTTGACCCGCCCCCGCGAGCCATGACCCGCTATCTGGGCGATCATATGGAGCAGGCCTCGCTTTGCGCCAACATCGCCTATAACAACACGGAGACCCCGCAATCCCTTCGCGTCCGGTTGCCTTTTCAACCGAAGCAGTGGCCATGCATGTCCGTCGCGGATCATTTCGAGGCCCGGATCACCGTGCCGCCCTTCGCTTACCTTGTTCTGGAACCTGAGAATCAAGCCGAATAAACCTTTACGGGCGCGGCCGTGCGGCGAGATTCCCGGTGATGACCGGTTTCGCGGGAATCAGATTCTTTTTAAGGCACCAACGGCGGGTCCGGGCCAGCAGGATATGCAAGGCCAGCAGCCAGAGGATGATGTTTTCCGGTATCTTGCGGCAGATATACACCTCGCCGGCCCCACAGCCGCAATCAAACTTGATGGCACAAAAGGCGATGTCCCCGGCGTGATATATGTTTAATGCCCGAGCCGTAACCATGAGGGTAAAGAAGGTCATCAGCAATAGAATGATCAAGGCCGTCCCGCGCAATCCCACGCCGAAAATCAACAATAACCCGCAGAAAACCTCCAGCCAGGGCAATACCGCCGCGGTCAGGTTCAACAAGATGGGCATATTCTCGGGCAGGATATGGTATTCACGAATCAGCTTGAGAAAATCCACCGGATTGGAGAGCTCGATGTAGCCGCTGTTGACCAGCCGTTGCACGGCCGGGTTGCCTTTCAGGCCGGTTTTATCCAAGGCCAGTTGGGTCAACCCGGTTTTGGAAAAACCCATCCAGACAAAAACCAACCCGAGTAGCAGGCGGGCGATCAGCAGGCCGACACCGCGTTGCCGTGGAGTATCTCCCGTGCATGATTGACCATCGGTCATTGGCTCGCCTCTTTGTATACGCCGCTGTGCTGCTCATCCAGCTCCACCGGCATGCCCTGCTCTTCCCAGTCCATGAATCCCTGGGCGTAAACGAATATGCCGTTGGGATCAATCCCCTCGCGCAATAAATCCAGTGCGACAAATTCGCTGTCATCGCATTCGCCGCCGTTGCAGTAGACGATAATCTTCACCGCGGCCCGGCAGAAATCCAAAACCGCGGGGAGATAACGCTCGATCCGGTAGTGATCGACTAAAAATGCGCCGGGGATGTGTCCCTTGCGGTAAAGCTTGTCGTCGCGGGCATCGATAATAACGTAGGCGCCGGCCGGATAGCCGGGATCTTCGAATAGCGTTTTCACTTCCTCGAAGGGGATCAGTTGAATACCATGCTGATTGAGCCTCCGCTTCAGGGCTTCGAGTTGCGCATCGGTGGTCGGAGCGCTTGAGGTACTTGGCTGGGGGGGCGTATCCGTCGTCGTGCCGGTTGCCGTCGGCCGGTTCTCCACGGTTGTTGTTTGGTGAAAATAGTCGCGAGAAAGCGACAGACGATCGTAATTGAAATGGTTGGCGGTCAGTCCGAGCAGGCAACCCACCAGACCGATGAGAATGAACTCCAGCGCTACCCTTTTCCATTCCTTCATTGGGAACATTTTCCTTTGTTACTATCGTGGAGTATCCCTTTTTCCATGCATTATAGCGGCCTCGAGCGCGTCAAAAAACCCTTGGAATGCGTAATCCCTAAAAGGTGGATTCGTACGGAGGCATCGGGGTGTCCCGGCGGACCACGCAAGACCGGCGGTATCAACGCGAGGGCGCCTGCCGGCGAACACGAGCTCGCTCGACATCGAATGTGCCGACCGGCCCTTGTTCCAGCTCGGCCAGTGCCAGTACCACCTCGATCAGCAAGGCACTGGCCCACGCATGTGGGGCCGCCCAGTAGCCGAAAAGAATCTTGGGGATCAGTTCGGGCAACTGTCCGGTGGGACTGGTGTTGGCCAGCACGATGCGCGCTTCCTCCAGGGCCTGCTCCCGGTGCTGTTCCCGCTCGGCCGGGTCATCCGTGGTAGCCGCCAGACGCAACCGGCAAAGGGCCAGCCACAATGTGTTCACGCAACCCGGACCACCGCCCATGTAGGACTCACCCTCGAAACGCAGAATGGCCTTGCCGCCGTGGACCTCCGAACGCAGGTGAAGACTGACGCTATCCAGGGTTTCGACGGCCAGGCGGCGGTCGTCCGGCCGCCGCAGATCCAGCACGGCCCAGGGATCGATCAACCCCATGACCGAGGAATCGAGCGTGGTATCCGGCTGGCCTTCGGGGGTGATCCGACGGAACCAGCAGCGCCGATTCGCGTCCCAGAAGGTGCGGATAAGCTGGGCGTGCATGGCCGCCCGCATACTCTTGCCGGTTTGCTCGGGCTCCAGATCGAAAACTTCTTGGGCCTCTTGCAACGCGGCGATAACCCCCGCCTGCGTGTAGGCAAAGACGCCTTGGCTGTTTTCCCATAGGTCTGTGGCAACCCGATGCAGATGATTCGAGTCTATCTGCTCCAGGATGGCTCGCGTAGCCTTGGCCGCTGTCGGCCGGAAGAAATCGATGAACGTCCGACCGCGCTTGCCCAACAGGCGGGCCAGACGGCCGGCGGCGTGAACCATGGCGCAGGTCTGGTCGAGTTGGATGGCTTGATCGAGTACGCACCAGGAGGCGGCCGGCGCACCGTCCGTCCAGTAACGCTGATACCAGTGGCCGCTGGGCAACTGGGTCCGAGCGGCCCATTCAAAAAATCGGCGGGCCAGATCGGTGCGGCCGATCCGGGCCATGGCCAGGGCGCATACCGCCGCATCCCGCGGCCAACAGTACCCATATCCTCCGCTTAATTCGTAGCCGGGGTCGAACTCGGGAGCGGCCAGGAACGTCCCCTCGCGAATGTCATATAAATCGTGCAACGAAATGACCGCCCGATGATACGTCTCCGCTAATTCCGGGATCGAACAGGAACCGGCCTTGGATAGTTCATCGAGTACCCGATTGTTAGCTTGATTAACCGCTTCATCGAAATGGGTGCCGGTCAGTTGTTGGACATAGGTGAGCGCGTTAGGGATGGTGGGCGCGCCGGCCAGGATCAGGATCGCTTGCCAGCGGGTTTGATCGCTCGGTTCAAACGCTACCGCGAAATCCACCCGGCCGATGGACTGGATCGACCCTGCGCATTCGCCCGCGCGCATCGCCCGCTTGGTGGGTGATTCCTGATCCGGTTGCCACGTACTGCAATACGCCCGCAAAGGTTCCGTCGCGCCGACCACCAGCACCACGTTTCGGTAGTGCTGCACCACCGCGTTTTGCTCCTCGTAGAATTGCACCGCGTTGCGTTCCGCGGCATCGCCGACGGCCATGCGATAATAATGCAGGAACTGTACCGGGCCGACATCCGCTCCTTTGTTGATGACCACCCGTCGTAACAGGGCTTGCTCGCCCGGAGGCAGCACGTCGCAAATCTCGATATTTAATTCAAGGCTTTGATGCTCAAGACGGGTGATCAACACGTTGCTTGCCGACTCAAAGGACTGGGTACAGCGCCAACATTCCGCGAAGTTCCACAGGAAGGTCTCGCCTTCTGCCGGCTTGAGCAAGCGGATGGCGGGCATGCCCTCGCGAATGTTCTGGGCGAAATCAAGCCGCGGGTAAAAAAAGCCCATTATTTCGCCGCTACGCCCGAAAGTGGCCAAGCTCAATGAATTGCTAGATGCGGCCGTGGGAATGTAAAAACCCATGCTGATATCGCCCCAAAGGACCAATGCTTCAAAGTCATCCCAATCACAAGTTTATCGGTTGGACAAGGGGTGTAAGTATAATCCCGATTGGCAGGTGAGGCCAATAACTTTTTACAAATACTTGATATTCGATCCACCCTCATGAATACATCATGGGTAAATGTGGCAGTGGCTGGAAGCAGGCCGATAGCTCGTCCACTCTCGGATTACCCCTTATAGTCGCGGAATTCATTCTGCCGGCCAATTTTGGCAAAATGGGGAATATACAGGTCGGATAACCTAAGGGATTTGGCCAAAGGATGGCAAGTTTTCTTATTTTTTTTCTGAATTTGTTCATCATGCTATCTATAATGCTCAAAGAAAGCGAGAAGCAGGGGTATCAAAATATTCTTCAGGGCACAGGGTAGCCGGGCGTTTTCGGACGGCCGACATCGTTGGCCGGAAGCACCTCAGGGAGAGCACGGAGATGAATAAACTCAGATTGCACATCAGCGGAATGGTTTGCGAAAACTCCGTGAAGCAAGTGAGCCGTTTGCTGGAAACAATTCCAGGGGTCCGCAAGGTGGTGGTGGATACCTTGGCTCGAACGACCGTTGTGGAGCATGATGAACAGGCTTGCAACGTGAATGATCTGCTGGAAGCCGTCACTCTGGCTGGGTTCCAGGTTGAACGCGTCGATTTCGAGCGGTCGACCCCGCTGGAGCAAGAGTGGCGATTTTCCCAACCCATCGTACTTCGTGGTATGTCAACCGGTTCAATCGAATGGCCTAAACAAAGGCTGCATCGGATGGGCGCATAAAAAACGCGACGCGGGTTCGGAACGCTCGTTTGGCCCTTCAGAGTATTCGATCAGATTGCTCGGCCT
>CAZXSA010000098.1:0-16689 GCA_964642815.1 uncultured Planctomycetales bacterium | reverse complement strand
AATGGGTGGCCGTGAACATGGCCGACCAGTAGAGAATCAGCGCTGCCCGTCGAAATAAGATGGTTTTATGAACAGGTTTTTTCATGCGGTTCTCAGGGTGCTTTTCTCGGTGCCGCCAGAACATCCTTCTTGAATATTTTGGTTTCCAGGCTGCGCACGTATTCCGTCCAGTCGGAGGACGGATCGGGATCGGACTTTATTTTTCCCAAATACATGTTGAGCTTGGCATCCAGGTTATCCAAATGATGCAGAGCGATGGCTTCGGGAAGGGCCGGGAGTTTGGGGCTGCCGAATTCATAGGAACCGTGATGGGCCAGAACCAGATGCTGTAGGACTTCCTTGATCGGGGCCGGGAAAGGCTGTCCGGTTTCCGCCTCGACGGCCTTGGCTTTTTCCTCGATCCAGAGGGTGGCCTGCACCAGATGGCCGAGCAACTGGCCCGCGTTGCTGTACTGAAAGCTGACCTGGTAATCCAATTCCGCGATTTTGCCCAAATCGTGTAAAAAGACGCCGGCCAACATCAGATCGAGACTGATTTCCGGGTAGCGGGGAATGACGACCAAAGTCAACTCCAGGACGTTCAACGTATGTTCCAGCAACCCCCCAAGATAGGCATGGTGGTTCTGCACGGCCGCGGGGGCCTTGCGGAATTTCTCCATCATCGCCTCGTCGGTAATAAATTGTTTAATCAGATTGAGCAGATCGCGATTTTTAATTTGCCGAAGGATCTCCCGAACCCGGGCGAACATCTCGTCAATGTCCCGAGGAGTTTGAGGGATGAAATCCGCGAGGTCCAGGCCGGTCGGGTCCGCGGGGCGCATGGCGTCCACGATAAACTGCCGTGATCCCTTATAATTCTCCACCCGTCCCTTGAATCGCAGAAACCCACCCTCGGGCATCTGCTCGTACATCGCTTCGGTGGCCTGCCACACACGGCCCAGCATCTGGCCGGTCTTGTCGCAGAGCACGCAATGGATATAGAGCGACCCACTGTTCGTGGTCCGCAGGTCTTTCGAGCCGATCAGAAACACCTGATCGTCAACGAATTCCCCCGGGGTCAACTCGCTGATGAACCGGCGGTTTTTTTTACCGTTTGTCGCGACCATGTTTGCTCCCTCTTTTTCGTTGTAGGCAATTACTCTCCAAGCTCGAAGCATACCCAACCCCGCCTCGATTGCCAAATGAGACAGGGACGCTCATCCTCTTTCGGTATGCCCTTGCCGAGAGGCTTACGGGCGGTTACTTTGCGGGTACACGGCAGGATTGGCAGGGGGTTACAAACCACTCTGCATAGGCAGGTTGGATGTTTTAAGGCGCAGGCGATAGTGAGGTATTCATGCTCTGGACGAAATACTTTATCCCAACGGTCAAGGAAACCCCCGCCGACGCGGTCGTGCCTTCCCATCAATTGGGTATCCGGGCGGGCTTGTTTCGACAAGTGGCCGCCGGTTCGTACACTTATCTGCCGTTGGGATACCGTGTACTCCGTAAAATCGAGAACATTGTCCGCGAGGAATTGGACGCCGCCGAGGCTGTCGAATTACACATGCCCGCCATGCACCCGCGTAGTCTTTGGGAGCAGACCGGGCGGGTCGAGGCCATGGGTGACG
Source organism: uncultured Planctomycetales bacterium (assembly GCA_964642815.1). Classification (GTDB taxonomy): domain Bacteria; phylum Planctomycetota; class Phycisphaerae; order UBA1845; family PWPN01; genus JAAYCU01. The sequence goes on along the minus strand of CAZXSA010000098.1, from coordinate 15,079 downwards.
TTCTGCTCGGCATACGGGGTAACGATTGGCAGGCCAACGTGGTACTTGGACCCACCCATGAGGAAGTGATTACCGACTTGGTCCGGGCCTATATCAGCAGTTACAAACAGTTACCGGTGAACCTATATCAGATTCAGACCAAGTTTCGTGGCGAGGAGCGTCCCAAGAGCGGCGTGTTGCGAACCCGCGAATTCCTGATGAAAGACGCTTATTCTTTCCATGCCAGCCTGGAATGTCTCGATAAGACTTACCAGCGGATGTACGAAACCTATTGTCGAATTTTCCGCCGTTGCGGTCTGCCTTATCTCGTGGTCGAGGCTGAATCGGGACCGATCGGCGGCGACGCCTCGCATGAGTTCATGGTCCTCACCGATGCCGGAGAGGATATTGTAGCGATCGCCGAGGGTGGTAAATATGCCGCCAATATCGAAAAGGCCTCCCGCCAGCTTCCCAGCCTGCCGGCGGATCCCGATTCGTCAAAACTTGCATCCATGGAGGCGGTGCATACCCCGAACTGCAAATCCATCGAGGATGTTTGCGCCTTCCTCAAGGTCGCGCCGACAGTCATGCTCAAAACGATGGTCTATCAGGTAACTCCGCCTGATGCGTCCGAACCGGCCGGTAAAGTCCGGCTGGTCATCGCCTGTGTCCGCGGCGATCACGAGGTCAACGAAAACAAGCTTCAGCGGCTCTGCGGCCCCGGCAAAATCGATTTATGCGACCCGGCCTTGGCCGCTCAGGCCGGCTTCGCCATCGGTTATGTCGGACCGCATAAGGCCAATGAAATCGAATGTACCCTGATCATCGATCCCGACGCCCGCGCGGTCGTCAACGCCGTTACCGGAGCCAATCGGTCTGATTATCACGTTCTTGGGTTTAACTGGATTCGAGACGTACTTCCCGAACGACTGACCCAGGCCGTTATAGGGGATATCCGTAACGTGGCCGAGGGCGACCTCGCCCCAGACGGCAGCGGTTGCCGGCTTTCTTTCCGCAAGGCCATCGAAATCGGTCACGTATTCAAGCTTGGGTGTAAGTATTCTGAAGCCTTGTCCGCCACCTTTCTGGACGAGAGCGGGAAGGCCCACCCATTCATTATGGGCTGCTATGGCATCGGCCTGAACCGGATTCTGGCCGCCGCCATTGAGGCCCACCATGATGCGGACGGTATCCGCTGGCCGATTGACATTGCTCCTTTCCAGGTCTTGGTCGTCGCCCTGGACGTTCGCGACGAGCAGGTCATGGCCACCGCCAGGCAATTGCACGACATCCTCATCGAGCGGGGTTTTGATGTCCTGCTCGACGATCGCGACGCCCGGGCAGGCTTCAAATTCAAGGATGCCGACCTGATAGGCATCCCCATACGTGTTACCGTGGGTAAAAAGACGCTTGCCGAAGGCCAAGTTGAGCTGAAAATGCGATCCGGCGGGGGGGTCGAAAAACTGGATCCCCGAGCCGTCGTCGGAAGAATCGCCGATTACCTGGGGAGTTCCGGCGATGCTTAACTTGGCTTGTTCCCGGTACATAAGACAAATTGACCCGACTGTTGGGGTCATTTATACTTGGGGTGTTTATCAGATACCCGGGCGCTTGGATCCATCGTAATGCGATGGACCAGGCGCGTTAGATGTCCTTGACCGACAAGGGGAAATGAACCCCTCTCCTATCGCCGACCCCATCGGCCGATCCGCAAGGAGGGGAACGGAATCCGTAAGCAGAACAGGAGTTCCATTATGTCTCAGCGATACGTTGCGATCATTGCATTAGGATTGTCCGCTTTTCTGGGAATTTCACGGGCGTCGGCCGGGGATTGGACCATCAGCGATGGTGGAACATACAACATAAGCGCGGCGATCGCGGATCCAACCATTAAAATATCGGCCGGCGAGGGCATTATTATCGACGGCGCAAACGATACCAACCCGGTCACCATTGTCATCGATTCTGGAACGGTTCCAGCTCTTGGTAAAGCAGATAAGCCGGCGATCTCGATTACGGCCGCGGTATCGGTTGTGATCCAGTTCGCGGGTAACAATCTCCGATTGGGGCACGAGGATGGTACTACTTTGCGGATTTCGGACAGCGGGGGATCATTGAGCGCCGATAACTCGGGTTACTTTGATTTCACGGCAAACACCAACAAGATGCTCACCGTCAGAGGCGCAGTCTCGGGAGGCATTTTCCGTATCGGCAATAACCAGATCAGGGTGGAGGGGCCTTTTGTCGGCTCCATCTCGGAGATTCAACTCGGAGGGAGTGCCGCCACGCTTACTGTTCCAGTTTCCCTGCCGACGGCCACCGTCAATAATATCAATCTAACCGGCAACGCGACATTCGAGATCGCCGACGGTTCCACGCTGAATACCATCAAGCTGGACCTGAGGGGTTATGCCGCAACTCTGACACAAAAAGGTATCATCACCAACATCGATATGAGCTACAACGTATCCTCCACCTCCTCCATTATTGTTAACGGCCAATCGCCCGTAACGATTAATACTCTTACGATGTCGGCGAATGGCATCATCAACGTCATGGGCGGAAAACAACTGACGACCACGAATCCCATCGGGGTTGGAACCAATACATTGACGATGACCGGGGCGGGAACGATTTCCCATGTGGCCCTTGACAGCGATTCCAGCCGATTAAATGTGAATGAAAGCGGGACCATCACGACCTTGGATTTCGTGGCAAACGCGACCATTGATTTACAAGCCAACCTGACGGTTACGAACGACTGGTGCATCGGTGCCCGCACCCTGAATTTGCGGGGCAACGGGAGACTCAACAAGACGTGTTTCAACAATGATAGCTCAAGAATCGTGGTTCGAGATAGCCCGACTATTACCCGCATTGATTATGTGGGTAATGTGAACGCCGAGATCAACGTGTACTACGGGCAGCTACTAACCGTCGATCCCAATAAACTCTACGGCGGGATCAGGATACCCGACGGTAAAACGCTTATCCTGAGTGGACAGGGAAGCGTAAGCTATGTGGAACAAACGAACGCGGGCACGACCCTGAAGGTCACCAATGATGCCGGCGTTGAATCCCTGGTCACGGGGGGCAACGATTTTACCATCGATGTGAGCGCCGGCAGGACGCTTACTTTGGGCATGGCTGTTTCCGTTGGGTCGAATACGCTGACCCTTTCGGGCAGCGGCACCGTCAGCGACGTTAACCTGAATAGCAACTACTCCATCCTGACCAGCTCGGGAGCGGCCACCCCGATCGTTTCGACATTGTTGGTGAACGCAAATGGCAAGGTTATTTTGTTGGATGGCAAGAAAATAACCGTCACCAATCCCTTTAGTGTCGGGCCAAATACCTTCACCCTCCAAGGCTCCAAAGGGGGCGTGCAGGATTCCTTCGCGGCGACGATCAGGCTGAATAACATCGCCTCGCAACTGATCATCGATAGCACGGATATAGACAACATCAAGGATTATACGATATCCGTTGAGGTCGACGGAATCATTCTGGCGTTTACGGTAAATAGCTCCCCGACCGCGATTAATATGAGCAGCGGGCGCGGAGATCTTCACTTAACCGTAGCCTTGAATAAGCTGCTCAACACCGTTATCGACGTGAATCGAAATATTCTTGCCCTCTATGGCCCGGGCAGAATCAAGACGATCAAACTCGACGAGGATGGGGGCGGAATTGACATCCACGAGACCACCATTGTCGAGACAATTCAACATTCGGCCGAATCCGTGATTACTTTTACCGATAATGGAAAGATCTTGACCATCACGAATGCCATCGAGGTCGGAGCGGATACGCTTGAAATCGCCGGTTCGAGCGGCGGCACCGCCGAATATGTCAACGGAACCATTAAGCTTCAGAAAACAGCCTCCATCCTCAAGTTTTCCGGCAAGGATGAGGACAACATCAGCGGTTCAACCATCGTGGTCGAGGCCAATGAGGCCACCATCAATACGGCCATCAGTATCAAGCCCATAGCCATAAACATGACCACGGATGTCGGCAACCTCAATCTGTACATCGCCGCCAATAAATACCTTGATACCAAGGTCACGGTGAACAACAATACGCTGACACTCTGGAATAAGGGGACATTGGCGACTATCGAGATGAATAAAAACGGCGGCGCCTTGACCGTGCGCGAAAACACAATCGTCGAGAATATCAATTTGGGCGGAAAAGTTACGATTGATGTCTTTCAACTGAAGACCCTGACCACCGACCTGGACGTGAAGAATCTCGAACTGACTCTGGCCGGTACCGGCACGATCACGAAGATCATGACGACCACGGGGAAAATCATCGCCAACGCCGCCTCGATCATTAATGAATTAAACGCCAGCCCGGGAACGAATCAAACCTTTACCTGGTCCGGAACCGGCGCGGCCACGGTGAAGGTGCTGACCCCGTTCAACGAAAATAGCGAATCCCTGACCAAAACGGGGACCGGCAGCCTGCGGGTCAGCGGGGGTTTCAGTTTCGCCAACGCCAATGGGGTCAAGTTACTGGTCAACGAGGGCACGTTTATCGATGCCGGCGGAGCGAGTATCGTTTTCGGGGATAACGATGAGAGGATCGTGGTCGCCAATGGAGCGACGTACACCACTTCCAGCAGTCTTACCGGCCATTCCGGACCGGCCGTCAATATGGATGCGGTCGCCGGTTCCACGGTGAACTTCGCGAAGACAGGCGAGCAGGTTCTGTTCGCCGGAGCCAATGACGATTTCCGGTTGTTGGGAACGGTCAATATCGAGAACGGTGCCATTGTTCGCCTGACCGGTGCCTATCGTTACCTGTTTGGTAATATTAACGTACGCACGTCCGGCGAGTTGATCAATAATACGCCGGGCAGCACCATGCATTTCACCCCCGGTTCGATGTTGACTTTGGAGGGGACCGGGAGCGGGGCCTTAAGAGTCAACGGACAATCCGACACCAACCCGATTATCATGAACACGACGACCGGAACCGGAAAATTCACCTTTAATCGCCGTCGATCGGACAAGGTTACTTTTTATTATGTGGATTTGACGAACTGCACCTACGCCAGCCTCGATGGCGGATTGGCCGTCGATGAGCTGGATTTGGTTGGGATAGTGGATAACGGCAACAATGTGAACTGGTTCAGCGATTTGTCGGTTAACGCCGGACCGGACAAGACGATTCTGAGCGGCGACAGCGTTACTTTGCAAGGGTCGGTTTATGGTGCATCCGGTACCTATACCTATTCGTGGTCACCTGTTACCGGATTGGACGATCCGAATGTGCGCGATCCGAAAGCCTCTCCGACAGCGACCCAGGTGTACACCTTGACCGTTACCGACGCCGTCGATACGAGCATCTTCTCCTCCGATACCGTTACCGTCACCGTCCTGCCGCAATTGTCGGTTAATGCCGGACCGGACAAAACCGTGGCCAAGGGCACCAATGTACAGTTACAGGGTTCCGTCTCCGGAGGATCGGGACAGTATACCTATGAATGGGTTCCGAATAATTACCTTAGCGACCCGGCTTCTCCAACTCCGATCTGCACGCCTTTGCAGACCCTTACCTACACCTTCAGCGTCACCGATACCGTCGTCCAAAAGACCGTGAGCGATGCGGTTACGATCACCGTGTCCGATGACGGCAACGGCGGAACCGGGGGGTTATGCGGAGCCATCGGCGGAACCAGTCTGATGTTGACCTTCATGGGGTTCGTTGGATTACGGCACGCACGACGCCGAGGGCGCTGAGGCGGAATGATTGAAACCGATACCCCGCCAAGCCCATTAAACGATCGCGTGATCGGAGAGAGCGTCCATACCCATCTTGGTACTCGACCGTTATTTTTTCCCGGATGCCTGGTTGAGTAGAAACAGGACGGCCATGCGGATGGCCAATCCGTTGGAGACCTGACGCAAAATCGAGCTGTTCGGCCCGTCGGCTACCTCGCTGGCTAACTCCACCCCGCGGTTAATCGGGCCTGGATGCATAATCAGCAGATCGGGTTTTGTTCCCCTGAGCCGTTCCTGAGTCAAACCGAAAAGGCGCACGTATTCTTCTCGACTGGGGAATACCTGGCTGGAAATGCGTTCGTGTTGAATGCGCAGCATGTTGACCACGTCCGCGTCTTTCAACGCCTCGTCCAGATTGTGACTGATCTTCGCGCCCATTTTCTCGAATGCGCGGGGAACCAGAGTGGTCGGACCGACAAAGGTGACCTTGGCCCCAAGCCGGGTCAGGCCCCAAAAGTTTGACCGGGCCACCCGCGAATGGGCGATGTCCCCGACGATGACCACCTTAAGTCCGGCTATGCGACCCTTACGCTCGCGGATAGTGAAAATATCGATCAGCCCCTGGGTGGGATGCTCGTGTTGGCCGTCACCGGCGTTGATAACGCTGCAATCGGTGCAGCGGGTGATGTAGTGGGGTGCCCCGGCCGCCGAATGCCGGATGATAAACGTGTCGACCCCCATCGCCTCGATGTTACGCACCGTGTCCCGCAGGGTTTCGCCTTTGGATACCGAGGATTTACCCGCCGAAAAGTCCAGCACGTCCGCCGAAAGACGCTGGGCGGCCAGGGCGAAGCTCATCCGCGTTCTCGTTGAGTCCTCGAAAAACAGATTGACCACTACCCGGCCACGCAGCGCCGGAACCTTCTTGATGCTCCGCGTGGAAATTTCCTGAAAACTCTCGGCTGTTCGGAAAATATGCTCGAGTTCCTCTCCGCTCAAGTCTTCCAGACCGAGCAGGTGCCGCCGGGTCCAAACAAATTCCGCTTGGCCGGTATCCGCATCGGTCGAAGGCGGCGGGGTCGTCTTAGCCGTTTTCGTGTTTCGGGTGGTCTTCATCCGACGCGCACCTCGTCGATACCGTCCGATTCGGTCAGGCGGACGGCCACCGGTACATCTTCCCGTGAAACGCGAATCCCCACATAATCGGCCTGGATGGGCAATTCTCGTCCAGGTCGATCCACCAGTACCGCCAGCCGAATCGCCCGCGGGCGGCCAAGATCGACCAGCGCATCAAGGGCCGCCCGGACGGATCGGCCGGTATGCAGAACATCGTCCATGAGGATGATGAAACATCCATCGATGTCAAAAGGAATATCCGTCTTTCGCAATACCGCTTGCGGGCCGCGCTCGGCCAGGTCGTCTCGATAAAGGGTGATATCCAGTGTGCCTGCTTCGATTCGCTCGGCTCCAAGCTGGTGTAGACGGTCAACCAACCGCTGGGCCAATACCTCGCCGCGGCTGCGAATGCCGACCACCGCCAAGGGAACACCCGCCGGCAGATCACCCAAAATCGCACGACCAAGCTGATCAAGGCAGTCCGACATCGCCTGCTTGTCCAGTAGAATCTTGTCTTGGGATGTTGCCATGAGAAAAAGCGTACCCGGTGGCGGTCCAACTGGCAAGTACGGCCAGATCCGGAGAGTTTCCCACCGAAGCGTAGCCTGCGCCGCCGAACATCGGAGGAGACACGGAGGTCATTGAAATTTATAAAGATACCCCGTCTCAATATCTGGCTTAAACACGCCCGGTCGAGTGATTGACGTTTGTATTTACTCTCTCTCTTCCCCGTGGCCCTGCATCTCTATGGTTAATTTCGCGGGATCAACCGGCAATATGACGTTCCACCGCATCGCAAACCAGATGATAGGCCAATTGATGCATCTCCTGGATCCGGTCGCTATCTCGGTGGGGAACGCATAGGCAGAAATCACATAGGGGTTTGAGCTTTCCACCGCTCTCCCCGGTGAAACCGATGACCACGGCCTGCAAGGCCCGGGCCACGTGGACGGCTTCAATCACGTTGGGCGAGTTTCCCGACGTCGACAAAGCCCAGACCACGTCACCTGGCCGTACCAAAGCCTCCACCTGGCGGGTAAAGATATGCCCGAATCCGTAGTCGTTGCCGATCGACAGCAGGTTGGAGGTGTCCGTGGTCAAGGCCATCGCCGGCAGTCCCCGACGCTCGCGTTTGTAACGCCCGACCAGTTCGGCGGCGATATGCTGGGCATCGGCGGCACTACCCCCGTTGCCGAAAATAAAAATGCGTCCCTCATTCTCGATGGTGGTAATGAGGGCCCGGCTAATCTCCGCCAAAACATCGAGCTGTTCGCGAATTCCCCCGATTATTTGGGTATGATCCGCGATGCCGGCCTGAAACAACTCTTTCATGACGCCCCCCCGGAGCGAATCCGATTGACGATCTGGGTTGTACTGACGCCTTCCATGAGCGGTAACAGTACCACACGCCCACCGCCGGCCTCCACGTGTTCCCTTCCGACAACCCCGCGTTCGGACCAATCCTGACCTTTAATCAGGACGTTGGGGGATACTTTTTTGATGATGTTCAACGGTGTCGGCTCGTCAAAAAGGACCACGTAATCGACGCTTTGCAGGGCGGCCAGCACCTCTGCCCGCTGGTCCTGGGGAACGATAGGACGCTCGGTTCCCTTATTCTGGGCGCGAACCGACGCATCCGAATTCAAGCCGACGACTAGCACATCGCCCTGGGCTCGACATTGTTGTAGAAACCGCACATGCCCGGCATGCAGCAGATCGAAACACCCGTTGGTGAAAACGACGATTTCGCCGCGGTTTTTACGTAAAGTCAACTCGTCGGCCAGCTCTCCGGGTTGTCGTATTTTGGCCGCCCCCGCTCCCAGAGACATCCGCAGTTCCGCCAGCATTTCCTCTCGGGTAATCGGCACGCAACCGAATTTCTCCACCTCCAACCCGCCGGCAACATTGGTCAGCCGGGTGGCTTCCTCCCAATTCGCCCCCGCTACCCGGGCGGCGGCCAGCATGGCCAAAACCGCGTCACCTGCCCCGGTGTTGTCGTATACATTGCGCGGCCGGGTGGGCACGTGAAGTGGTGGCTGATCCGCCAAGGCCATAATCGCCCCGTCACGATCAAGCGTAATCAAAAGCCCACCCAAGCTATATTTCTCAATGACTTCGGCGGCATGGGCCTGGATGGTCTCCACCGAATCATCCGGACACGGACAGACCTTAAGAAACTCCGCCCGGTTCGGGGTGAGGATTGTTGCTCCACGATACTTGTTGTAATCGGCCAAGGGGGCGGGATCGACCAGCACGGGTTTACCCGCGGCCGCCGCTTTAGCGATCACCTGCTGGCAGAGTGACTCGGAAAGCAGGCCCTTGTCGTAATCCTCCAGGCAGACGGCGGCCACGCCCGAAATCGCCTGCAAAATCATTTTCGCGAGACGATCCGCTTCCGCCCGACCCAGCGGGGCGGTAGTTTCATCATCCACCCGGATCAACTGTTGACGATGCCGGTGCTGGGCCAAGCCAATAAACCGTGTTTTGGTCGTGGTCGGGCGATCAGGAAGGGAAAGTAATCCGCGCGTATCGACGCTCTGAGACTGCAACAAGGCCCGCAGCCTCGAACCGGCGTCGTCCGCGCCCACCACGCCGCAGCAAATCACGGCGATGTCCAGGGCACACAGATTGGCCGCGACGTTACCCGCTCCACCGACCCGATGCTCGTCGTGCTTTTTCCGCAGGACGGCCACGGGCGCTTCCGGGCTTATCCGCTCGGCATCACCGTAAACATAACGATCCAGAATCAGGTCGCCGACCAGCAGAATCCGCTGGCCGCCACATTTTTCCATCAGTTCGATTAATCGGGGAACCAAGATCGGTCTCCGGTCACCGGGGCACTTGACCCCAAAATAACGTAACCTTCACATAATCCATACAACCGAGCGCATCCGTTACCGGAGCAAAGCAACCCGGCGCCATCCTAAGCAGCGACTGGCCGGGCGTCAATCGTTGCGTGCGTCCTATAATCCATGCGTTTATATTGATTGTTCAATCCTTTTGTGAGGCGTCGAGATAGGTTCAAGCCGAATCGCCCCTACGCCCGATAATCTCTTGACGGTCAATAGCCTCTGTCCCTTGTGAGCGAGGTAGCTTTGGTGGATGAATCCTTCTATGTCTGTCCCTATTTGGATCATAGGGATGCACGCTGTGCCGATCTGTTGACGATGATGAATATCAATGGGGCCTTCCGTTTGTGTGTCGGCGATTATGAATCCTGTAATATCTATCACCAGATCCGATTGGCCGAAATCCGAAACGAAAAAGACCTTGCCCTCGTCTCCGGCGTCTGAGCGACGGCCGGACTCATCCTCGTTATCCGAATGGATCGAACGGTTCTTGAACCGCGTCTGGTCGGAGTGTGGCCTGGCCGAGAACACCCTGTCCGCATATCGAACCGACCTGACGGCCTTTTCGGAATTCCTGAACGACCACCGGATATTCATACAAAATCTCGGCCCACGTGACGTACAAGCCTTCCTGATTGAGCAACGCGAGCAAAAAAAACTGGCCATAAGTTCCATCGCTCGACGGCTGGTCACGATCAAGCTGCTTTTAAGATTCTTCTACGACGAAGGTTACATCAAGCGGGATGTGGCTACCCTAATCGAGTCGCCGAAGAAGTGGAAGTTCCTACCCAGAACCCTGAACCTTCGCGAAGTCGAAAAGCTGCTGGCCCAGCCCGAGGAAGAAGACCCGCTTGGCGTTCGCGATAGGGCGATCCTGGAGCTTTTTTACGCCTGCGGCCTGCGAGTCAGCGAACTGGTGAGCCTGCGATTGGAGGATGTGAAGCTGGATCTCGGCTATCTGCGCTGTTTTGGCAAGGGCAATAAGGAACGGGTGGTTCCCGTCGGGATTCCGGCCATCGAGGCGATTCGCGAATATCTGCTGGGCTTGCGGCCGAAACTGGTCAACGGCAAATCCACGGACCGCCTATTCCTTTCACGGACTGGTCGGCCGATCGATCGAACCAACTGTTGGCGCATGGTGGTCAAGTATGCCCGGCGGATGGGCGTAGCAGGCAAACTGTCGCCGCATACCCTGCGCCACTCGTTCGCCACTCACCTGCTGGCCGGCGGGGCCGACCTGAGGGTCGTACAGGAAATGCTCGGCCACGCCGACGTGACTACCACTCAAATCTACACCCACGTCGACAGTTCGCGGCTGAAATCGATTCACCAGAAGTTTCATCCGAGACAGTGAGAAAATAGTCAGCAATCAGCGGTCAGTCGTCAGTAATCAGATTTATCCGTTCGTCGGTTATCATTTAAGGAGCGAGGGCCCGCGATCAATTGCTTTTGCCAGAAGTGGGTGTGTTCTTTACAACGCCGAAGACCTCTCGGATACATTCCAGTTTCATCGTTCCTTCGCCGCGGTTCGGGGCGATAAAACCCCCTTCGCCGAATTCGTTCCAGGCGTAAATCAGCAGCATTTTCTGACGACCGCCGGCCTTGGTTGGAACACCCAGGCGGGGTTCGGCATCGAGCGCGGCCTTCACTTTGCCCAGCGCGTCCAGCCATTGCTCGCGTGTCGGCATATCAAACGGCGAACGAGGATCACGCCAAGGCCGCGGATCCCAGCCGGCGGGAACATACGGCACATACATCTTGGGGCTGCGGTCTGGAGATGTTTTCCAGGCATCCTCCGCTTGCTTTAGCAGCATGGGATAGGGAAATGGCTTATCAGATGGGGGTACGTTTGGCATATCCATGTACGTGGTTAAGAAATCGTAGGGCTCAACCGCTGAGCTGAACTCCGCTTTTACAGAAGGGAGCGTGCCGCCGGAAATCAATGGAATCTCCAGACCGGCTTCCTGGACAATTCGCCGTAAAATCTGTAGCCGCGCATTAACCCGCTCGATGCTTTTCCCCGCTTGCTGCTGGAAAAGCTCCAGACCGTGTATTTTGAATACCGGCCGTCCGTCGATTCGCAGATAACTCGGATGCTTCATAGCGGTGCACCACTCCCGGCAGGCGGCTTCCCAATCCGTGTCGGAAGGTAGGTCGAAGGGCGGATGGTTCACGTATTCGATGGTGAATTTGAGACGCGGGTTATTCCTGGAGGCCATGAATCGGCGTACGGCCACATTGATCCGTTCCACGTCCGGGTCAGGGTGTTCTTTGTTGTATTGTGGATACCAGAGGATCTGGAAGAAATTAACCCCGTGGTCCGCGGCGGCGACAATCTCACGATCTATGGTTTCCTGATCGTTATACTCGCCTAAAAGTGGTACCCGGCCTGGCCAGTCCGCACGCCAGTCGTGTCCCGCGGTAGTCCATTTATTAGGCTGCTCCCGCCACCAGCCGGCAAAGTAATACGCGCCGACCAGGTATTCCGGCGGGGATTCCCCCCAGGCGAGCGATACGCCAGAACTGGCGAAAGCTATTGCGCTAATCAAGATGCGAAACATGTTTATTCCTCCAGAACGATACGCTCCCCGAACAATTATACCGTACCGCAAATCAGCCCCAGTATAATCGAAAGGAATGCCAGTGGAAATTGCGTTGATTTATTTTCGCTATTGGGTCTCGTAAAGAAAAACAGTTTCGATCTGCTCCCCGAATGCTCGGGCAATTTGAAAAGCCAGGGATAAAGAAGGCGAGTATTTACCCGCTTCGATGGCGATAATGGTTTGCCGCGTGACATCTACGCGGTTGGCCAGTTCCTGCTGGGTCATTTCACCGTGCTGGAAACGAAGTTCCCTGATTCGATTGGTAAATTCAATCGCCATCGCGCCGCACCTCCCGTCCATAGGCAAGGAGTATGATGATGGATCGGGCGAGGAAAAGAACAATCATGGCCAGGAAAGCAATAAAGGGCAGATAATAAATGGAAATGGTTTCCTTGCCTTGATGGTGATAAACGAACCAGGGTATCATGCAGGCCAGAATAACCGCCAAATAAGAAGTCATTCCCGCTCCAAGAGTAGCTTGCTTGGCGATCGTTCGATCCCGTTCATCGAAGTCCACTTTGTTTTCGTCTTTACGCTTACGAAAAATCAAAGGGCCCAAACCGCCAAAACCCACCAGACCAAATGCCCCCCAGGCAACTTCTACATCAACCCAACAAAGTACTATGAAAAATACGATGAGGGCTAGCAAGGAAGTTGCTACCAACCACCATGCTTGTTTTTGCTCTATTGACATGAGTCGTCCTCCAAACCACCAATCAATATACGTCAAACCAACTAGACATAATGTACTATATAGATTACAATATGTCAAATATATTATACATTAAATTCCAAAAAAAATAAACGGGCGAGGCGTAAACTTAATCCTGATTGAACTATATAGTCAAATACTTCAAGACAAGCCAGTCATCCAGTCCTTGACCGCTTCGGTGGCGACTTTGACGATGGCCTCGGTATCGCCGCCGGCATCCTGGGTTTCCATGATTCGGCGGACCAGGGCGCTACCGATGATTGCCCCGTCGGCTTCGGTGCAGACCCGACGAACGTGCTCGGCCGTGCTGATTCCGAAACCGACGATCACCGGGCGTCCGGTGGCCTGGCGGAGTTGGTGGACGTTGCTGACCAGTTCCGGCGGAAGCTGGTTACGCTCCCCGGTGATACCGGTGACGGACATGTAGTAAACAAATCCGGTCGAAAGGGTAGCGATTTTCTGTCGCCGCTCGGGCGTCGAGGCGGGGGAGACCAGCATCGGCAGAACAAGACCTGCCTCGCTCACCTGACGGGCTACTTGGGGGGCTTCCTCAAGCGATAGATCGGGAATAATCAGCCCGTCGATACCGGCCGTGGCCGCCTGCTTCAGAAAATGCTCCACCCCGACGCGGTAAACAATGGAATAGGACAGCATGGCCAGCAAAGGAAGCTGGTTGCTTCGGCGAAAGCGGGCCACCATGTCCAGTATCTCGCGGACATGAATGCCTTTTTCCAGAACGCGCGTAAATGAGGACTGGATCGTGGGGCCGTCGGCGATGGGATCCGAGTAGGGGAAGCCGAGTTCGACGGCCGTCACTCCAACCTCGGCCAGTGCTTGGAGAATGCGTTCGGTCGTATCCAGGCCGCCAAGGCCGGCGGTCAGGTAGGGGAGCAAGCCCTTTTTTCCACGGACAGACAATTCCTTCATAGCTTGATCAATGCGATTCATGTCGAGCAATATAGCGGGCCGGCGGGGTGTAATCCAGTCACCCCGGATTGACGGTAGGGCGGCGATGGCCGATACTGCGCCTAAGGAGGGATGGAGCGACGGAGCGAGAGAGGGACGGAGAGACAGCCCCGCATTGGCGAGACTGCCGTGGGTTTGTGGAATGTTTGCCGTGAAATTGCTTTTCTCTCAATCCCTCAGTCCCTCTGTCTCTACGTCCCCATCACGGGCGGAAAACGTTGCAGGTCAGAGCGGTTGATTGCGCCGAAATGGAGCCTGATCATCGATGAGGGCATTGGTTTTCAACAAGAAGCTGCAATACACAAGCCAGTACCCTGAACCCCAGACGGGGGTAGGGGAGGTTCTGATCGCCGTCAAGCTGGCCGGCATCTGCGCGACTGACTTGGAAATCACCCGGGGTTACATGAATTTTACCGGTGTACTCGGCCACGAATTCGTCGGCACGGTAGTCAAGGGACCGCGGGCCTGGAAAAATAAACGGGTGGTGGCCGAGATCAATTGCGTGTGCGGCAAATGCCGAATGTGCCAGCAGGGGTTGGCCAACCACTGCCAGCGCCGAACCGTATTGGGCATTGACGGCCGCGACGGCGTTTTCGCCGACTTGGTGGCCGTTCCGGAACGAAACCTGCACGAAGTACCGGAGACGGTCGGCGACGAACAGGCGGTATTTATCGAGCCGCTGGCCGCCGCTTTTCAAGTCGTCAAACAATGCCCTATCGAGAAACGTCAACGGGCTGTTGTGGTCGGGTCCGGGCGTCTGGGGCTTTTGGTGGCCCAGGTGCTCAAGACCACCGGATGCAAGCTGGAAGTCGTCGGGCGCAACCAACTCACCCTGGACTTCTGTGAAAAAAAGGGCATACAGACTCGACACATAACCGAACTCATTCCTCGTGCCGAGCATGACGTGGTGGTCGATTGCAGCGGATCGCCGGAGGGCTTTGAGCTAGCCCTGAAGCTGGTACGGCCGCGAGGTACCCTGGTGTTGAAAAGTACCCACGCCGGCGCCATGCCGCTCAATCTCGCTCCGCTCGTGGTCAACGAGATCAATCTGATCGGCAGTCGTTGCGGCCCGTTCGCCGAGGCGATTAACGCCCTGGCCCGCCGGGAGATCGACGTGGAATC
>CAZXSA010000097.1:0-16739 GCA_964642815.1 uncultured Planctomycetales bacterium | reverse complement strand
CGCTGATCGATTTGATTAATACCTTTTACGGCCCGCTCAGCGGGGCCTTGTTCGGTGGCTACAACGTATCCACGGGCAATACGAATGCCTTTAGCGACCATCAGACGGCCCTTTCGGCCAGTTGGGTTTTGTTTGACGGCTTCGTGCGCGAAGCCCGACTGCTCAGCGTCAAGCAGATGTACGTGGCCTGGGCGATGTCCCTGGCCAACGTGGAACGGCTGCTGATCCAGGCGGTGGACACCGCTTACCACCAAGCCCAGCTCGGGGTTGAACAGTTACGCATCGCCCAGGCCGATGAACAGTTCAGCCTCAAGCAACTGGCCACCGCCCGGAAAAACTTCGAGGCGGGAAAAATCAGCAAAGCCGACGTGCTGAACTTCGAGGTCCGCGTGCGAGCCGCCCAGGCCAATGTCGTGGCCGCTCGTGGCGTGCAGGAGACCGGCCGCGTGGTCCTCGCCGAATTGCTCGCTTTACCCGATGCTCAACTGCCGCCGACCATGTCTCTCGCGCTGCTTAGCGAGGAAGCCGATCCGGAACTTGAAAACCAGGAGGTTCTCGCCTGGATCGAGCAGGCCATGACCGGCCGGGCCGATCTGGCCGAGGTCCAGCACCTGCTCAAGGCCAGCGAGGAAAATATCGTCATGGCCCGCGGCCAGTTTTACCCGGAGTTATCCCTGCGGGGCAGTTGGGGATTCGAAAAGGCCCACAATTGGAGTTATTCCGACGACGATCAATCGTCGGCCATTGCCCTGGAAATGCGCTGGGCGATCTTCACCGGCGGTTACCGCACCTCCCAGGTGCGCCGGGCCAATGCCGATTGGTGGGAAGCCAGCGCGGGCGTCCGCCGTAAATGCCTCCAAATCTGCCGCGAGGTTCGACAAGCGGTCATTGACCTGACCAACGCCCAGGAGCAGGTTCGTCTGCAACGGGATAATTTGAGTTTCGCCGAGGAAAACCGGCGATTGGTGGAGACACAGTACGACGCCGGCAAGACCTCTCTCGTGCGGCTGAACGAGGCCCAACGGGATTATGTGCAGACCGAGGGCGAGCTGGCTCTCGCCCGCATCCGCCTGCGGCAGGCTTGGAGCGACCTGCATACGGCGGCGGGAACGTATTATCGACGGAGCGACGAGGCTATTCCCGATACCATTAAGTGAGCCGCCCGCCGATGACGCGGATCCGAAAACCGCTTTTTTTCATGCCCGCCGGCCGCGCCGCGGGCGGTATCCAATCCCGTGCCTAACACCAGGGTTTAATCCACGTCAGGAATTGCCTAGCGTAACGGTCGAGGTTTTCGCGCCCACCGCCGCCGCGCAGGGGTGAACACATTTCGAAGGCTACCCCACCCTGATAACCGATCGCTTTCAGCGCATCGAGGAAGGCCGCGTTGTCGATAAAGCCCTCGCCCACCGGAACGGCCTTGACCTCGTCGAACAGCCGCTCGAAATTGTTACCGTGCCCCGGATGATGATATTTGAAACGCGGGCGTTTGACGTAGTCGGCGATGGTGGTATGCACGATGCGGTCACCCATGTGCCGCACGGCCGTCGCGAAATCATCGCCATGCAAGGCGACCGACCAGGCATCGAAACAGGCCTTACAATTGGGCCGATCGACCTCGTCGATGAAATCGGCCATGGAGAGATAATGGACGGCGATATCGTCGTGGTTCTGCACGCCGACATTCACTCCGAATTCGCCGGCGATATCGCAGGCCTCGCGAAGGAAGGCCACGCTGCGACTCCATTGCGCGGTATAAAGCTCACCCTCGTTCAGCGGACCGGTAAACAAGCGCAGGACCGGTGCCCCCAGGAGGTTGGCCATTTCCGCCCATTGCCGGATGGCGACCAGTTGCATCTCGCTGATGGGAGCGAAGGAACCGGCATTCGGCGAGAATCCGGCCCCCGGGTCGTTATAGCCGGCCAGACAGGGAACGCTCAGGTTGTGCTTTTTCAACAGATCGGCCAGTTTCTTGACCCGATCCGTTTTGCAGTCCAAGGCTGACAGGTGCGGCCGCTTGGTCATCAGCATCACCCCCGAATAACCCAAGGCCGCGGCGTGCGGGATGAACTCCTCCAGACTCAAACGATGTTGGCCCCACAATCCCGCGTAACTAACCGAATGTAAAACCGCTTTCATTTAATTCCTCGCCTTCCTGACAATCGCCCCACGAAATTCCTCCGCCGTTTCCGAAAGCCGGAAACACGCGAATAACTCACCACCCATCAGCACGACGGGGATTTATTGGCACCACCAAAGCAGGATTTGAAGATCGTAAAATCGGCCTGATCCACGTCATTATCGCCGTCCAAGTCGGCCGCGCCGCAACCGCTTCGCGGCGCGACGCCGCTGCCGCTGTAACAGGACTGGAAAAAGCCGAAATCCTCCAGATCAACATCTCCGTCATCATCGAAATCCGTCATCTCGGCGGGCGGCACTTGCCGCCGCAGCCAGAGTACCCAGTCCTGGGTGTCGGGGGCACTGAACGTACTGGCGCCACCCGCGGTTACCGTACCCCCACCGGCCATGGCCTGGGTTCGGGGATTATACCAACTGTAACGCATCTGTCCCGAAGCCGAACTCAGGTTGATCTGACCGCTTCCTCCATTGGGGAAATACGCCAGATACTCCTTGCCCGGCGTAGCCAACATGTATACGGTGCCGCCGAGCACATATTCATCATGCGGCGTGCTGGTCTCGAACTCCTCCATATATTCGTTCACCAGCCGGGTTACCGCCTTGGCCATCGCGCCGGTGAAACCGGACTCGAACGCCCCATGATAAAAGTAACCGGCCGCCCCGCCGGTCAGGGCGCCCCACCAGGCCTTGTCCGTGCTTTCCCCCTCGCGGTAGCAGGCTTTGCCGGGCAATTCGTTCCACATCTTCAACATGGTGGCATGGACATTCGCCTCGTTGTTGGTTCCGGTGCAATAGCCCGGCAAACGGACTTCAACCAGCGAGGGCGGATCGCAAAACGACCCGCCGGCCTCCTGAAGAATGAACGTGCCGTCCATCGAATGTATATCATTGTTCATCAGCTTCATCTGCTGCATCGTGCCACCGACCTGCATCACCAGGCTCTTGCCATAGGTGGCCGCCCGGGCCTTCATCCGGGCCGCCAGGGTCTCCAGCCAGGTATCCGTCCAGTTGTACTCTTCACCAATCCGATAAATGACCCCCGGATAGGCGTACAAAGTGTCGACCACCTTGTCGCAAAGGGCCTCCTGAGCGGCGCGATGCACGCCACTGGTCTCGTAGTACTCCGGATACGCCGTTTCCCCGAAACCGTTCGGCAGCGCGGTGGTCGGATTGCAGTTGTAAGGCCGCAGGGGATTGTCCGCGTAATGGGTGAAGAGCTGGTAGTAATTGTGCTGCTGGAACAGGGTAACCTCGATCACGATCCCGTTGGCGTTGGCCGTCTGCACCCACTCCGCCAGCCGCGTCCAGTACCAGTTGTTCCATTCGTTGAGGTTGTACCGTGGCCAGTTGTCCCAGGCCTGACCGCCGCCGGTACGGGCCCAAGGCCGCTCGGTCAACGGATTGGTCGGCGGGTAATTATAGGCGTCGGTTCGTTCATTCGTGCCATGGACCCGCCCGCTGCCCGCCTGCATGCTGATCAGGTTGCAGCGGACCAGGTTCATGCCCGCGTTGAGTACCGCCGCCGCGTAGGCACTGTAATTCACCTGGGCGGCGTTGGGGCTGATCGGATGGCTGCTGGGCAGATTCTGATGGTTCCAGTAAACATTGTTCCAGTCCCCGCCTACGTAGCCCTCCCGGAAACCGGCCAGGAAGACGGCCTTACCGTTAATCAGGAAACGCCGTCCGTTGGCCGATACGCCGAACGAAGTGATCGGCTCGCCCGCCGAAACAATAGAACTTGACACCGCAACCACAAGACCGGCTAGAAACATTTTGAAACGCATCATGAACCCTCCGCGATGATGAGCGCAAGCCGTCCAGTCCGGACAACCTTTTTCAAATATTATACCCCCCAACCCCTACTTCACCAAAACAGCGTTGAATGCAACAAAAAGAGCATTTATGACCCCAGACTTGTCGGCTCTGCTTGTAACCCTATGATAGGGATCGAGCAGCGTTGGTGCGGTGCGTCCTTCAAGCCAACGAGGAGTGGATTATGCGAAATACCCGGCCAGAAAATCATCTTCGACGGCGCGATGTCCTGAAGTACGCCGCATGGACCGTGGGAGGCGCAAGCATCTCCAGCCTGGCGAGTTGCAGTCATCGGACCCCGGGCGAGGACCGGCCGCTTTTCTCGTTCGTGCAGCTCAACGACACGCATTTGATGAGGCCGGAGGATAAGGGAGGCTATTCGAAAACCACGCCGAAGATCAATCACGTCATCGCGACGATCAATGCGGAAAGAGATTTTCCGCTGCCCGATTTCGTTATCCTGACCGGTGACATCATTCACGGCGGAGAATTGGAATTACTGCTGCCGCAGTGTGCGTTCGCGAAGGAAACGCTCGCCGCTCTGCGTTGCCCTTATTATACGGTGGTCGGCAATCACGAAGTCGTCCAACGCGAGGGCCATCCCGAATATCAGGGGCCTTACGAACAGGTCTTCGGCAAGGACCGCGTGAATTACGATTTCGTGCATAAGGGGATCCACTTCGTTTGCCTCAATAACGCCAACGGCATCGGTGATGTAAAAGCCTATCCGGGCGATTCAAGCGTTCATAAACTGGCCGCCGAGGTTACCCCGAAACGAAACCAATGGCTGGCCGAGGCCTTGGACCGATACCCGAAATTACCGAAAATCGTCGCTTGTCACATCCCACTGGCGTGCCTGCGCGAAGAGCCGGTCCTGAAGAAGAGTTTCGGGTTTCCCACTTACCAGATGATCGGAAGCGGAACCTGGGACATCGTGCGCGCCCACAACCGGACGGTGGTCGCGGTCATCTGCGGCCATCTGCACCTGACCGGCACCGTCGAGACGGACGGCATCCACCATGTCTGCCCGTCGGGAACGGCTTCTTACCCGTGTCACTATGCCCGTTATGTCGTCTATCGGGATCGCGTCGAAGTGCATATGATTCAGGTCGCCGAGGATCTGGTCACGCCCAACACGAATCTTCACGGAAAACCGCGCTATCCGGAAGGATTTACCGACGTGGCGCACCCGACGGCCGAGGAATACGTCAGCGGCACGGCGGCCGAACGGCGTTTCGCGATCCCACTGTTGCGCCATGGCAACAGCTAAGATCGGCGTTTGTTTACGCCGCGGAGAATCGGTCGGCGATCCGCAGCAACATCATGATCGCCGTAGCCAACACCACGAGAAAACCCGCGCCGGCCAGCAGGTTCATAACCGGACCGTTACACCGCTCACCCATGATGTCCCGCCGGTTGGCCAGCCAGATCATGGCCGCGGCCATCAGCGGATTACCCAGTACGGTCAAGGCCTGCCCGAAAATGATCGCGTCGACGGGCTTGATTGAATAGTAGGAAATGATCATCGCCATTCCCATGCCGATAAGCATGACCATCACGGTGAAACGTCGCGGCCAGGGGTCGCTGAGTCGCGGGGCCTTGCCCAGCCCGTCGGCCAAGGCCGCCCCGCCGATCATCGCATTGATCACGAAGGGATTCATGGCGACGGCGAACAGGCCGATACAGAAAATCAGATGGGCGGCCGGCCCGAGCAGCGGCTGAAGCTGAGTTGCCAGGACGCCGATATTGGTGGCCGGCTGCCCACGCAGGACGGTGCCGCTGGTCAACATGATCAGGCCGCTGATCAGGGCCAGAACGGCCACACCCGTTAGCGAGTCCCCGATACCGCTCTTGTAATCCTCGATCTTCCAGCCCCGCTCGCGAACAAGGTTGCCCTGAAAAAAGGCCCCGGCGACCGAGAACGTGGTACCCAACAGGGATGCAACCAGGATCAGCGCACCGCTTTGCAGTTCAAAGCTAATACCCGCGGGCCGACTCGGCCACAATCCGCCCAACACCTCCAGCGGGTTTGGCCGGACCAGGATAAGGTTAATCGCGAAACTGACCAGGATCACGGCCACCATGATCTTCATGCCCCGTTCGAGTACGCGATAGACCTGCCGCAGGGTAAAGACCATCAGGATGATCAGGCCGTTGAAGGCGATCAGCACGCCACTGTTGATAAGGTTAATGGTCCTTTCCGAAAAAGTCGCGGGATCGCCGAACAGACGGGCCAGGCCAAGGGCTTCGGCCGCGGCCACGATGGCCAGATTGTTCGAGAACTGAAAGGAGGTGCAGATCAGGCAAAGATTGATGCCGATGACCGCCGCCGCCACCCGGCCCAGGCGACCGGCGATCAACTGACAGGGAGTGGCCTGTCCGACCACGCCGATCCGGGCCCCCATGCTGATGTAGGTGGCCATCAGGATGGCGGTCGAGGCCAGCAGCCAGAGCATATCGTATCCGAACGTGGCCCCGACGTTGGCGCTGATCAACAGACTCCCCGGGCCGAATACC
Source organism: uncultured Planctomycetales bacterium (assembly GCA_964642815.1). Taxonomy (GTDB): domain Bacteria; phylum Planctomycetota; class Phycisphaerae; order UBA1845; family PWPN01; genus JAAYCU01. The sequence goes on along the minus strand of CAZXSA010000097.1, from coordinate 10,271 downwards.
ACGCAAGCCGTAATCAGCCCCGGCCCGATCATCCGCCACCACGGTCGCCGAACCGCCACCGCCGTCATGCCTCGCGCTTCCGCATCGCTCATCATGCACCCTCAAACAAGTCTGGATATCCCGCTCATCCGCTTACGATGGCCAATATCATAAACGAGAAGATGGCCAAGCAGAAGGCAAGCCGGTCTTGCATCCCGAGGCATGAAGCCTCTTATTAAACCACGCTCAATACCATGCAGGGTGGTATTTGACGGGCGGATAGGGATCATTTAAGAGAAACGTAAGCAAACGGGTATTTCTGGAAGCCCTCTCATGAATAAAAGCTTAGGTATTCTGGCCGGCATAGCCATACTTGGTTTGATTCTTGAACTTCCGGCACAGGTGGAGTCGGCCGGCGAGCTTCGGCTCGTGCCATTTCCCAAAGAGGTGCGTTTGTAGACCGGTGTGTTTGATCATAGGATAATGAACGATGAACGAAAATGAAGTGCCGCACACGGAGCTAATCCTTTACCAGACCGAGGACGGGCGTACGCGTATTCAGTGCCGGTTCGAGGAGCAGACCGTCTGGCTTACGCAGGCACAGATGGCCGATCTTTTTCAGACCACACCGCAGAACATTACCCTCCATCTTAAAACGATTTACGAAGATGGCGAATTAACCGAGGAGGCAACTTGTAAGGATTGCTTACAAGTTCGTCCGGAGGGAGGGCGGCAGGTATCGCGCCGCTTGCGCCATTACAATCTGCCGGTCATCCTCGCGGTCGGATATCGGGTGCGCAGCCATCGCGGTACACAGTTTCGTCAATGGGCCACGGATCGCCTGACCGAGTATCTGGTCAAGGGCTTTGCGATGGATGACGAGCGGCTTAAAAACCCGCCGGGGCAGGGGCAGACCGATTATTTCGACGAGCTACTGGAACGCATCCGCGACATTCGCTCCTCGGAACGGCGGTTTTACCAGAAGGTGCTGGATATCTATGCAACCAGCGTGGATTACGCACCCGACACGGAAATGTCACAACGATTCTTTGCCACCGTGCAGAACAAGATGCACTGGGCCGCGCACGGTCGTACGGCGGCCGAGGTCATGGCTGAACGCGCCGACGCAGCCCAACCCTATATGGGCTTGAAAACCACACGGCCGGAAGGGATCATCCGCAAGGACGATGTCTCCGTGGCCAAAAATTATTTGACCGAAGAAGAGCTTGCCACCCTCAACCGTATCGTGAACCTTTATATCGAGTTCGCCGAATTACAGGCAATGGAGCGCCGGCCGATGACCATGCGCGACTGGATCTCTAAACTGGATGAGTTCCTCGAAGTATCCGGACGGGAGCTGCTCGATCACGCCGGTAATATCTCCGCGGAAACAGCCCGGGCCAAGGCGGAATCCGAATACGATAAGTACCACGCTTTTCTGGACACACAACCGCGCAAGGTGGATGCGGATTTCGAGAAGGCCATCAAGCAATTGCCTAAACCGAACAACGCCTCGAAACGCGGGAAAGGGGGGCAATCATGAACGATGCTGAAATCAGGACCAAGCGCATCGGTCCCGTGCTGAAAGTGGGCTGGGACGTGGTCGAAGGCGATCGCGTCCAGCGCGATTTTCTTATCGCCCCTGGCCGTCCGCGTGTCATGGGTGGCCTCATAACCCGCCTGTCGTCGTTTGTACATACACCTCTGTTGTGCAATCCTCTAAGGATAACCGCGGAAGGCGATCATTATTGACAGGCAAATCGTGCTGAGGTCATGGGCCGACATAATCACTTTGTGTTTACAGGCTTCTTAAGGAAGATTTTCCTATGAAAAAGCAACTCGGCATTATCACCGGCATGGCCATTCTTGGCCTGATTCTTGAACTTCCGGCACAGGCGGAGTCGGCCGGCGAGCTTCGGCTCGTACCATTTCCCAAGGAGATACAACTGAAGACCGGCGTTTTCAGCTTGGATCGCCCGTTGGTCATCGAGGTGTCCGGTGCTCGAAAGGCCGGTGAATTGATTGCCGAGGAACTGGTCAGGGCGAAATTGCCGGCACCGGAGATCCACGTCACCGGCGGCGAGGCGAATACGTTGCGTCTGGCCCCGTCCAAATCAACCGGCGCGCTCGGCCTTTCCTTTCGCCCGGAAGCCGGCGAAGAGGATTACCTGCTGGAGATAGCGCCGGAAATAGTCATGCTGGCCGGCAAGGGGCCGGCCGGGCTGTTTCATGGCGCCCAGAGTATTTGCCAATTGATTCGCGCCAACCGCCGGGGTACCGGTATCCCCACTCTGACTATCCGAGATTGGCCCGCGCTGCCCTGGCGGGGTTTTCAGGACGATATCACCCGCGGGTCCAGCCCCACGCTGGAAACGCTCCAACGCCAAGTGTCGCTGGGCGCGGGTTTCAAAATGAATCTGTTCAGCTATTACCTGGAGTACCAGTTCGCGTTCGAGAAACATCCGCTGATCGGCCCGAAAGACGGCTCGCTGACCGCCGCCGAACTTAAAGCCTTGGTCGCGTATGCCCAGGAACTGAATGTCAACATTCTGGGAAGCCAGCAATCCTTGGCGCATCTGGATCGTATTCTTCATCTTGAACCCTACAAGCATCTCGCGGAAACGGGATGGGTGATATCCCCGGCCAAGGAGGAGACTTATCAATTCCTTGATGATCTGTACAGCGAAACCGTCCCGCTGCTGCCTTTCCCCTGGTTCAATTTGTGTTGCGACGAGGCGGGAGGATTCCATCAGGGTCCGTCCAGGGAACTGGCCGCCGAAATCGGCGAGGGCGGCGTCTATGCCCGGCATATCCGTCGCCTGCACGATATTCTGAAGAACAAATACGGCAAACGCATCATGATCTGGGGTGATATCATCCGTAACCATCCGGAAAACCTCAAGGAAATTCCGGACGATGTCATTATGCTGGCCTGGAATTATAAGGACCGCAAGAATTTCGATCCGGAAATCCTGCCCTTCATCGAATCAGGGCACGATTTTTTCGTCTGTCCGGGCGTATGCGGATGGGGCCTGATCGTACCGGATTTTCGTGACTCGACAATCAACATTTTCCACTTCGTTCGAGAGGGCATCAGATACGGCGCCTTGGGCATGTTGAACACGTCCTGGGACGACGACGGGGAAAACCTGGCCCCGCTGAACTGGTACGGTTTCGCCTGGGGGGCGGAATGCGCCTGGAGCGGTTCGACCACGGAGCCGGAGGATTTCAACCGCCGGATCGGAGCGGTCCTTTTCGGTGAAAGCGGCGAGCACTTCGGCCAGGCGGTTACCTTGCTGAGCCGGCTCCGTGGCTTGCCCGACCTGAAACGCATCGCGAATAGTCGCTTCTGGACGCCGGATCTCGGGCCGATCAAAACCAAGAATCGGGACATCATGCGTGAACAGGCGGAAATAATATTGGCCGCCGCCCGACCGGCCATCGAGCATTTAGTGGCATGTCGGAAGGAAGCGACGTTCAACACCGACTGGCTGGATTATTATCTCCACGCCGCCCGTCGCGTGGCATTGCTTGGGCAACGCATGCTCAATGGCTTGGAGGCCGTGACCGCTTATCAGGAAGCCTGCCAGGTTCAGCGTCCCGAAAACGAAAGACGGATTGTCCAACTGGAAACGATGTTACGAAAAGACCGAAATACCCACGAAGCGTTGGGTCAGGAGTTTGAACGACTCTGGCTGCAGGAAAATAAACCGTATGCCCTTGATTGGACCCTGGCTCGTTATCGAAAAATGGTGGAAACCTACGACACCCTTCTCGATCAACTCCAAGCGGCGCGCACAGCGGCGGCCGCGGGCAAAGCACTACCCGCCCCAAAAGACTTGGGGTTAATCTTTACCGATTAAATGCCCGAACCGTTTTCGTGCAGGCCGCACTCCGTCTTGTGCAGGTCGCCCCAGCGGCCGTCACGGCTGTATTCCCCGATTTTTGAACCGGCTACCGGCCGCGTACAGTGCGTGCAGCCGATTGACGGATAACCCTGCTCGTGCAGCTCATTGTAAGGCACATCGTTGGCCTGAATGTATTCCCACACCTGCTTGCGGTCCCAGGCGGCCAGGGGGCTGATCTTCAAAACCTGAAATTTCCAGTCCCAATCCACCACGCGGGTCTGGGCCCGGGTCGCCGATTGGCTGCGTCGCAAACCGGTAATCCAAACATCCACGTCCTTCATGACCTCGGCCATCGGATCGACTTTTCGCAATTTGCAGCAGAGGTCCGGGTTGCTCTTCCACAATTCCGGACCGTAGGCCTCGGCTTGCTGCTCGGGGGTCAGCGTCGTCCCGCGGTTGACGAACCGGACGGTGGGATAGCGTTGCGCCATCCGGTCCCGCAAGGCATAGGTTTCCGGAAAGAAAAACATGGTGTCCAGATAGATCACCGTGATCGGTCGCTCGTGGCGGGCGTACATGTCGATCAGGGCACAACCCTCCATCCCAAACGAGGTCGTCAAGATCATCCGTTGGTGGGCAAACCGCCCCAGGGTCCAGGCGACAATCTCCTGAGGACTGCTGGTCTCGCAAACCGGAAAACGATTAATGATACTGATTTGTGTTGACATGATCTCCATCCTGTCTTACGAATCCGACGTCAGCCGGCGGAGCCGATCCAGAATTGCCGTATTTCCGCGAGGCCACCACCCCGACGGCCAGAAGCGCCGGCGATTCGATATTCCGCTCCTTTGCCAACCGGCTTATTTCCCGCAATCGGCCAGCCACTTCCCGTTCGCCGGTCTGCGTTCCCCGTTCGATGATCAAGGCCGGGGTATCCGGCGACCAGCCATCGGCCAGAAGTCGATCCACCACCTTTTCCAACGAACCGACGGCCATCAGCACGATAACCGAATCCGCCTTGGGATATGTTTCATTAAACGCCCCGCCGGCCAGTTGCGCACTGGTGATCGCGAAGGAACGCCCCTGCTCACGCGCGGTGACCGCGTAACCGGCGGCCGACAGCACGCCCAGCGCGCTGCTCACCCCGGGGATGATTTCACAGGACACGCCATGCAGGCAGAGAAATTCGATTTCCTCGGTACCCCGGCCAAAGACGAACGGATCGCCATTTTTAACCCGGGCAACGGTCCGACCGGCAACGGCGGCCGCCAGCAGGCGATGATTGATATCCGCTTGTCGCCTCGGCCCCATGCGTCCGGCACCAAGCCATTCGACATGGCTGCGTTGGGCATCAAGCCCGAGTTGTTCGGTAAAATCCCGCCCCAGAATACGGTCGTAAATGACCAGATCGGAGCGGCGGATGGCCTGTAAAGCACGCACGGTGATCAGGTCCGCGGCCCCCGGCCCCGCTCCGATGATATAGACCTTTCCACAACCCGCATCCGGCGTTTTCGATTTATCCGGATCGGCCAGGTGCGTGACGGACGATTGCGAAAAAACATCCATCCAACGGGCGATTTGATCCCTGACCGCGACGGAGTGCCGGGGGGATCGTCCTTGGCTGTGCACGGCGATGGTCAATTCATCCTGAGTATGCGTGGCCGGGAAAAGAACGCGCGTTTTCGTTCGCGCCGAAACGATACAGCAAAGGATCCCCCGCTCCTCGGCATCTTCACTGATTCGCAGGTTGAGAGCGGCGTCATGAGTGGCGGCCACCACCAGCCGGACACCCCGCAACCTCGCCCGCGTATAGCCGCCTCGTTTCCAGGTCAGCCGTTTCTCCTCCACCGCCCGCCGCAGCCCAGGATCGATCCTTGGTGAACAGACTGTCACTTTTGCGCCATGCTCTAAAAGAGTCAAGGCTTTACGCGTACCGATATGGCCGCCCCCGACGACCAGACATTTCCAGCCGGTAAAATCAAGTCCAAGGGTCAGAAACGGACTGCCCCGGTCGGAGGTATTGCGTCGCTTTGCATCATGAGTATGAGTGGCCATTTTGTTTTCTCACTGAGAACCAGGACACCCGTCATTCTGACTCGCTACAGTTGCAGCACACCATTAAAAACGCTGAACACTCGAAGCGGCAATGGCCATAGTTTGCTCGACCACGAAGCAAACTTCAACAAGCCCGATTGTTTCGCGGCCGATCCACGGTAAAGCTCACCGGTCAACTCGCCCGTAACGCCTGGTCCAAGTCCTCGATAAGATCCTCCGTATCCTCGATGCCCACCGACAGACGAATGGTCTGCTCGGTGATGCCGGCGTCCTCGCGCTCTTGCGCAGTCAGTCCGGCGTGGCTCATCGTGGCCGGGTGGCAGATCAGCGATTCCACCCCGCCGAGACTCTCGGCGAAAAGAAAAAGCCGGAGCGTTTTGATGAAACGACTGACTTCCGCAGCGCCGCCTTTAAGACGAAACGTTACGATCGCTCCGAAACCGTCCATCTGGCGCCGAGCGAGATCATGCTGCGGGTGCGAGGGCAGACCCGGATAAATAGTTTCCCGCACCTTCGGGTGACGGCTCAGAAATTCGGCGACGGCCTGGGCGTTAGCCGCGTGTTGCCGCATACGCACGGCCAACGTCTTAAGCCCGCGCAGGCTCAGCCAGCAATCCCACGGGCCGGGCACCGCGCCGGCCGCGTTCTGATAAAAGCGTATCCGCTCGTGAAGCGATTCGTCACTGGTCAGGACCGCCCCGCCGATCACGTCGCTGTGTCCACTGACGTATTTCGTGGTGCTGTGGACGACGACTTCCGCTCCCTGGGTGAGCGGTCGCTGGAAGTACGGCGAGGCAAACGTATTATCCGCGACCAACTTCGCGCCATGACCCCGTGCGATCTCGGCTACCGCCCTTACGTCCACCAGTTGCAGCAGCGGGTTCGCGGGCGTCTCGATCCAGATCAATTTTGTGTGGGGTCGAAGAGCCTGGGCGAAAGCTTCCGGGCGCGTCCCGTCCACATAGGTGAAATCCACGCCGCGCGGCCGATACACTTTGTCGAAAAGGCGCGACGTGCCGCCGTAAATATGCCGGGCGGATACAACATGATCTCCCGGTTGCAACAGCGAAAGCACGCCATCGACGGCGGCCATCCCGGAACCGAAGGCCGTCCCGAACCGGGCTTCCTCCAAGGAAGCCAGGCATTCCTCCAGCGCCGTTCGCGTCGGATTGGCCGTGCGACTGTATTCATAACCGCGTGGACGACCGACATCGTCGAATACGAAATTAACAGTCTGATAGACGGGAACGACAATCGCGCCCGTCGCGGGGTCGGCCGGTTGTCCCTGTCGAATGGCCTTGGTGGAAAATCGCATGAAACGCCTCGATACCCTTTCAAGAGATAAAAACGAACCGGTCAAACAACCAGATCCTGGAACAGTGGCGAACTGAGATAACGCTCTCCGAAACTGGGAATAATCACGACAATCACCTTGCCCCGGCTATCCGGACGGCCGGCCACCTTGCGGGCCGCGTGCAAGGCCGCCCCGCTGGAAATCCCCACGAACAAACCTTCCTCGCGAGCGCTCCGGCGGGCCGCTTCGATCGCCTCACCTTGGCCGACGGTGACGACTTCATCGACCACCTTCAGGTTCAACACCTTCGGCACGAATCCGGCCCCGATCCCCTGAATCTTGTGCGGACCCGGTTTGGGCGGTTGACCGGCCAGAACCTGCGTGAGAACCGGGCTTTCCGCCGGCTCGACCGCAACGGACCGAAAGGACGGTTTGCGGGCCTTGATAACTTCGGAAATGCCGGTGATCGTTCCGCCCGTACCCACTCCGCTGATCAGAATATCGCACGCGCCGTCGGTGTCCTTCCAGATTTCCTCGGCGGTGGTGCGACGATGAATCTCCGGGTTGGCCGGGTTCTCGAATTGATGGAGCATGAAGGCGTTCTTTTCCGCCTGCGTAATAACCTGCGCCTTGCGAATCGCCCCACTCATCCCCTCGGCGGCCGGTGTGAGCACCAATTCCGCGCCAAGAGCCTTGAGTACCTTGCGACGTTCGAGGCTCATCGACTCGGGCATCGTCAACAATAGCCGATACCCGCGCGCGGCGGCCACGAACGCCAGAGCGATCCCCGTGTTGCCGCTGGTCGGCTCGACAAGCAACGTCTTGTTACTGATCTGACCGGCGCGCTCGGCCGCCTCGACCATTGCGAGCCCGATGCGGTCTTTTACCGATGACAATGGATTGTGACTTTCCATCTTGGCCAACACGGTCACGTCATTGCCCGCCAGACCACGCAGCCGTACCAACGGCGTGCGGCCGATAGTCCCGGTGATATCGGAGTAAATGCTGGACATGGTTTTTTCCTCAACATAAGCCGTGAAAAATCCGCGGCAGAACCACCGGTGTTTCCGACACCGGCATTCCTAATAAACCACTATACGTAAAATGGTTTATAATGTCAACTAAACCAATGATATTAATGATATATTTTATAAATCCTTATTTTGCAAGGTATTACATCCATTTCAATATAGTTCTATATGTATGAGAGGTTGAAAAATGCTTGTTGATCGCATAATCTATCATAGTCCAATGATGTTTAAGCAGATTCCAAACTGTTTCTGCTTTGGCGTTCCGGAAAATGTCCCGGCCACGGTAGGAATCTGCGTAAATAAATACAATCCTTGTGACCTCCGCAATGAATTCGGAATGAGTCATCCGGCATAAGGAAGCGTGTGCTTTGAACTTGTCTCAGAAATGTCAGTATGCGGTCCGGGCCGTTCTGGAATTGTCGAAACGACATGGCCGGGGGGCGGTGTCGGCCGGCGAAATAGCGACCAGTCAGGCGATTCCCCAACGCTTCCTGGAGATCATCCTTAACGAGTTAAAACCGACCGGCCTGATCGATTCGCGCCGTGGCGTACAAGGGGGTTACTATTTGACCTGTCCGCCCGAGCAGATCACCGTCGGCCGTGTCATCCGCCTTATCGAAGGCCCGCTCGATATTGTTCGCTGCGCCGGCGAGCAGGAAAGCAAATGTTGCCCGCTCAAGGAAAGATGTTCGCTCGTCGCCTTGTGGAACCAGGCCCGGGAAGCCCTGGAGCAGGTCTACGATTCCACGACCTTCAAGAACCTCGCCGATCGCGAGCAAGACCTCGAACGCCAAACCGCCAACGATTACTGCATCTGAAACACAACCCGGCTTAAGCATCCTGCAGACGTACCCCCCCGTCGGCTCCCCAGGTAAAAAAATTGGAGAAATACGAAAACCTTCGTTGCTTTTACGAAGAATTTCGTATATATTAGAGATAGCTTGTAGCGGTCGGTAGTCAGCAGTCAGAATTCAGTAATTTACGGAAGGTAGCAATGCCGGACAAACAGGATCGGAGTTTTGAAAGTAGGAGGGATCGGGATACCGGGTTCTCCCCCCCTCCCCTTCCTGTTCTGCTCGTGAAATATGTCCCTGCTTAACGAACTCATGGAGTAAAAGGAAGATGCCTAAACAGAAACTCCCCCGGCCGACCGACGCCGAGTTGGCGATTCTCCGCGTCCTCTGGCAGCGCGGGCCCAGCACCGTGCGTCAGGTGCAGGAGACGCTCAACGGCGATCGGCCTACCGGTTACACGACGGTGCTCAAATTCCTGCAGATCATGACCGACAAGGGCTTGGTCCAACGTGACGAAGCGCAGCGTACGCACGTCTACGTCGCCCGTCTCAGTGAAGAGCAGACGCAGCGGCAGCTCGTCGGCGACCTGCTCGACCGGGCGTTCGGCGGCTCGGCCCAAAAGCTGATCATGCAGGCCCTGGCCAGCAAGAAAACCTCGCCGAAGGAACTGGCGGAGATCAAAACCATGTTGGAGGAGTTACACCACGGAGGCACCGAGACACGGAGAGATGATATATAAAAATAAAAAACTTCTCCGTGCCTCCGTGCTCGCCGCAGCGAAGCCTCGCCTGGGCGGGTCTCCGTGGTAAAATATTCGAAAGGGAAGCACAATGGACACTTTCGCATCGATCTTGACGCATCCGCTGGTGCAGCGCCTGGGGTGGGCCTTGCTGCACTCGCTCTGGCAGGGGCTGTTGGCGAGCCTGTTACTGGGGTTTTTCCTTTTCTTCCTGCGCCGCCGGTCGGCCGGCGTGCGTTATCTCTGCTCGTGTACGGCCTTGGTGCTGGCCTTGGCCATGCCGACGGCCACCCTATTCCTTGTCCACGTTCCGCACCATGCGGCGTGGACACCGCCCGCCCCTTCTGAACTCCCCTTGCCAAGCGAGGCGCCCAATGAAACTCCGGCATACAGCCCCGGGCTGATTGATACGAGTATTCCGCCCCGCGCAATGCCGCCATCGGCCGTCATACCGGTTGCGCCAACAACGCCGTCGTCGGTGGGTCTCTCCGAACGTCTCGAACCGTACCTGCCCTGGGCGGTCTTGCTCTG
>CAZXSA010000096.1:7208-16835 GCA_964642815.1 uncultured Planctomycetales bacterium | reverse complement strand
ACACCAGCGGTTGCGCCCGGCTCGTAGGAGGCAACAACAAACAAGAGTTGATCGGACGATACGAGCTGAGCCGAAAAGAGCGTTGTAATGGTTTGAGCAGGGTTTTTATGATACAGGACGATGATCGACTCGCTCCGAGTTGCCGAGGATGTGCTCGATTCCACCTCAAGAAAGTCGGCCGAGGAATCGGACGTAGCGTCGAGATAGACGCGATCTCCCTTCTTGCGTAAACGATCCGACCCCTCGATCATGCCGAGAATCGTGCAGGACAGATCAAATGAACCATCTTCCCGGATCATGAGCATATTTTGATCTGATTGAGCTTGTAGAGTTTCTGTCCGAAACTCGTCCTGCCCCATCAATACGCGCAGACCTGGGCCCGCGGCATGCCATCTACCCGCCAGCCTGGATGTTCCGGCAGAATTATTTTGCGAACAACCACCGGCTAGTAATGTGCCTATCGAGACAATCATGCCTACGAGTTTTGTGCTGCCTACCATCCCGACGTGGAGGCCTGTCCATTCAATTCTTCCCTCACGGCGAACTCGATAGCCGCCTTTAATGCCGCCTTTACTCTCTCGTCGTAAGCGACCAATTTGTGATCGATATCCGTATAAGTCTGATGCGACCATCCTGTCACGATCCGATATCCTTTCCATTTTCCACCCTCGCTTGAAAATGAAGTATGTTCATAAAAATACCCGGAAGTGGCAACCTGGTAGGTCATGCCCGGACTCTGATTGGGACCGAGTAGCTCATTCCCATTCCGAACAATGTCCACAAGTCCAACTGTTCCATATGGAAGCTCGCCCCACGGAACAGAGATCATTCGTGTCCCAGGAGCGTTTGCGTTCAGCCATCGGGAGATCACTGTCGCTCCGTCACTATAGCCCAACACATGCACAATTTCGGCCTTACACTTTCTCATTCTCGTCTTTGCATAATAGCCATTGAAAGCCTCGACCCTTGTTTTAAGTCCATTGATACCCTTTTGCCAGTTGGGGAATGTCGGGCTCGATGCGGGATTATCAAAGTAATCGAGCTGGCCATTATTATATCTATCGCCAACACCCAATTCATCGTAGAGCGATTGCTCGAACCTGGCTAACTCGCTTACGGTATCACGCCATTTTTGACCATGGGACGCACCAAAAGCTTGCGCGACACCCACACCTATAACGTGCAGACCATATGGATCGATAAAAATGATGGCGTTGTTGTCAACACATCTATAGAGGTTGCCTTCTGATTTTCCATCCACCGAATCACGAGGGATGAAACCAGTTACCGGCCTAGCTGTTTGATGTACCAATACCGCCCCCGGCTCCCCAATCGGATCCCGGTTCAGAAACCGTCCCATGCGCGGGCTGTAGTAGGCCGAGGCCGCGTCGGCCAGAAATAATGTGGCCAGCACCGCAACCAGCATCGTCGTGAACATCTTGTTTTTCATCTTCGCACCTCTGTTTGAACCGCGCCTATGGGGTTATTTGGAACCCCGAACGTTTTAAGTAGGCAATTATCAACTGCCCAGAATGTAAAGGATATACCCTCGATATTTCATCGCCCATCCAATAATGGGGCATCAGATTCATTGGGGAACCATTGTCTTCGGCTTTCAAGTGACCGTCATTCATGGGACGGGGGGGGTTGGGAGCGCCAAGGCAAAATGAGCCTTGTTCCGATCCATATATCTGCGAAGCACGCGGCCAACCCCTGAGGATGGAACTCTTAGCGCCCGCGGATCATGTCCGTTCGCTCGACACATTGTCAACTCCTGCCCCAATGCCCATGCCGCATTCATCAATTGTTCACTGTTATGGATATCTTGTCGATCGAAGATGCTCCAGGCGCTGGCAAATAAGTCCATCTTGTTTTCAGCTTCAGACACATCGACAACTGTATCATACAAAGCGGCCAGAAGGGTGTTCTTAACCTGCTCGATGTCCTGGGCAGGCTCTATTCGGGCGTAAATGAAGAAAGGTAATGGTCCAACCGGATACATGCGTCCGGTTGTCATAAGGCCGGAGTTCATCTTTGCTAGCTCAGGATGTTCAAGGAAGCGTTCCTTGAGATGATCACCGAAGCAAGTAAGTACCCACTGCTCAGTCATATCCTCCGGTATCGGAAAAGACATAAATATGGCCGGCCAAGGCTTCTCCCAGTAAATCGTCCTATTTTTTCCCCAATCGATAAGTAATTCCTCACTCGAGGGCAGGGGTGTATCGTGAATATCCTCCAAATGTTGATGGATCTTCCCCAAACAAGAATTAACTTCGAAGTCGCCGACAAGAAGCAACATGAGATTGGATGGCTGATAGATTGCACGATAATACTGTTCGAGATTGGAACCGACGACTTTTATTTGTTGCTTCGATAGCTTGGCTAATTCTCCTTCGTAACGCCATGCCTGATGAAAAGACGCAAAGTCGCTAAGCCAGCCCTGATCAAATGGAACATCTGGCGGCATTACGTCCGGCAACGATATACCTTTATTCTTGATTTCTACGATACCTGTACCACGTAACCGACGGGACTCGGCATCTAAAACGCACGAAAGATAGTCACGGTTCAGTATCGTCATATAGGCGGTGCACTGGGGCAGCGTAACCGCAACGGTATCGGATGTATCGCTGTGCAAAATACATCCGTTCGAGTCATCCGCGTTCTTGGCTGACTGCAGGTTAATCAGTATTTCCTGTATCCGCTGTCCGATGCCACCCATACCCTTGGGTTCAGCGAGAATACCCTTGCGGTAGATCGCGTGGAGCATAATCTCACCTGAACCCAGAACCGGCGGTGTCGGAACCAGAATCACCTGGATACCATTTGTTAGGGTAATTAAGATCGGCTTGGCCGTCGTTCGACAGTCCGCTGGCAGCATATCATGCGAATCAGCATCCCTGCGGGCCTGGAGACATCCTACCAGCAAGGCGATCATTAGCGCATATAACGCCACTCTTATGTCCCGAAAACGTACGACCACTACCATTCTTCCGCACCGCTACGACAACAGAAATCTATCGCATTGCACCAACTACTGGGCTTGAATCTCCACACATTGGGTTCGGGTTTACCGTCTCCATCAAGGTCCATCTGACCATCGCCATCTGGATCAAGGGCATCGTTGTCATCGATAATTATTTGCTTATCGCATGTTGTCCGAAACTCAAGCATTTTTTTGAATTTCGCTTTTGCTTGTTGTGCCGGCCCCCAAGGGAACATAGGGGGTGTCGCTATGCTCTCCTCCATGATTCCTCGACATATCGACGGCAAGCGCGGCGCAAATAGTCGCGCCGTTAAGATCCTCGCCGTACAATTGCTCTTGCTATCTTGTGATCGCGCGCCGTATATGGAACACCCACAGCCACCACAAAGATCATAAAAAGAAGGTCCCATTGGATTGCGCGGCCGTGCAATATCGTCACTAAGCGTACCATCAATATCAATCCAGAGGCAACATTTCTGCCCAAGCGGATCAACTTTGTTAACCGGCGAGTTCGTGTTAAATCCTTGAAGATTCAATCCCCCTTCTTCCTGAATCGGATCCCGATTCAGGAACCGCCCCATGCGCGGGCTGTAGTAGGCCGAGGCGGCGTCGGCCAGAATGAGCGTGGCCAACACCGCAACCAGCATCGTCGTGAACATCTTGTTCTTCATCTTCGCACCTCTGTTTGAACTGCTCCTATCGGTTTATACGGAACCCCAAAGGTATTGGCGTCGCGTGGTTGCAACCGTTGTACCTCCGCAAAGGCTGCCCGGGAGTCAATCCGCCCACCATGAACCCACGCTCGTCACACAACCCAGCCGGTCGAGGATGCGTTCTCTTCCCGTCTGCCTCTCCACGAGCCTTAGCCGACCGCCTTGTATTAGCTCCACATCGTAGACATAGTATCTGCCGCACGGCGAGAGACGTTCAACGCGATAGGGCGCCTTAAGGCCATGGAAAGTGAACGGTCCAATTGGTTGTGGCTCCCCATCAAGGACGACTACCAGCCCCGCATCCCGATCCATGACTACCGGTTTTGCCTGGAGCACGCCGAACAAGATCCCCCGTGATAACGCTGTGATGCTCCCCGTATCAAGGTGAACTCCATACACGGTTTTCGAGTCCTCACCTCCGTCGCAAACAATGCGCCGCTGGTTTAGCTCGTACGTCTTGGAGAACTCGGCACACCAATGCTTGTATGTATTGGGTACTGGATTAGGCAGAGCGCGAAACACGTATCGAGGGGGATCTCCGACGGGGTGTCCGAGGACGACGCCCCCGGTCCCCGTCATAAAACAGACGGTCTTGTCTTCCTCAATGATCGTGGGGGCCGTCAGTTCCTCCGTCTCTCCTTCCGCTTTGTATTCACCAACCACAGTGCCGTCGTTTCGATAAACGCGAATGTGGTGATCGTGGTAAAGGTAACCTGGTCCGACCTCCCATGTCGCGTAGAGGCGCTCGTCGGAAGTCACCCATACCCCTTCCGGTCTAGCGATCGTCTTCAACGGTATGGTCGCAATCGTCGGCTGCCACGCCCCTGGTTCCCACCGCAGATGAACCAAGGCCGCCCCATCCGGACCGCGTGTGATACCCATGCGCCACGACAACGGGTATGAAGGAAAAGGCTGACAGGCCGCGACGGCAAGCAGAATCGCGCCCCCAAGAATGCCCTTACACGAGTCGCGGTGTGTATGCATATAGCTTCCTCGACAAGGATCCCGTCTTACCCGAGGTTATTGCAACAGCGTAGGCGCGGAGCATTCGGTCAGTGGGCTAACGTCTTTATCTTGCTGCAGTCACTACGACAGTACACAGAGGGCGCATTCCAGTTAACTTGCAGGTCAGTCTTACGCAGGCAACACTTGTTGATCGCGTCGTCCGCGAAATTGCGGCAGTTATAATACCAATGGAAAGCTTTGCGCGCTTCCTGGTAGTCCATGTAGCCCCTCAGGCACGCTTTGATATCGTCGCACGTCGCCTCGGAACACTTCTTCTGTGTTCTCCAGAGTAACCCGTTGCTTCGCGCAACAGTATGCCACTTATTGTTGATGAAACTGGGATCTTCTGCCTCGCACTTGTGCTCGCCATGAATGTAGTTTCTTGGAAGGTCGGCTGTCTCCTCGTCGCCGCCACCGCCCCACGTTAGCCACGTGTGTCCAGCGTTGCCGCCACCGCACAGACAGAATGGCACCTGAAGCACATCAATTCCACAGTTGGTACCCGCGGCTGGCGGCCCATCCCCCGGCGGAGGCATCGGAGTTGGGGCCATGCCGTCCGGGTCGACGAGGTTCATCGGGCTATTCCTCAGAGCAGCATAGCGATTCGGATCAGCGTCGGGCCGGATCGGGTCGCGTGCGATAAACGGGTTCGTCGCGTTCGCGGCTTTCACAACCAACGCCCCGGTCTCCCCAATCGGATCCCGATTCAGGAACCGCCCCATGCGCGGGCTGTAATAGGCCGAGGCCGCGTCGGCCAGGATGAATACGGCAAATACCGCAACCAGCATCGTCGTGAACATCTTGTTTTTCATCTTCGCACCTCTGTTTGAACTGCTCCTATCGGTTTATGCAGGATCCCGAACGTTGGAACGCGGTAACACTGAATCGTCAGCAATTCGCATGATGTCCACCGAACTCAATGCATCAACAATTATGTATGGTATCCCTCGAATTCCGCTTGTTCGTCCTCCCCTCCCGTTTTTTTTGTTTAAACACAATTGACATAACGGTCCCGGCGACTACTGGGATATTCCACACGACAAATGATATGGTGATAGAAGTGACACCAAGTTCATCAACGACGGTCTGTCCGAAATACGGCGCACGTAGTTCGCTTATGGCAATGATATCTAGCAATATCACGATTCCTACGGGAAAGGCAGCCAACCACCAACGTAATGCAGCGCAAACAACAGACACCATCCCAAGAATCAGTCCGCAGAACATTATTTGCGGCATTGATGGGATCTTGTCGATGACTTCAGCCAGAATCGTATGTATCATTTCGTCAATAGAAACTTTTAACAGTTGTCTTTGTAACCTGCCGTTGAGGGTATTTCACATCAACGTTGATATAGCAGCAACACTTATTGGACTTGCTAATTGCTGCCGTGAATACTTGTAATTCCTTATCCTTTCTTGCAACATCGATACATCCGGCACTTCCATACGTTCCACCTCCGTGAATAAAAAATCCACCGCGACCATACGTTGAAGTAGTAGGCCACGCAACAAGCGGCCAGCTAAATTCTCCCCAAGCATTTAGTTTCAACCAGTGCGCCCACCGATTGCTCGCATTGTTTTCGGAGCAAATGTCAAACCAGTAACCACCCTCTGGAATTGGTCCTTCGTCCTTGAGTTTCTGCCTAGCTTGCGAATAGTCAAAAACACCCGTCCAGATAACGAAAACAAGGGAATACTCATCTGTCGGATCGGTATCGATTATCTCAGTTCTTTCCTCAATTGGTTTACCCGAAACGGCATCTGCGATGAAACCAGAACCACTTAATGTACTTCCATCAAAGGAAAGTACGACAGGTTGTCCGTTCACCAAACAGTGCGGTAATCCTGCATTTGGGTTTGCCGACTGCAATCCAAGCTTATCATAACGGTTTGTAGGGGCATTTTCAACAAATCCATAAGTATTTTGCTCATCTTTCTGACGAATAGGATCACGAGACTTGAAACGACGTGTTTGCCTGCCAGTTCGAGCAAGGACCGCTCCGGATTCTCCGATCGGATCCCGATTCAGGAACCGGCCCATACGCGGGCTGTAGAAGGCCGAAGCCGCGTCGGCCAGGATGAACGTGGTCAACATCGCAACCAGCATCGTCGTGATCGTTCTGTTCGTCATCTTCGGACCTCCTGTTGTATTGCACCAATCGGTTTATGCGGAACATCACACGTTGGAACCTTGCAACATTGAATCGTCGATAATGCGTATGCTGTCCGCGGAATTCGGAATTCGGAATTCGGCTTAGCACAATCGACGATCAATAATTCGAATGAAACCACCGGAATTCCAACCTGATTATCTCAGGCTATCTATCAAGGTTTTCCACTGAGCTAGTAGTGGCTCTATTTCTTTCCCTCGTCGCATCGTCTGCCGCGATAAGATTGTCCACCTGCCAGGCATACGGTGCTACTATTGAGGCCCTGCCCTCGGGCGGCGTCCAATACACGACGTATCGATGCAAAAAGGCTCTGGCGTTAGGTGGCTCCACCAACACGATATAGCGCGTAGCAGGCTGTGTTGTTGAGTAGTCGATCGGTCGATATATAGGTGTCGGGTAACGGACATCCGGCAATCGAAAATCGTTCCCCGGACGATACTCCGCCATAACCTCATCCAGAGTCTCCGGCAGTTGCTGATGATTCGAGACATATATCTCCATCGCCTCAACGTAAAGGCCCAACGAGTAGCCCCGTGACACCGATTGCTTAATGTACCAGTGTACCGCAATGAGCAGGATGACTATGAGAAAGGCTATCGTTACCAACATGCGCGATTTCCGCACTGACATAGGTTGGTATATCATAATTGCGCCCGCAATCCATTATTCTTCGCAGTCGTCACAGAAACTCACGCTCCCTCCTCGGCCCCATCCCTCGTTTACCCACCACCATGACATGTTGGCGCCACCCGAACCCCACGGGTTCCATGAGATACCGGGGTTTACTAACAATGCTCCTCGTTTCAGGCAACAACGGCTCAGAGCCTGGTGCGCGAATGAATTACAGTTGGCGCGCCCATCATAAGGGGGTCCCCAGGGCTTAGACAAACCATGCGGCGTGCCTATCAGACCTTCAAGACACTGCTTGATCTCAGAGCAGTTGGGAGTATCTGGGCAACATTTACCCGCAGGCTCGCCTGCAGTATACTTAACACGGCGCTCAACATCCGTAAATGCCATTTCGCGGTTGCTCCTTACCCACACCTTTGGACGATAATCGACGGCCCAAGCCGCGAATGCGTTTCCCACATTGTTAATGGACTCTACATGCTGAGTATCCTGCTGGCCATTTCCCCCCTTGCCATCTTTCTTATCACCTGACCAACCAATGCCATTCCCATCCCACAGAATAAAGGTGTGTCCGACACCTACCATATCACGTATTACGTAAATTCCGCATGTTGTTGGCTTTCCAGCTAATGCAGCGCCAAGGCGAGATGTCGGGTCCAGGTAATTCTTCGGAGTGGGCTGGGACGCTGGACTCGGCGCAGGCTGACTTGTCGCTTCTCCTCCATCTGGGTCGAACCAACTGATAGCATTATTAAGCATACCTGCGTAGCCGTTTTTATCGACGTTATCACGCGGAATGAATCGAGTTGCCGGTTGTACGCCGGTCCGGATGAGCATCGCACCGGTCTCCCCAATCGGGTCTCGGTTCAGAAACCGCCCCATGCGCGGGCTATAGTAGGCCGAGGCCGCGTCGGCCAGAAATAATGTGGCGAACACCGCAGCCAGCATCGTCGTGAACATCTTGTTCTTCATCTTCGCACCTCTGTTTGAACTGCTCCTATCGGTTTATACGGACCCCCGAACGTCGGATTGACGCCGGGTGTGGGTATCTTGGGGGTGGGGTCGTTAGGATCGCCCGGTGCCGGTCCGCGTAACCAGGCATCATCCGCCTGGTTATGAGCGTACATCGGCCTACGCCCACCGGCCCCGCAGACGACCCGCAGGGCGGTGAAGGTATTGGCGTCGCGAGGTTGCAACCGGTGCGCCTCCGCGAAGGCCGCCCGGGCTTCCGGCAACCGGCCATTCTGATGCAGGCACATGCCGCGGTGGTGCAGGAAACCGGCCAGTTCTTCCGCCGCCGACATCGACGTGAGGAACACCCCGGTGGCCATATCGGCATCGCTGATCGGCTTCGGCCAGGTGCGGTAGTAATCGTCGGGCGGGTAATCAATGCCACCGTTGCCCGCGCCTTCGATGTTGAATCGTTCCTGGCCGTCGTCCCACCGGCAGAACAAATGCTCCTTGGCGGCAACCAGTTTCATGGGGTAGCCAAGCCGACGGCCGATGGCCACGTACATCACCGGCATGGAAGCACAGGTGCCGCCTTTGGCGCCGGGGAGCATTCCGTTAAGAAAAGTGTCTCGCGAGTCACGGAAGTCGGGCTCGTAGATGCGTTCCGGGTTGTACCGGACACCGCAGTCTTCCTGGAGGCACTGTACGATGAACTCGGCCCGGAGACGGGCTTCGGAATGGGCGTAGTGTTCGGCATATCGCGGATCGGCCGCGCGATACAGGTGGCGGTCGGTCTCGAACCGGACTTTCGCGGCCCATGCGTCGAGTTGCGCCAGGGCGGCGGGGATATCAAGGTTTTCCGTGCCGGGCAGGCCCTTGGCGCAGAGCAGATTCATCAAGGCCGGATCGACTTGGGCAAGTTGCTCGGGAGTCATGGCCAGCAGTTCATGGAAGGATTGTGGAGCCGTTCTTGCCGTGGAATCAGCATGACTCATGGACGATTCCGCCGATCCCCCAAGAGCAAACCAAACCACGGAGCCGCTCAAGACGGCGACCATCGCAAGTTGAACAAGTTTCCCGATACGCGATTTGCGGGGGGGGGAGGAGTAACAGGCGCGGTAGGCCGCGTCTCGACGTTCGTTCGCGTTTTGCGGTTGACCCGGCTCAC
>CAZXSA010000096.1:0-7108 GCA_964642815.1 uncultured Planctomycetales bacterium | reverse complement strand
TCGAGGCCATCATGATTCGCATGTTTTAGCCGCATTAAAAAACAAACCCGCGGAGGGTTCGCTCCGCGGGCTCAAAGGACGCTTGCCGTTGTCAACCGGAAGCAGTCAGTCATTTCATGTTGTTGTCTATTACTCTCCGTGTCTCCGTGCCACCGTGGTGCATGATCCGCTTCAGCGCTGCTCGGCCAGGGCTTTCTTGCGTTCGGCGATCACTTCCTCCTGTACGTCGCGCGGGGCTTGGCGGTAGCAGGCGAACTCCATGCTGAACGTGCCCTTGCCCTGGGTCGCGCTGCGCAGGTCGGTCGCGTAGCCGAACATGTTGCCCAGCGGCACCTCGGCCAGGACGGTGACGAAATTCTGTTTCGCTTCCGCGCCGAGAATGATCCCGCGGCGGCTGCTCAGATCACCGACCACGCTGCCCTGAAACTCGGTCGGGGCCTCGACCTCGACCTTGACGATCGGTTCGAGCAACGCCGGACGCGAGCGGCGGAAGGCGTCGATAAAGGCATCGCGGGCACAGACCTGGAAGGCCAGGTCGGACGAGTCGACCGAGTGGTGCGTCCCGTCCTCCAGGAGCATCTTGACCCGGACGATCTCGAAGCCGGCCAGCGGGCCTTTGCCGCGGGCGCTCTGGAACCCCTTGTCGCATGACGGAATATACTCGGTCGGAATGCGTCCGCCGGTCACCTGGTTCTCGAATTCGTAATCGTTGGGGGCGTCGGCGGGCAGGGGGATCAGCTTGCCGATCACGTGCGCGTACTGGCCCGAGCCGCCGGTCTGCTTGCGGTGCTTGTAGTTGAACTCGACCTCTTGGGTGGGCGCTTCGCGGTAACTGACCTGCGGGGCGCCGACTTCCAACTCGATCCGCTGCTCGCGGCGGAGGCGTTCGATGTAAATATCCAGATGCAGCTCGCCCATGCCGCAGACCAGCGTTTCGGAGGTTTTCTCGTCATGACGGACGTGGAACGTGGGATCCTCGCGGCAGAAGCGGCTGAGGGCCCGGCCGAGCTTATCCCGGTCGGCGCTCTTGGCCGGCTTAATGGCCAGCGAGATCACCGGCTCGGCCACGTGGATGCGTTCCATCGAATAGTTATGCCCGATATCGCAGATCGTGTCGCCGGAATGGCACTCGACACCCATGAGGGCGACGATATCGCCGGCCGTGGCCACCTCGATGTCCTCGCGCTGGTCGGCGTGCATCCGCAGGATGCGGCTGATCCGCTGCTTCTGCTGGCCCCGACTGTTGAAATAGATGCCGCCGCGGGTCAGGCGGCCCTGGTAGACGCGGGTGTAGGTCAGTTGGCCGAAGGACTCCTCGACGATCTTGAAGGCCATCGCCGCCGGCGGGGCGTCCGGGTCGGCGGTCAGGGCGATTTCCGCCCCCTCGTTCTCGTTATCGCGGGCGTAGGCCATCCGATCCAGCGGGCTGGGCATGTAACGGGTTACGGCGTCGAGCAGCGGCTGGACCCCCCGGTTCTTGAAGGCCGAGCCCATCAGCACCGGGGTGATTTCGCGGGCGATGGTTTGCTCGCGGATAATGCGGTGCAGCAGGTCTTCCTCGATGGCCTTTTCCTCGAGCATCCGCTCCATCAACTCGTCGCTGTACAGCGAAAGGGTATCCAGCAGGCCGGCCCGGGCGCGCCGGGCGGCTTCCATGAGCTCGGCCGGGATGTCCGTTCGGCGAACGGTCCCCCCTTGCGGGCCCTCGAAGTAGACGGCCTGCATGGCCACCAGATCGACCACGCCGGCGAGATTGCCTTCCAGACCGATGGGGATCTGCAGGGGGACGGCCACATGGCCCAGCTTGGTTTCGATTTCTCGCAGCACGCGGGCGGGGTCGGCCCCGACCCGGTCGCATTTATTGATAAAGGCAATGCGCGGCACGTTGTAACGCTTCATCTGGCGATCGACGGTAAGCGACTGCGACTGCACGCCGCCAACCGCGCATAATACGAGAATGGCCCCGTCAAGCACGCGCAAGGAGCGTTCGACCTCGATGGTAAAGTCCACATGCCCGGGCGTGTCGATAATGTTGATGGTTTTGCCGGCCCATTCGACGGTGGTGGCCGCCGAGGTAATGGTGATCCCCCGCTCCCGCTCCAGGTCCATGTGGTCCATGGTCGCCCCGGCTTGGCCGTCCTTGACGTCGCCCATCCGATGAATACGCCCGCTGTAAAATAGAATCCGCTCGGTCAGGGTCGTCTTGCCCGAGTCGATATGGGCGGAAATCCCGATATTTCTTAAGTTACCGATACTGCACATGGCTGGTTGCCGTTCCAAAACAATCTCTTCTTCATATATTCCACCCTTCCCGAACCGTTCGGGCGGTGGCCGGCCGGGAAAGAAAATACCCCAAGCCTTTTCCTGTTCGTCAGGTTGTATGAATGGGAACCCCTGGTCGGCAGTGCTGTGGAATCGACCGCCGACCTTCTTCAGCGGAGGATCAGAGCTGCCGCAGGCCCATTATTTCGCGTAAGGCCCACCTCATCGTGGCATCTCCTATAAGAACACGAAGGACCGACGTAGCCGCCGATCCTTCGATTAATCGATACTCTATCGTCACGTCCGGGCGAATGCAAGTAAATAATCTGTTAAAAAATCATTATTTAATCCCCGTCCAGCGGTCTTGCCCCAGAACGAAATTGCGGTTAGTTGTAGTGTAATCAAGGGTTTACGAACCGACCGGTCGCGGCCGGCGGAACTGAACAAACAACCGCCGATAATTGTTTTCCAAGGAGCCCATGCGATGAAAAACCGCGTTTCCCGCCGCCGTTTGTTGGGAACAGCCGGGCAGGCGGCCGCCGGACTGGCGGCAGTGGGGCTATTGAGAAACGCCCGCGCGGCCGAGGCCAACGAAACCCCGAATCTGGGGCTGATCAGTTGCGGTGGACGGGCTCGGGGGCTGTTGCAGGGTTTCTGCGGCGATGGCAAGTGCCGCGTCGGGGCGGTCTGCGACGTGGATGACGCCATGATCGCTCTGGCTCACGAGCAGGTGCTTAACAAGTACAACCTTAAGCCGGCGGTTTATAAGGATTATCGCCGGGTGCTGGACCAGAAGGATATCGATCTGGTGGTCATCGGCACGCCGGACCACTGGCACGCGATCCCGGCCCTCAACGCCTGCGCCGCGGGTAAGGATGTATACGTCGAGAAACCCGCCGCCCACAATGTCCACGAAGTGCTGGCCATGGTCCAGGCGGCCGCCAAGCATAAACGGATCATGCAGGTGGGCACCCAGCAACGCAGCATGCCGCATTTCCGCGAGGCGGTGGCGTTCATCCGATCCGGGCAACTCGGCCGGATCACCATGACCAATACATTCAACAGCGATAACGAAACGCCCAACGGCAACGGCCGCGATCCCGATACCGCTCCTCCGCCCGGCCTGGACTACGGTCAATGGCTCGGGCCGGCCCCGTGGAGGGCATACAACCGCCGCCGCGTACATGTACATTGGCGATGGTACTTCGATTATGGGTGCGGCATGCTGGGCGACTGGAACGTGCATTTGCAGGATATCGTGATGTGGGCGATGGAAAGCCCGTCGCCGCGCAGCATTTCGGCGTCCGGAGGCCGCTGGGTGGTCGGCGACGACCGGGACACGCCGGATACGGTGCAGGCGGTCTTCGCATTCCCCGGCTATGTTCAGACGTACACGATGCGCAAAGGCTGCGGTAAGCCGTGGTGGCTGCCCGGCGGATACGGCATCGAGTTTCACGGGACCAACGGGCGGTTGCACCTGACCCGTAACGGCTGGAGCGTCAGCGGTGATGAGGATGACTGGGATGATCGGGACGATCACACCCTGCGTGTTGCCGATTTCGAGAAACCCGGCAAAGATTCCAACGACGAGCATATCGCCAATTTCCTCGACTGCGTCCGAACGCGCAAGACACCGAACGCCTCGATCGAGATTCACGCCAAGACGGTGATCGCCTGTCACCTGGCGAATATCTCGGTGCGCGTAGGCCGAAAAATTTTCTGGGATGCCAACAAGAACATCTGCTGCGAGGATCAGGAATTGAAAATTCCCGACGCGCAGGCTAACGCCCTGCTCGGCCGTACGTATCGCAAGGGTTATGAGCTTCCGGAGGTATGAGCCTTCGAGGTTGTGCTTGAGGAAAAAGCCGAACCACGGTATGTTGCGGCGTATCCGCGGTTGCCGTCTTTACCGACGCGAGGAACCAGGGAAAACACCAACCATTTACGGGAGATCAGAAGATGAATCGTAACGTCACCCGCCGACAATTTCTGGGTACGAGCGGAACCGTGGCCGCCGGTCTGACCATGAACACCTTGCTGCGCGAGGCCCGGGCCGCCGAGGCCAATGAGCGCTTCACCATCGCCCTGATCGGTTGCGGCGGGATGGGCCGGCGCAATATGGTTTTTCATCAGCAAACCGGGCAGTGCAACGTGGCCGCCGTCTGCGATGTGGACGTGCAACAATCCCTGGAGGCGGTGAAAATGGCCCTCGAAGCGGGCGCCCCCAAGCCGCCGGACATCGTGCCGAATTACAAACAGATCCTCGACCGCAAGGACGTGGACATCGTGATCATCGCCACGCCGGACCACTGGCACGCGATCCCGTTCCTGAACGCCTGCGCGGCCGGCAAGGACATCTATTGCGAGAAGCCCTGCTGCCATAACATTCGCGAGGGGCGGCTGATGGTCAACGCGGCCAAGAAACACAAGCGGATCATCCAGGTCGGCACTCTGCAACGCAGCCAGCAGCACTTCCAGGAAGCCCGCGATTTCATTCAGCAGGGCAAGCTCGGCAAGATCACCATGACCCATACCTACACCTACGGCAACGAAGCGCCCAAGGGCATGGGCAAAGATCCCGACGGCGACCCGCCGGCCAACGTGGACTACAACGAATGGCTCGGGCCGGCCCCGCTGCGGAAATTCAACGCCCGCCGCTTCCATCGCAACTGGCGGTGGTACTTCGATTACGGGGCGGGCATGGTCGGCGACTGGAATGTGCATTTGCAGGACATCGTGCAGTGGGTGATGCGCACGCCCCACCCGGTGTCGGTGAACACCGAGGGCGGGCATTACGTGCTGGAGGATGACCGCGATACGCCGGACACGATGCAGGCGGTCTACGAGTTCGGCGATTTCGTGCAGACTTTCTCGATGCGCAAGGCCAGCGGCAAACCCTGGAACCTGCCCGGCGGGCACGGCATGGATTTCTACGGCACGAACGGCATGTTGCACATCGATCGGACCAGTTGGCGGATCGAGGGCGACCAGGTGGACTGGAACGATCAGAACGATCACGCGCTGCGCACGCCCAACTTTGAAGCGAAGGGCAAGACGATCTACGACCCGCACGTGGCGAACTTCATCGAATGCGTGCGCGCCCGTAAGACGCCCATTTCCCCGATCGAGGATCATTATCAAATCGCGGTATCCTGCCACCTCGCCAATATCTCGTATAAGGTGAAACGCAAGGTCTTCTGGGACCATAACAAGGAACTTTGTTTCAAGGAT
This sequence comes from uncultured Planctomycetales bacterium, assembly GCA_964642815.1. GTDB lineage: Bacteria > Planctomycetota > Phycisphaerae > UBA1845 > PWPN01 > JAAYCU01. The sequence goes on along the minus strand of CAZXSA010000096.1, from coordinate 1,615 downwards.
CGCGAACTGACTATACCGGATAAGGAGGCCAACGGGCACCTGAGCCGGGAATACCGCAAGGGTTATGAGTTACCCGTAGTCTAATCATTGCTGGTAGGAGAGGCGAGGTTATGAGGCGTTATCAAATTCACATGATGGTGCTCATCGCCATGAGTCCGTGGGCGGGTTGCCAAAATCCAGCGGCGAAGGTTTCCAGAATCGACCCGAATATGCCCGCGTGGATGATGGCGACACCAGACGATCTGGGAAAAATCTGTTTTGCGGACAATTTCCACAAGCCAAGCGGCGACGGCTGGCTGCGTCTGTTCAACGGCGAGGATCTGACCGGATGGGTCCAGCGGGTCGCCGATAGACCCGCCTCGTTCAAGGTCGAGGATGGCGTGCTTAAAAATGACATACCGGCCGGCGCCCGCGGCAACGATATTTACACGGAAATGAAATTCCAGGATTTCGAGATTTATTACGAATACCGCATTCCCGCGGGCAGCAACAGCGGCCTTTATCTGCGCGGACGGTATGAAATCCAGGTTATGGATGATTACGGGAAACCGACCAGTGTTGGAGGCAACGGAGCTCTTTACCGGCAGTGCGCCCCGTCGCGCAACGTCACCGCCAAACCCGGCGAGTGGCAATCGGTGCGGGCCAAAATCGTCGGTCGCAAGGTCAGTGTGACCCTTAACAAGGCTACCATCATCGACGGCTTTACCATTACCAAGCCGACCGGTGGGCAACTGGACAATGACGAAGAAACGCCCGGGCCGATTCTGTTACAGGGTGACCACGGGCCGGTGGAATATCGTCATCTTTACCTGCGCCCGCTCGCGCCGACCGACAATAACTGACCCGTGCTGGAATCACTGGGTCGAGATGCCCATCTAGCCGGGTCGAGATTCCCATCTTGCTGGGTCGAGATTCCCATCTCGACCCTATCGAGGAAGACCGCCATGAACTCCCGCGAGCGTGTACGCAGTTCCTTGGACCGCGAAGGTTACGACCGGATTCCCGTCAAGCATGAAGGGACGCCGGAAGTCAACCGGATGATCATGGATCATTTCGGCCTGCGCAACATGGAGCAACTCCTCCGCGTGCTCGGCGACGATTTTCGTTATATCGAGGCCGTCTATCAGGGACCGAAACTGCACACGTTCCCTGACGGAAGCTTCGAGGGTTACTGGGGCGAGCGCTACAAGTATCAAGAATACGAGGGCGGCCGCTATCTCGAGGCGGTCTATCTACCGTTTGCCCATGTCGATACGCTCGATCAACTGGACCGTTCGCATTTTCCGTCGGCCGACTGGTTCGACTATTCGACGATCAAGGCCCAGTGCGCGGCCCTGGGTGGTGAGTACGCGGTCTGTTTCGGTACCGCGGGGGACATGGATTTCATCAACGGCATCGCCCGCGCGCGGAGCATGGAGCGCGTGCTCGTTGACCTGGCCGGCGACGACCCGGTGGGGCTGGCCATCGTCGAGGCCCGCTTCCAGTTTTATTATCAGATGCATGAACGAGCCTTGCAGGCGGCCGACGGCCTGATCGACATCGTGCATATCGGCGAGGACTTGGGCAACCAGCGCGGCCGCATGATCAGCCCGGCCATCTTCGAGCGACACTTCGC
>CAZXSA010000095.1:0-17071 GCA_964642815.1 uncultured Planctomycetales bacterium | reverse complement strand
GCTTGTCATTGAAAAAGATACACCAATTCTCGTCGTGTTTCAAATGTCCTGGGCTATATTTGCCGTCGATGATCCGGGTGGGATGGGGTATGATACCGGTGGGCCTGAGAAGCGGCCGCCCTTGCTCCGGGGCGGGCAGCGCAAAGGGAGGATGCCTTCATGCACGAATCCATGAATCAAAACGATGTCGTTGAAACGCGACGCCGTCTGGCCCGGGCCAACACCGGTTCGACGTTTTTCGAGGCGGCCTTGTTGCTTCTGATCGGATTCGTGTTGATCGGTGGTTTGTATGGTGTATCGGACTGGGAACTCTTTAATACGACCATCGCCGTCACTATCTGGACCTTCAAAATCGGTGGCCTGCTGATGCTGGGGGCGGCGGTGCTTTGCTGGATAGGTTGCCCGAGGGCTTTGGCCATCGATGCTGGAATAAACGGACTGGTCGGATCGGTCCTGATCCTGGCCAGCGTGGTGTGGTTGATGGCCGGCAGTCTTTACGGCTTGCTGTTTATGCTTTTTGGCGGTATGCAACTGAATTCCATGCGTAGTAGCTGGCGGAATTACCGATTAACCGGCATCCTTTCGCCGCACGACCGCCACGACGAACCGGCCGGCGAAACGAACGCCCCCTTCGCCACCCATTCGGTCGAGCAAGTTCGCGCCATTCTGGATCGTAAGGCCGAGGAAGCGAAACCGAAGGGTCGATCGGTGGAGCAGAATAAAGACCCAAAGCCCGCTGAACGAGAACCCCCCCGGGAGGCCCGGCCGGCGATTTTCGAAACCCAAAAATCGCCACCGGAAGGATTTCTGGCCGAACTGGGGCGGCGTGATAAAGAGGATCCAACGTCATGAGCGAGCAGACCGGCGCGGAGAAATTGCAGCGGTACGAGCAGGATCCCGATCTGGCCCGTTATTCGCGGCAGATGCTGTTCGAACCGATCGGCGAGGAGGGGCAACGCAAACTGATGCAAGCGCGGGTGGCACTGATTGGATGCGGCGGGTTGGGCACTATGCTAGCCAACCTGCTGGTGCGCGCGGGCGTCGGATACCTGCGTATTGTCGATCGCGATTTCATCGAACTGAGCAACTTGCAGCGTCAGGTATTATTCGACGAGGACGATCTGGCCTCCAATCTGCCCAAGGCCGAGGCCGCCCGACGAAAATTGCAGCGCATTAATACGAGTGTCCAGATCGAGGCGGTGGTCAAGGAGGTTGATCATCGTAATATCGAAGGTCTTTGCGCTGAGGCCGATTTGCTCCTGGACGGTACGGACAACTTTGACACGCGGTTCTTGATCAACGATTTGGCGGTAAAGACCGCTCGCCCCTGGGTTTACGGGGCGGCGGTGGCGGCCACCGGGTTGTCCGTGCCTATTCTACCCAACGAGACACCCTGCCTGCGTTGTCTACTGGAACAGATTCCGCCGCGTCCGATCAACCCCACCTGCAACACGGTGGGCGTCCTCGCCCCGGTGGTTAGTCTGGTGGCCAGTCATCAGGCGATCGAGGTCCTGAAAATCCTCACCGGGCGGCTTGAGGCCGTCGATCGACGGTTGTGGCGCATTGATGTCTGGAACGGCCGCCTTTCCCAGATCGACGTGCGGAAAACTTTTGATGAAGGCGACTGTGTGTGCTGCAAGCAGAAGCGGTTCGAGTACCTCGAAGGCCGGACGTCGTCGGCCACCCTCGAATTGGGCGAACGTAACGCGGTCCAGATTCCGCCTTCCGACGAGCTGGCCATCGATTTTCCGACCATCGCCGAGCGGCTGCGGGCCGACGTTTGCGAGGCCGTGTTCAATCCTTTCATGCTCAAAGCCCGCATCGAGGATATCGAATTAGTCCTTTTCCCCGACGGGCGGGCTATCGTGAACGGCACCGCGCAACGCGCCAAGGCCGAGGCGTTGTATGCCCGTTACGTCGGAACGGTTACCCAATGAAACCGTGGTTTTTATTCCGCCGCGACGACGTGGTTGGTTAGCACCCCCACGCCTTCCAATTCGACCTCAAGTTTATCGCCCGGTTTAATCGGCGAGGTTTTGCCCGGCGTTCCGGTGTAGATCAAATCGCCCGGCTCCAGAGTCACATGCTGGCTGATCCAACTGACGATCCGGGCGACGTTGTGAATCATGTCCGACGTGCGCTGCTTCTGCATGACCTGGCCGTTGAGCCGCAATTGCAGGAGCAGATCGTCATAATTCAGACCGGCCACGATGAACGGTCCGCAGGGTGAAAAAGTGTCCGAGCCCTTGGCCCGCCACCATTGCCCGTCGTTTTTCTGCCAATCGCGAGCGCTGATGTCGTTGCCGCAGGTGACGCCCAGCACGTAATCCATGGCCTTTTCCTCAGGTACGTCCTTGGCCTGCTTGCCGATGACCACCACCATTTCCGCCTCGAAATCCACGCGCTCGGTGCCCTTGGGAATCACCACATTGCCCCCCTCGGTCAGCAGCGACGACGGTAGCTTGATGAAGATTTGCGGATTGCCTGCCGGCGGAGTAGCCACGGCGGCCGCGTCCAGGTGGCTTTGATAATTGCCGATCAGAGCCAGGATCTTGCTCGGCGTGGTGGGTACCAGGAGTTTCACTTCCGACAGCTTGTACGTCTGGTCCGTCGGTTTCCAGGTTCCGAACAGGTCGCCGTCGATCCGTCGTACCTGATCGCCCTCGACGATCCCGTAAGCGATCCGATCGCCGACCTGAAACCGGGCGTATCGGGTGACCTTCTTCGCCGGTTCCTGGCCATGCACGCTGAGGGACAAAACACTTGCCACACTGATGAATATCGCGATACCGTAGTGAAGTTTCATGATAACTCTCCTAGTTAAACATCTGTTCAGCTTGAGAACGCGGGTATCATGGTATCCCACGCATGAGGGATATACCAGTGGCCCGTATGTTTGGTCGAATTCATCCGCGCAGGCGAGAGGGAGGTCACCGAGGCGAATCCTGACGGGCTTTTTGCGCAGACCGTTTTGATTGACAAGAGCCGCGATTCAACGACACAATACAAGCCAGGTATCGTAGCCTTAATAGAAGCGGCCTTTCCTCATAACGATGATGGAGGTCAGGGTCATGAGCATCCCCCGGCGCATCCTGTGTTGTGGTTTACTTGTTCTTGCCGGTCTGGGATGCGCCCGGCCGGGGCTGGATATCTGCTTTATCGATACCGTCGGCGGGGCGGCGACTTTGATCGTTACCCCGCGGCGGGAAACCATTCTCATCGACGGAGGTTGGCCTATCGAACGCGACGCGCAGCGGATCCTTCACGCGGTGCGGGATACGGCCGGCCGATCGCGCATCGACCATATGATTGTGACCCACTGGCATACCGATCATTACGGAGCCATCACTCTATTGAATGATCGACTTGCGTTTGGCCGGTTTTACGATCGCGGCATGCCGGATGAATATAGTCGTGATCCATCGCAAATGCCTGAACAAATGAGGGCTTACCAAAGGCTCACCGGGGGGCAAGCCATCCGGGTGGATCCCGGGGACGTGATTCCCTTGCGACAAAGCCTGATAGGTCCGCAGGTACATCTACGGTGCCTGATGGCTTCCGGCCGGGTGGATGAAGCCGTCGAGGGGACGCCCAATCCGTACTGTGCGCAGCATGAGGACAAGGGCGTGGATCCCAGCGAAAACGCTTTGAGCATCGTTCTGCTGCTTTCTTATGGAGCGTTCGATTTCTTTCTCGGCGGCGACTTGACCTGGAACGCCGAGAAGTATCTGGTCTGTCCCGTGAATCGGGTCGGCCAGGTAGAATTGTTACAGGTTGATCATCATGGTTTGAAATCGAGCAGCAATCCCGTTTTGGTCCACGCTTTGGCGCCAAGGACCGCGGTCATGTACAATGGGCCGGAAAAAGGCGCGGATAGAGAAACGTTGGAAACGCTACGTGGTTCACCTGGGTTGCGGGACTTCTGGCAAATGCACCACAACACTCGCCTGACCGCCGCCGAACAAGCGCCGCGCGAACGGATCGCCAATCCGGACGATCCCAACGGCGGCCGCGCCATACGGGTCTCCGTGGATCGGGCCGGCCGGGATTTTCGCGTTTGGATCGAACCAGGCGGTGAACCCGTCGGCTATCCTTGTTGGTAAGCGGATGTAACCCGCGAATTTATGACCAACGATTCGCCGAATGCCGGCCCGAATATCCGATTCTTATTCGCTTGGTTGCGGGCCGTTCAGATAGCCGAACTGGTTATAAACCACGTCGTTGAACATCCGCATGCGCGAGGCGATGAAGCGCGTGCGATAGCTTTCCAGTTGATCTTCCGTGTAATCGAGCCCCTCGGGATGGTCGGCCGTGTAGTGTTTGAGTGTTTTGTCGAGATAGTCCAGGGTGCTCGACTCACGCCCGCCCGCGTCGAATATCCACCACCCCAGCCCGATCCAGGGACCGGCCTTAAGGGAATCGTAATAGGCATCCATGGTTTCGATCGGCGTCGTGAAGTATTTTCTTTTGGGGTTCTGAGAACAACCGAGATACAACATCATGGCGTGGTCCGCGCCGGCCAAGTCAATGGCCTGCAACATCGCGTGGGTATCATTGCTATGCTCGGGTCTCCAGCCTTTGCCTGCCTTGACTCGAAAATCCGGGCCATGGTATTGGGTCATGACGTTCTGCCAATGCACGGCTTGGTCAATGATTTTCTGGCGGGGAATGTTCGGATCATCGGGATCCAAAGGCGATTTTTCGATCATCCAGTAGTGATATGCATCCACGCCGATGAATTCTGAATTCACCGGCCATTTCTGCCGCCCCTGGCGAGGTTTTCGCGTATTGAGCTCGTCCTCGTTGGCGGCGTAACAACCGAGCCCGTACTGGATTTCGTTGTACCAGGTTTTGATGTGGGCAAAGGGTCGTTGACCGTCGAAAAGTCGATCGCGGATCTCGCGTTTGAAGCGATCGAAGAGCGCGGTCATACCGTCGGTTTTAATGCCCTGCAGGTTCTCGTCGCCCATATTGACCATGAGGATGTTGTTGATCAACTGGCGACCGGTGGCCTGGTCGCCCTCCGGGCTGGTCAACGTTTTATCCCGGTCCTCCCACAGTTTTTCGAGGATGCCGATGAGGTTCCGGAAAGAACATTTGTTCGGTTTATCCTCATTGGGTCGGGCGCTGAGAATAATGAGCTGGCGATTTTTGAAGCAGCGGATCATCAGGTTAATGATCTCATCTCGCCAGGCGGCCTCACGATTGTAAAGCTGAATACAGGTGGACCACTTGCTGACCATATCGATCCGCCGGATGTTTTCCTCGTGATATGCCTCCAGGTGAGGGTCCCCGGACCATTTCATCATGCCATATTCGAAAAGATAGGGTAGGACGCCCATCGCCTCCGCTCGGCCCCAGTAGCGATTGGGTACATAGGAATAACTGACCACGTCGCCGCGTACATACCCCGCCGGTAATTTCTCCACCGGGAACGCCGCCGCCGTCGGACTGACATTCTCCTGGCTATGGACTGCGCTGCACGGAGCCCAGAGGGAAAGAAACGTTATGATGCCGAGACTTCGTTTCCGCGTCTTCATCAATCTGCTCCTTTTGGCTGATCGTTACTCCGATTTTGGTTTCGGCCCGTTCAAATGGCCGAATTGATTGTAGACCACATCGTTGAATATGCGCATTTTGAGGGTCACGTATTCGCGATGCCAGTAATCGAGCATTTCCGGCGAGTAAGAAATTCCTTCCGGATGCTCCTTCGTGCAATGCACCAGCGTCTTGTCGTAGTATTCGAGCCCGCCGCGACAGGTACTTTCCGCGCCGAAGACCCACCAGCTCAAACCCGACCAGGGTCCGGCTTTCAGATGGTCGTAATAAGATTCCATGGTTTCAATGGGCGTGGTATAGGTCGTTTCCTTGCCCGCGTTGACCAGTTGCCCGCAAACGCCGATATACCACATCTCGGCGTTCTTCGCTTGTCCCAATTCGATCGCCTGGAGCAGCGCGTGGGTATCGTTCCAGCATTCGGGGATCCACGTTTTGGGATCTTTGGCGTCCTCGCAGACGCGCACCTTCAAGCCCTCCGGGTAATATCGGGTACGCAGACGCTGCCAATCGTCGGAGTGGGCTCGGACTTTTTCACGGGGAATGGACAAATCGCCCGGGTCAAACGGGCTGTTGTTGATGAACCAGTATTGATAGACGTCAACGCCGATGGCCTGCGTGTTTTCCGGGAGGATGAACCGTTTGTGTTTTTCCACATCCTCCTTCTCGACGGCCATGCAGGTATGGTAGCCGAAGGCCGCGAACCCGAACATGTTGTACCAGCCCTTGATGTGCCGGAAAGGCTGTTCGTTGCCCATTTTGCGCAGCCGGACATCCCGCTCAAAGTTGCCGAACAGTCTTCGCAATCCTTCGGTCTTCAGGCCGCATTCTCCTTCATCGCCCAGATGGCCGGCCAATATGTTGTTAATCAACTGACGGCCCGTGGCTTTATCGCCCTCCGGGTTGACCAGTTCCGCATCGCGTTTGGCCCACAGGAGCTCCAGAATGTCAATGAAATTCTGGTATGAATTCTTGGCCGGATTCTTGGCGCTCGGAGAGGCCAGCAGGATGATGAGTTGGCGGTTTTTATGGCAACGGATCATCAGATTGATGATCTCATTTTGCCAGGACTTGTCCCGATTATTCAGCATGATCGCGGTGGACCATTGGCTGGCGATATCGATCCGGCGGACGTTTTCCGCGTGATATTTTTCCAGGGGATTCTGACCGTCCCAGGCCATCAAGCGGTATTCGAAAAGATAGGGTAGGATCCCGATGCTTTCCTGGGGGCTCCAGGTACAAGTCGGGACATACGAATAGCTGACCACGTCGCCCTGCACAAAGCCATCGGGTAATTTCTTCCCTTTGCGCACAGGTTCCGCGGCCTGAGCGGTCGGGGTTACCAGGCTGATCGTCATGGCCAAAAGGATGACGAGCCTCATGCCTGATCGCAAAAAGACCGGCGATTTCAACATGCGGATCTCCTTCATTTGCGATTCTCCTTCGGTTTCGGGTCGTTCAGATGGCCGAACTGGTTATAAACCACGTCGTTGAACATGCGCATTTTGTGGGCCACGTATTCACGGTGCCAGTAATCGAGCATTTCCGGTGAATAAGGGATTCCTTCCGGATGCTCTTTCGTGCAATGCACCAGGGTTTTGTCGTAATAATGCAGGCCGCCCTGGCCATCCGGGCTCTGTGGATCGAAATACCACCAGCACATGGCTACCCAGGGGCCGGCCTTGAGATGGTCGTAATAGGAATCCATCGTCTCGATCGGCGTGGTATACGTGACGATATCCTTGTTGCCGACCAGTTGTCCGCAGAAGGGGATGTACCACATTTCCGCGTCTTTCGCGCCGGCCAGCTCGATGGCCTGCAGGGTGGCGTGGGTGTCGTTAAAGCATTCGGGGATCCGATTGGCCGGGTGAGAGGCCTTGCCGTCGCAAACCCTCGCTCGCAGGCCCGCCGGGTAGTACTGGGTGTGCAGGCGCTGCCACTCGTCGGAAACGGCTCGAACCTTTTCCCGGGGGATGGACAAATCGGCCGGGTCGAAGGGGCTGCGGTTGATGAACCAATAATGATAGACATCGACACCGATGGCCTGGGTGTTTTTCGGAAGGATAAATCGCTTGTATTTTTCGACCTCGGTGGCATTGGCCGCCAGGCAGGTGCGGAAATCGAAGGCCGCGAAGCCGAACATGTTGTACCAGCTCTTGATATGGCGGAAGGGTTGCTCGCCGTCGATGGCGCGGAGGCGGATGCGTTCGTTGAACTCGTTGATCATCCGTTCCATGCCTTCGGTCTTGAGGGTGCATTCGCCCTCGTCGCCGAGTTTGCAGGCGAGGATGTTGTTGATGAGCTGTCGGCCGGTGGCCCGGTCGCCCTCCGGGCTGACCAGTTCGCGGTCACGGTTTTCCCAGAGTTTGTCGAGAATGTCGCGGAGGTTCTGGAATTGCGGGCCGACCGTGTCCTCGCCTTTCTTGGGGCGGAGCTGATAATAATCCCGGATCACGATAAGTTGCCGGTTGCGATAACCGCGGAGCATGAGGTTGATGATTTCATCGCGCCATTCGTTCTTGCGAGCGTAGAGCATGATGGCCGTCGACCATTGGCCGACGATATCGATACGCCGGATGTTTTCATCGTGATAAACGTCGAGTGGCTGGTCGTTCGACCAGCGCATCATCAGATACTCCATCAGATAGGGCATGATGCCGATGCCCTCTTGGGGTGGAAAATGACGAATGGGTACGTAGGAATAGCTGACCACGTCGCCTTGGACATGGCCGGGAGGCAGCTTGTTGGTTGCCACCGCCATCGTCGGGGTCGCCGACTCCGCCTGTATGCGACCGCACGAGGGGAGCGATAAGAGGAATAACCCGACCGTCAGGATCATCTTATTACTTGTCGGCATGACTTGGTCTCCATGAAAAAGGTTTATGGGTTAGGTTTTGAGCCGTTCAGATGCTTGAACTGGTTATAGACCACGTCGTTGAACATGCGCTTCTTGGCGTTGACGTAGGCGTCGTGCCAGTAATTCAGCATTTCGGGTGAGTAGGGCACGCCTTCCGGATGTTGAGGCGTAAAATGCTTAAGGGTCTTGTCGTAGTAATCCAGCCCACCCTGGCCGCCGGGCCCCCCGCTGAAATACCACCAGATCAAGCCCGTCCAAGGACCGGCCTTGAGGTGATCGTAGTAGGATTCCATGGTTTCGACGGGCGTGGTGTAAGTGGTGGTTTCGCCGCCCGAAGGGCCGATCTGTTCGCACAAGCCGTAGTACCACATCATGGCGTTTTGCGCGCCGGCCAGCTCAAGTGCGCTCATCAGGGCGTGGGTATCGTTCCAGCATTCGGGGATCCAGGTTTGTGGATCTTTACTATTTTCGCAAACCCGCACTTTCAAGCCTTCCGGGTAGTATTGGGTTCGAAGGCGCTGCCATTCGTCGGAGTGGGCCCGGACTTTGTCACGCGGAATGGACAGGTCGGCGGGGTCAAAGGGACTGTTCGTGTGAAACCAGTAATGATACGCATCCACGCCGATGGCCTGCGTGTTCGACGGCAGCTTGACCCGCTTATGCCGATCCACGTCCTCCTGCGTGGCGGCGTAGCAGCCTTTATAGTCGATTGCCGGGTAGGCCAGCATGTTGTACCAGGCCTTGATATGACGAAACGGAGTTTCGCCGTTCATTTCCCGCAGGCGAATGTGGCGATCAAATACCGCGTAAACCTTCTCCAGCCCTTTGGTGCCCAAGCCGCATTCACCCTCGTCACCGCAACCATTGGCCAGGATATTATGAATCAATTGTCGGCCGGTGGCTTTATCCCCCTCGGGGCTGACCAGGATTTGATCCCTTTCCTGCCAGAGTTTGTCCAAGATGAGTCGCAAGGGAAGGTATTGTTCGTCTTCCGGCAGTTTCGTATTGTAATAACAATAAAATACGATCAGTTGTCGACGATGAAAACAGCGGATCATCAGATGGATCAATTCGTCCCGCCACTCGGTCTTCCGCGCGTAGAGCATGATACCCGTGGACCATTGGCTGGCGATATCGATACGCCGGATGTTTTCAGCATGATGCTCTTCGAGCGGGGTTTTGCCCGCCCATTTCATCAGGTAGCATTCCATCAGGTAGGGCAGGATTCCGATACCCTCTTTCGGCGTGTACGTGCGAATGGGAACATAGGAGTAACTGACCACGTCGCCTTGGACATAACCCGGAGGGAGCTTATGGTCCTGTCCCGCCGCGGGACCGCTCTGGTCGCTTGCTGATTGGCCCAGGGACAACGTCGCCGCCAACCCCAAAGCGAGCACGCAAGTTGTAGACTTGTTTAAAACCATATCCTGAACTCCTCTGAAAAGAGACTATTCCTTCGATTGAGGGGCTGAACCGTTCAGATGCTTGAACTGGTTATAGACCACGTCGTTAAACATACGCATTTTCACGGCCACGTATTCATCATGCCAGTAGGTGAGCATTTCCTGCGAATAAGGCACGCCTTCCAGGTTCTTGGGAGTATAGTGAACGAGTGTTTTATCGTAGTAGGCTAATCCGCCCTGGGTATTGCGTTCCCGCTCATCAAAGATCCACCAGCTCAAGGCAACCCAGGGGCCGGCCTTGAGATGATCGTAGTAGGATTCCATGGTCTCGACCGGCGTGGTATAGGTGGTTTCCTTGCCCGCCGGGCCGAGCTGGCTGCTCACCGCGATATACCACATCATCGCGTTTCTGGACCCGGCCATTTTAATGGCGTTCATCAATGCATGCGTGTCACTGAAACATTCCGGCGTCCAGTTTTTCGGATCACTCAAATCCATACCGGCGCTCACTTTGATGCCTGCCGGATAGTATTTCGTGCGAATCCGCTGCCATTCGTCCGAATGGGCACGAACTTTTTCACGAGGTATGGAGAGATCCGCCGGATCGAAGGGACTGACGGTATGGAACCAGTAGTGATAGACGTCAACCCCGATGGCCTGGGTATTGGACGGTAACAGGATGCGCTGGTGTTCCTTGACATCCTCCTTGCCGGCGGCATAGCAACCGGCGGTATAACCGAGCATGTTGTACCAGCCCTTGATGTGCCGGAACGGCCGGCGTCCTCCCATGTTTCGGAACCGGATATTTTGATCGAATTCGTCAAATAGCTTTTCCAATCCTTCCGTTTTCAGGCCGCATTCCCCCTCATCCCCCAACTTGGCGGCCAATATATTGTTGATCAACTGTTGGCCGGTGGCCTTGTCGCCTTCCGGGTTGACCAGGGTTTTATTTCGGTTCCGCCAAAGGGTTTCGAGGATCGCGACCAGGTTTTGCATCGCATTCTTGGTTGGATCCTTGCCGCCGGGCGTGGCGCTGAGAATAATCAATTGGCGATTGCGGAAACAACGAATCATCAAGTTGATGATTTCGTCATGATAAGAATCGTAGCGATTATAGAGTTGGATGCAGGTGGACCACTTGCTGGCGATATCGATACGGCGGATGTTCTCGGCGTGATAATATTCGAGCGGCTGGTCGCCCGACCACTTCATTAAACTGTATTCGAACAGGTAGGGCAGGATTCCGATGCCCTCCTTGGGCGTGTACGTGCGAATGGGAACAAAGGAATAGCTGTTGACATCACCCTGAACATAGCCGGGCGATAGCTTGGCTTTGGAGGAACCGGCGGATGATTCCGCCGCGGACGCCCCTGAATGCAGCAGGGTCAACGATAAGATGAGAGAGGTCCAACCCGAGGCGGATGATCTCATCGCACGCTCCTTTCGCGTTAAGAAAAGGGAAAAGTGTTCCGGGAAAGATCAAAACGACGGATCAAGTGTAGCGATTGGCAGGAAAATGGGCAATCGTTGTCCGCGCCGAAGACGACTAGGCCGCGGTGATCGTCTGTTCGATCTCACATTCGCGTCAGCGTCAAGATCATGCGATTAAAGTCGTCGTGGCATTGTTTCGCTGCGCGCATAAACCGCCCGTGCCAGGCCAAGCGGTTGTTTAATTTTACTTTTGCCGACGGAAAACCGGGTTATTCGGATTTCTTTGAAACAAAACGGTATTTCCCGGATTGAATCGAAAACACGGCCCGACCCGGTTCGATGCGCAGGAGGGTGACGCCCTCCGCTTGCTCCGTGGGACGGCCGCTTTCCTGCACCGTTGTCGGATCGGCCGTGGGAACGTAAATCGTCGCGCTCGCCCCGGGGGGAATCTCGATTTCCCAATAAAATGTGCCACCTTCCACGCGCCATCGGCTGGCCACGCGGCCGCTTATCGTGCGCAAGCGGGCCTGCACGAAACTCAGGTCGCCGACCGGTTGCGGTTTCATGATGACATGTTTGAAGCCGGGCCGCTCCGGATCGGGACGTATACCGGCCAGGTCCTCGTAGCACCAGGTCAACAGGTCGCCGATGAGCATCACATGATTGTGCGAGTTCATGGCCGGATTGGCCGTGTCCCCGTTCCACAGTTCCCAGATGGTCGTGGCATCTTTTTCGAGCATATACCCCCAACTTGGGTAAGTCCGGTTCTGGGCCAGTTGCAGGGCGACATCCGGCCGCCCGTTACGGGTCAGGGTGCGCATCAACCATTGGCAACCGATCAAGCCGGTCCCGATATGGCCTTTGTGCTCGACCAGAAGTTTGTCGATCAGCCTATCAAAGATTTTCGTGCGGTCGGCCGAAGGGGCCAGATCCAGGGCGAGGGCCAGAACGGAAGAAGTCATCGAACCGTTGTCGTATTGATGCTCTTGTGCCCGGTAGAATGCGCCATGGAAAGCTTCCTTCATCTTGGCCGCCCGGGCCTCGAAATCGCCGGCATCGTCGGTCTTCCCCAGGAGCCTGGCGTAACGAGCCATGAGACGCAAATCATGACAGAAATATGCGGTGGCGATCAGTATCCCCTTCGTTTGACGCATCGGATCGCGGGAATGAATAAGCTCCGGCAGTTCAGGAGGCACGCACCAATCGCCGTACGTGTCCCGCGGCATGAGGCCGTCCTGGATAAAACCGGACATGAAATCGATCCACTTTTTCATGGAAGCATAATGCGTTTCCAGGACGCGCAGGTCCGCGAACTGGTCATGAATCATGCCGGGGATGATGATGAAACTGCTCGGCCAGGTCACGTTGTTCGAATACATAGGCCAAAAAGGCGGGGCCACGTCGGGGATTTCGCCTTTTTCGCTCTGGGCGTCGGCCATGTCGGTGATCCACTTGCCATAGAATTTAAAGGTGTCGAAGATATAGCTTTCGCCCCGGGATTCCTCGGAGCGGTCGCCGAGCCAGCCTTGCCGCTCGTCGCGCTGCGGGCAATCGGTGGGGACGCTCCGATAGTTGCCGCGCATCCCCCAGACGATATTGCGATAAAGCCGGTTGATGATCTCGCTCGAGCAATGGAAATCGCCGACGACCGCCAGATTATCATGGACGACTCGACCTTCCAGGCATGATCGATCCGGCTTTCCTGGCCAGCCGATGACTTCCACGAATCGGAAACCATGAAAGACAAAACGCGGTTCGTAGGTTTCGGTGCCCTCGCCCCGGAGAATGTATACATCCTCCGCGCGGGCTGAACGCAAATTCTCCGTATAGAGTGAACCGTCCGGCTGAACCGTTTCCGCGTGTCGTAAAGTGATTTTCGTGCCGGCCGACCCACTGACCCGAATGCGGCACCAGCCCACCATATTCTGGCCCATATCGAATATATGCACGCCCGGCCGCAATTCGCGAACCGCCACTGGCTGGATCGTCTCCGTCACCCGCATGGGATCGATCATCTGAGTCCTGAGTCGGCCCTTGGGAGCCTCAAGCACCTGGGCCGGCGACCATTCGCGGTCGTTGAAACCGACCTGGTTCCACCGATCCATTTCCATGCGGGCGTCATATATCTCACCATCATATTCGTTATTGGCCTGGATCGGGCCGGTGGTGGTGACCTTCCAGCTTGCGTCGCTGACCACCGTTTCGCTGGTCCCGTCCTGGTAGATGATATTCATTTGCAGCAGTAACCGGGGTACTCCATAGTCACGCGTGGGGACCGGCACCTTCGTTCGCGGCGCCCAGTATCGACCGTTGCCGAGCATGACTCCAACGGCGTTGTCGCCTGGTTGCAGGAGATTGGTCATATCAAAGGTGATGTAATACGCGCGCCGATCATACTCGGACAAGGCCGGTTGCAGCACGTGGTCGGAGACTCTTTGCCCGTTAAGATACAACTCGAAAACCCCAAGCCCACACACGTAAGCCGTCGCGTGCTTGACGGGTTTGGACACCTGAAATTCGCGGCGAAGCATACGGGCCGCCAGACCACGGTCATCCGTCGCGTCACTGACCAGACCCCAGGGAGCCATGCCATTGCCGCCGAGTAACTGAGCGGCCGACCAGTTCTGGTCATCGAACTCCGGTTTTTCCCAACCTGAAGGACCTTCGTAACTGGCCCGCCACTCGGTATCCGTATGAATTTCGATTGGTTCCCCTTCGGTAAATTCGATCCGTACGCGGCCGATGAACCCCGCCGGGTTGGGTTCGCCACCGCCGTTCCGACCGGCGACGGCCAGGATGTTTTCGCCTTTTTGCAGAAACGAGGCGATGTCCAGCCTCTTGGCCTGATTGAACGTGGCGTAACCGCTCAGGGCGTGGCCGTTGACGTAGAGGTAAAATTCATCGTCGGCGGTCATGAGGCACTCAACCTTGGAAATGTTTCGGTCGGCCGGCAGGGTTAACGCGCGGCGAAAGTAACACGGCCCAGGTGGAGCCTTTACCGAAGCGGGTTGCTCGCCGGGTGCCCAGATCCATTGCGCGCCGTTGAAAACGTCTTCGGTGGAGACGGGTTTCACGGGGGCCTCGGCCCCGATCCACTTACCTTGCCAGTCGGCTTCATTCAACAGGCCCATGCTCCAGAAAGCCGGCGCACTCCATTCGGAAGGACGGCTGGCATGGTCCCAGACCCTCACCTTCCACCAGCAGCGCTGCCCGGAAGTCAAAGGACGGCCGGCGTAACCCACATGAAACGATTGATCGGTTTTGACCTTGCCCGTATCCCACAGGTCGCCGTTGTCCTTACGGAGCAAGTCCGGACTACTCGACACCAGAATGTGGTACGCGGTCTGGCCCGCGCCGCGGCGACCGTCCTCCAGTTCCCAACTCAGCCGCGGATGAATCTCGTCGATCCCCAGCGGATCGACCAGATATTCGCAACGCAAGTATTGCACGCGCATCGAGGCGTCGGCCGCTGCCGGCGAGTTTAATTGAGTGCAGCCGAGCAACCAGATGAGCGGAAGAAGCATAAGGGTCGTGATTGCGATTCGTGTACCCAAGGATGAACCCAGAAACATGATTTGTTCTCCCATACGTGAGCCTTTTGTCTCATTGCACCACGGCCGGCAAGTGATATACGGTACGCATCTTAAACAGTCATGGCATCGGTGTCACGAGCATGGCAGGCGAGCAAAGGATCACCAGCCCGAGGCAGTTTACCCGCCGTGGCGGGCAAGCGAGGGACTACCAGCCCGAAGCAGTTTACCCGCCGTGGCGGGCCAGCGAGGGACTACCAGCCCGCGGCGCGAGCAAGGCACCACCAGCCCGCAGCGCGAGCAAGGCACCACCAGCCCGAAGCAGTTTACCTCGCTCGCCACGGCGGAGCCTCGCCTTGGTAGGCTGTGGCGGGCAAGCGAGGGTTTCATGCCCGCTGGATCGTACCCGACAGTTTTATGGCCGCCGATGAAAACAGGTTGGCGAGCCGGCGGAAGATACGCCGATGGGCAGTAACGGTATTTTATGTATATTGCTTGACAGGCAATTTGCCAAAAATAGAATAACGACATGGCACGAAAGCTTGGACAACTCGAATCCGCTGCCCTGGCTTACGTTCAGATGCGTAACCTCCGCGTCGTCGGGTCCGGTTATCTGGCGGCCGCGTTACGCATCACGGCCAAGCAGGAGAGGGAATTACTCAGCCGAATGGCTCGGAACGGGATGATCGCCAAGGTCCGGAAAGGCCTCTACCTGTTTCCTGACAAACTGCCCCTCGGCGGTATCTGGACGCCTGATGAGGCCGCGGCTATCAACGCCCTCATGGCCGACAAACGGGCTCGCTACCAGATTACCGGCCCCAGCGCCTTCAATCGCTACGGCTATGATGAACAGATTGCCTTGCGTATCACACTCTACAACGACGCTCTCTCCGGCGCGCGGGCCATTGGGCCGGTCAACCTTGCGCTGATCAAGGTCGATGGTGAACGACTGGGCGACACCGAGCAGTTTGAAACGCCCGGCGGCGAGACGTTGATCTACTCGTCCCGCGTACGCACGCTGGTTGACGCGGTGTATGACTGGCCGAGGTTCGACAGTCTGCCCCGGGCCTACGAATGGATTAAAAGGGATGTGAACGCCGGGCGCATCGCGCTGAACGACTTGGCCGAGGCTACGGTCCGCTATGGCAATAGGGGCACCATTCGCCGCATCGGGGCACTCTTGGAACAGATGAACGTGGAGGATCGTATTCTTAACAGACTGCGGCGGAGGCTGACCCCATCGACGGTGAAGATTCCGTTTGTTCCCGAACGCCCCGTGCGGGGAGTTCTTTTGAAGCGATGGGGAGTGGTCGTTAATGTCTGAATCGGCCGGACTCAACCTTCATGACGATCTGCCTTTGTTCCGCGAGGCGATCAACTTCACGGCGTCGAGAACGGGTTTTAACGCACGCCTCATCGAAAAGGACTACTTCTGTACCGCTCTGATAAGCTATCTGGTTCGTCAGGGGGGCAGCCAACTTGTTTTCAAGGGCGGCACATGCCTGGCGAAGGTCTATGCCGGGTTTTACCGACTCAGCGAAGACCTTGACTTCTCGATTCCCATGCCCGTCGAGGCCAATCGCCAGACACGCCGGAAGGCGGTTACGGAGATAAAGAAAGCAGTTGCTGTCGTCGCCGATCAAGTTCCGGCGTTTTCCACGATCGAGCCGCTCCAGGGCGCAAGCATCTCCACGCAATATAACGGCGCCGTCGGCTACCACTCGCCCACGACAGGCCAGCGCGAGTCCATTCATATCGAAGTGAGCGTACGAGAGCCGCTGGTGAGGCCCATTCAGTTCATGCCTGTCCGCACCCTGCTGCTCGATCCTGTGAGTGGTCAAGCCAGCGTACCTCCTCTGTCGATGAACTGCATCGATATGCACGAGGGGATGGCCGAGAAATTTCGGGCAGCCTTGTCCCGCAAGGATGTAGCTATCCGTGATTTTTTCGACCTCGATTATGCCGTTCAGCGTCTTGGTTTGGACGCAAGCGATATGCAACTGGTCGGCCTGGTTCGTCGGAAGTTGGCCGTGCCGGGGAACCTGCCCGTCGATATCGGTACGGAACGGCTTGCTTCCCTCCGCCGCCAACTGGATGCCCGGTTGAGGATGGTGTTGCGGGACCGTGACTTTCAGGCGTTTGACTTGGACCGGGCCATTGGGCTGGTTGTTAAGATGTCGCGACAGGTGGCGTAACCTTTGATCGGCACGAAATGGGCGTGATGTCGTGGTCAGGTTTTATGATAATCCTGAATGGCCCTTACGTTCCAGTCACCCCTGCGCATGGCCTCGATC
>CAZXSA010000094.1:0-17533 GCA_964642815.1 uncultured Planctomycetales bacterium | reverse complement strand
TCAACTGGTAGTTCTCGACCTTGGTATCGGAAAAGATTTCCTGCTTGCCGCCTTTTTCGAGGGCGGCGCGCAGGGCGGCCTTGATCGCCTGTTCCTTGTCCAGCCCCTCGCCCTCGGCCTGGACCTTGACCACGTCATCCTTGGGGGCGACGGCCGGTTTGTCCTCGGCGGCCAAAACCGCCGTTCCCGCGAATATAATTCCGATCAGAATCGCCGCGCAGGCGAAGGCCGCTATGGCACGCTTTGGCATGGACATGATCGATCCTCCCGTGGTCATGGGTTATTCGTTCCGATAATGGAAAGACCCGCTATCCGGTAAAAGGATAGACCGGCCGATCCCAAACGTCCAGCCCCACGAATCGGCATAAGCCCGGTATCGTGTGCCCGCCGGGCCGGTTATGCCATTATCACAGGTTTTTCAGCCGCTGCTGGTAGTCATATTCCTGCAAGGCGGCGACGATCTCGTCGAGGTCGCCTTGCATGATTTTGTCGAGACTGTAGAGGTCCAGATTGATGCGGTGGTCGGTGCAGCGATTCTGGGGGAAATTATAGGTGCGAATCCGCTGGCTTCGGTCGCCCGAGCCGATCATGCCCCGTCGGCTGGCATCCCGCTCGGCCCGCTGGCTCTGCATGAAATGGTCGTAGATGCGGGTAACCAGGATGCGGCGGGCCTTGGCCCGGTTCTTATGCTGGCTTTTTTCGTCGCGCATGGACACGGTGATGCCGGTGGGCACGTGTTCAAGCTTGATGGCCGACGACACTTTATTGACGTTCTGCCCGCCGGGACCGCCGGCGCGGCTGACGTGCTCGATGACATCCTTTTCCCAGTCGATCTGCACATCCACCTCTTCCGGCTCGGGCAGGACGGCCACGGTTGCGGCGGAGGTGTGGATGCGGCCCTGGGTTTCGGTCTCGGGCACGCGCTGCACGCGATGCCCGCCGCCTTCGTAGCCAAGGTGCTGATAAACGCCCGGTCCACGAATGTTAAGAATGATTTCCCGATACCCGCCCAGATCGGAAGGGGAAGCGTCCATGACTTCCACCTTGAACGACTGGCGGTCGCAGTAGCGCAGGTACATGTCGTAGAGATTGCCGGCGAACAGGGCGGCTTCCTCGCCGCCGGTGCCCGCCCGGATTTCCAGGATGATGGACTCGATGGCCGCGTCGTCGCTGCTGACTAAAGCTTTCTTGATGCCTTCGAGCAATTCTTCCGCTTTGTGGAGGCTTTGTTCCGCCTCTTCCTCGGCCAGGGCCTTAAGCTCGGCGTCACTTGTCGGATCGGCCAGGAGGGTTTTGCTTTCCTCCACGGCGCTGAGGGCTTTGCGGTATTCCTGGTAAGGTTCGACGATCCGCCGGAGCCGACCGTGCTCCTTGGATAGCTCCACGATGCGGACGGGGTGACCGGCGTTTTCGGGGCGGTTCATTTCCTCGGCGACGAAGGCGAAGCGAGTGCTGATTTCCTCGAGCTTGCGAATAACCGGATCGTCGATGGAGGCGGATGGCGTCATGATTGCACGTGCATTAAAAGAAAATCCACGCCGGATCGGGTTCGTTGGGGGTTCGCCGCCGATCCGACGTGGTTTTGATTATCGGCAGCGCCAAACCTCTTGGCCGTCGCGTCGGCATACGGTCCGGGACCGTGCCGGGGCGGCAAGAGATGGGCGCTAAGCTTTGGCCGTCGGCTTTTTGCCGGGCTTGGTTGCTTTGGTGAAATAGTCGCCGCCGTACTTCTTATTGAATTTCTCCACCCGGCCGGCCGCGTCGATGAACTTCTGCTGCCCGGTGAAGAATGGGTGGCAGTTGGAGCAGATTTCGATCTTCAGCTCCGGCTTGGTCGAGCGGGTCTTGAACGAATGCCCGCAACCACAGGTCACGGTGCAATCATGGTAGGCGGGATGAATTTTCTCTCTCATGGTCGAATCCTTTGGCGTTGTTACCTTCCTGTCTTACCGCTATCGAGTCCAGTCAGTATACGCATTATCAAAATGATTTCAAATGGATGGCCATATTACTTCGATCCAGTTTTTCTGTTTATCGCCCCGGGGGGCACCCCATGAAACATCAAGCGTCCCGAGCACGTGGGCGATACGCAATCGGCCGTGGAGCATATCTATTTGTAAATAAAATACTTATGTCGCCAAAAGGGGGCGGGCTAGGCATTCTGGGCATCAATTGTTACTCGTCTTCGCTTTCTGCTTTTGGTATCATTTCATCCAGCGGGTGAACCCCAATCGTCAACGAAGATGCCGAAGTCGGTCGGTCGCGAAACGCGAAGGGACCGTTATTGCGGGTATCCGTAATTCTTGATGAAATTATATCCACCATCGAAAGGGCGTAACATTTCGCCAGGGCGTACATGAAATCATTCGAGTGTAAGTCGGGGATACGCGGTTGAGGAGCATTATAAGACTCCATGATCCGGGTTTGTGGCTGGTTCCGCTGGTCTGTTGGTTATCACCACTTGTAACCTGGGGGCAGTGGACCACGCATGTCTACGGCCCGCATAACCTGGCGGCGGCACTGGATACCAGCCAGGTGCAGGAATCAAGCGGGGTTGTTCCCAGCCGAATGAATGCGAATCTCTATTGGACCAACGAGGACTCCGGTGCAGGCCCCCGCGTATGGGTATTTCGTATGTCGGCCGCGGACATCAGCGCCGGGACGGCCAAAAACATGGGCTACGTCGATCTCCCGGGGGCGTCGAGTGTCGATTGGGAGGACATCGCCAACGGGCCGGCCGGCCTGATCTATCTCTTCGACGGGGGGGATAACCCGCCCTGTAGCCGTACCGATAAGCAAATTCATCGATTCAGCGAACCGACCATCGACCCCGACGGCCCCACCGTCAGCTTGAGTACCGCTTTCGAGACGATGCGCTTTGAATATCCGGATTCCAGCGTTCCGTTTCAGCCGGCGGATACGAACGATGAGCGGTACGATGCCGAGAGCCTGTTGGTCCATCCGGTCAGCGGCGATTTCTACGTAGTGACCAAGCGGACCAACGACGGTACCGCGGCGATTCGGGTCTTCATGCTGCCGGCCGCGTCGATCACCTGGAACAGCGGCGTGATTCACGTTCTGACGTTCGTTACCGATCTTACTCCGATCCTTTCGGTTCAGACCACCGGTGCCGACGTCGATGCGGAAGGTCGGCGTGTCCTGATTCGCGCCTACAACTCCGCCTATGAGTTTATTCTTCCCGAAGGCCAGCCATTCAACACTGTTTTCGGGCAAACCCCGCGGGTGATCAGTTTGTCCGGCGAGCCTCAGGGTGAGGGGATTTGTTATGCCCGGAACGGTGGAGATATCGTCACGACTTCCGAGGGGTCGCCCATGCGTGTTTACCTCACACCCTGGCAACTGGCTAACCTGAGGGCGGAATCGATCGGGGCAACACAGGCGACTGTTCGGTGGGATACCGCCGGCTCGCTTTCTTCGAGTGTCGACTACGGCGTCACGACCGGTTATGGATGTACCATCGAGGATGTTGCCTCGGTCCAATCACACGCCATACAGTTGACTCATCTGGCACCGAATCGACAATATTTCTATCGCGTGAGGTCGGGGTCGCTGTCTTATCCTCCCTCGGAAGCGGCCACGAATATATTCTTTGTTACCCAAGCCGGAGTTAACGGCGATTTTGACGGCGACCACGATGTCGACCTGGAAGACTTCGGCCACTTGCAAGCATGCCTGAGCGGTTCGGGTGTTTCGCAGAACCGCCCGGATTGTCAGGATACCAAAATGGACAGTGATCCGGACGTGGACCAGGACGATGTGCGCGTTTTCCAGCGGTGCATGAGTGGGGCGAGCGTGCCGGCCGATCCGGATTGCGCGGAATGAAACGATTGCCGTAACAACTCAAACCGCCAAGGAGGGTTACCCATCCATGAATAATCATGAAGAGCAGAGGCAAGTTCAATCCAGATCATGGCCTTGTCGCGGCCAACGTTCGGTCAGCGAAAGCAATACCCTTGGTGGTGGTCAACGAATCCCTCCGGATCCGGTCGCGATAAACCCCATCCGCAAACCGCTTGGAGCAAGCCACCCTATTCTTTTGCCCTCAGGCCCGGGAACTTGCCCGCGTCGATGGCCTGCCAGAATCGTGGTCCGACCTTTTTATAGATTCCCTCGATACCCGCCGGGTCGTCAGGGTCGTACTCGATCCACACATCAGGCTGGGGGATTTCGCGAGGGCTGGTCATCCTGGGAGCGAACTCACGAATGACTTTGGTGGCCGGCCGGTCGGTCCCGTCGCAGTTGATGATGCCGTAATCGCTGTTCTCGTTCACCCGAAAGCCGCCGGGATACCACCAGCTCACCGCCCCGTTCGCCCCGCTCTGCATCACCATCTTGAGGAAGTCCTCGTAGAATCGGCCGACAGACTCCAATCTTGCCGGACTGCTCTCCATGGCCTCGCGATCCCATGCGCTCATGCCGAATTCGGCCCACATGATCGGCTTGGTCGGATCGACCGCCCGGGCATAAGCGACCGTGAACAGACCTGGTCGGATTCGCTCCCAATCCCCAATACGCCCGTAACCCTCGGGCTCGAAGATGTCCACCCCTTTGATCAAACTACGAAAATCATAGGGCATGTTGATCGACTGATTGAGCGTCGGATCGCCGGCCATCGTCATCCGGAAGCTGACCAGGTGATTGGGGTCAACGGAATGCACCAGCCGCCGAGCCTCGCTGTAATGCTTGTCCACCAGTTCGTCAATGAAGCGGCGGTAGTCCACGACCTGCTTGCGCCAAGGGCCGTCGGCACCACACTGGTCATCGGTTGGGTTGGTGAGAGACCCATCTTTGTTGCGCGGCGCATCGAATGACCAGACCTGTTCGGCGTTTTCGATCGAGCCGTAACGCCGCTGAACCCACTCGTCCCATTGCTTGTCCCACCGCTTTCGTTCAGCATGGCGGCCGATGAACGGTTCCCACGCCAGATCATAGGCAAACACCGTGTCATTCTCGGCGAGGCGATTGTCCACGATCATCTGGCGAATATTCGGCCACTCAAAGTCCATCGGGGTACCCGGTCGTAGCGAGAGATTCACCTTTAGGCCATGCTTGTCGCAACGACGAAGGTAATCGACCAGATTTCGGTCGGCGTTCATCCCGTGGTAGATGAACGCGCTGACCATGTTCATGCCCATCGCCTTGATGCGGCCTAACTCGCGATCGAAGATATCCGGATCGTAGCTCCGGTCGCTCAAATATTGCTCAAAGTAGAGTTTATCCTCGATGGCGAAACCGATTCCGCTGGAGGGCATGTGGTTTACGCCAAAGGGGTACCACTTACGGCCATCCAGATAAAAATCGCCGTCGCGAGCCTCCACGAATCGTGGATCGGTTTTCGGTTCATATACCCCCAGATCGTGAACCACGCGGTCGATGACCCGGTTGTCGCGGATCAACTCCGCGGCGACGGTATAACCATCGGGGTCGAGGCGGTCCGGCTTCCAGGAACATTCGAGGACGGCCGGCGCGTCGCCCGCGCGAGCGGTGATTGGGTTCGTCTGGGAAAACACCTCGGTTTCGCCCGCATTGACTCGAAGACGAAGACTGATTTGTGCTTGATCGCCGCGGCGGGCATGGACCACACGGGCTCCCAACCGGATCGGTTCACCCTGAAAATAGGTATAGAACTCACTGCCACCTTCAAGCAGATAAAGGCCCTCAATCATGCGTTCGGCCACGCTTGCAAGGGCGTTGACCGTTTCCGGCGCGGCCAGAAAGGCCGTATCCTCCGAACCCAACGTCGCCCAGGCGTGGGCACGGCCTTGCGAAGGTTGATTGACCATGACGGCCAAAGCCGGCCCGCGAAAACCGCGATCACTACCGATCGCTTCGGCCACCGTAATCATCCGCCAAGCGCGTTTCTTGTTAAATCCCGTACCCTGCGGCCGCTGGTGAGGACACCAGAGGTGTCGCGCGATAGGCAAATCGCGATCGCCAATCATTGCCTGCATACCGTTAGGACGGATTTGGCCGATGTCCTCGGTCACATAACACTTGTAGGTCGGCCAAAGCAGGTCGGTCACCGGGAAATCCACCGGCGGCGGTTCGGTCATCTCACCCACCGAACTGGGCGCCACGCCCACCTGGTCAACCCAGAACTCGTGATCTCCGAATTGCGGGCCGGTATGCGAGAGGGCCAGGCCGAATCGGATCGACCCGCCGTTTGCGGGATTGACCTGATCGCCCGGTTTGCCGCGTTTCTCGCCAGTCGCGCTGTCGTGCCAATAAGGAAAGCGCCCGGGCGGGAGTACGTAATACCGCCATTGCGTGGTCAGCGGCACCGTCGTGATCCAACGGCTGCCGTCCCGTTCCTTCCATCCGACGGCCAAGTGCGTGGTCTGCGGACCACCTTTGGCCCAGAAACAGGTCAACACGTGTTCCGGCGGTACACTACCTTGAGGCAGCGCGGGGCTCGCGAAGGTCTCCCAATTGGTTAGATTGGTGATCTTGACGTGCATGGCTCGCTTGGAACCGGCGGCCCCTTCATCGGTGATCTCCAATGCAACAGGGCTTCCCGGATCGTTGCTTTCGCGGGACCATGCTTCCAAACCGCCGGACTCGAAGTCGAATAGCATCTTCGCCGTCGGCGTGGCGTTCAGCGTGGCTTGCAGCTCGGCGGCGGTTATCCACCGGCCGGCGAGGCGGCAATGCGGTTCGGCGAACAGCGGTGCGCCGAGGACGAGCAGGTTTCCGCGACTATCAAGATAGCGTCTCAGCGTTCCGCCTAACTCGACCGGCAGTTGTCGGCCGCCGGTGACCACGAGCAGATCAAACCGCTCGGGCGTGACAACCCTTGGATCGAGGAATGCCTCGGCGTCGATCAGGGTGACGTTGTAATTTCTATTCCGCAACGCGGCGGCCAGTGTGTCGATGACCGCTCGATCCTGCCCTGCCCAATCGCCGTTCAACAGGGCGACGTTGCCCTGCTCGCTCCGTTGATACCCCAGTTTGGTCAGATCGATTTCGCCCTTGAGGCTCGACTGATCCGCTGGAGTAGCCGGCGGGGTTTTCTCCTCGGCATGGGCATAACCCATAAGAGAACCCATGATAACAAGCGAACTCCATTGAAGATGACGAAAGAACCAGACTCTAGACATTATGGGTAACTCCAGATGACAACCCGCGTGATTCCACGGTGTTACTCTCCCTTGTTGGCGTCGAAGACCTCGCTTGTCGCTCCTTCGGCGCGCAGAACAATCGAGAAGACGCTGACGCCAAGCGTGCGCGGATCCTGGGAGCCGGGAACAAGCTTTTTGGGCACCCAGCCACGACAACGCAGCTCCAGCATGATGCGCTCGGAGGCGCAGGGAGCCAGTTGAACCTTCAGTGTCGCGGCGCCTTTTGGCAACTCCGCGATTCGTTTGTCTTCAAGATAGAGGCCCGCGTCAGGCGCTTCGGCCTGATCGGGGACGTTGACCTCGATGCTGATCTCGTACGGCTTGCCGGGGATCACCGGAAGGATCATTCGCGAACTCGTCTTGGACCAGCGCATCGTCACTTCCCCCTCCTTGCCGATCCGTTCCCGTTCATACCATCCTTCCAGGAACGGCCCGTCGCCGACGGCGCCCACCTGGATACGATAATGCGCCTTGGCCTCGTCGCTCATTTCCATGGGCGGCTCGTTGGCCGACATTTGCACCCGATGGCCCGCATGGTTCTCGACGCGAAAACCGTCGGTGGCCTGATTGGCGCACAAAATGGCCGAACGGACCTGTTGGCCGACCCGAACGTTCAAGCCATAGCGCGTGAACGTGCAACCCTGTACGATAGCCTTCCCGGCATCGAGTTGAATGGCCGGCGACCCCTCGCCCCGATTATCCCAGTCCACGAAGGTGCAGGCGCTGGCGGTGAACTGGCCCACGGGGCTGCGCATCCAGACGCAACGGTCAATCGGACCCCAGAATGAGCAGTTGACCAGGCTCACTTTCCCTTCCATCTCCGGGCCGATTTCGAGGCAAACCGAATCGGTGCTGCTCCAGCGGCCCACGAACTCCCCATTGGTGATCAGCAATCCGGGCGCTTGGGCCTGCTCGACGAGCACGGCTCGACGACAGGAGTCGGCCCCCAGGCCCAGAAAGTTGCCGTTCGTGCTGCCGGTTTTCGTTTTGGAGAACTTGTAGCCCACGCCGTAGCCGAAACAGAAGGTGTTGAAAACGTAGTGCCAATCCGTCCGACCGAACTCAAAGGCTACTCCCTGCGTATTGACCCATTTGCAATAGGGGTCGTCTGGATTGTATATCACTCCAAAGGGCCAGAAATGGATATTCTCGATGTGGCCGATATCCATGCACTGGTCCACGTAGATGCCGCATTTGCTGGGGTAGCCGGTGACATTGCGAATCAGGTGCCGATGGGCGAGGATCATTCTGATGGCGATGTAGGGGTTCAGAAAGCAACAATTCTCGATCCCGACATTCAGCGTATTAACGGATTCCACGCAGGGAGGATACGGCACGGGAGGCACGTCGGACGGTTTCCATTCCGGGTAACTCACCACCACTCCGGAGATGGCGGAGTTCTGACCCGCCAGACGAATGAAGGGAGGGCCCTCCTCGGAACCTCGACCGGCATAGGCCAGGAGCATGGTGCCATCCGGTTTTGCGTTCTTGCCCCAGGCCGTCGGCGGCACCCGATATGTTCCCTGCAACGTCACTCCTGCGGGAATGGAGAGCGTGCCGTCCAGACGATATTGCCCGGAGGGAACTTCGACGATACCGCCACCGGCCTCGCCGGCCAGGTCCAGGGCTTTCTGGAACACCGCCGTATTATCCGTTTTGCCATCGGCGACCGCGCCCATCTCCACCGCGTTCCAGCGCACCCGTGGTTGACTATCCGACGGCCGGCTGGCCGGCTCCGTGTTCAGCGTGGATATCGCCGCAACGAACAGCATCGTGGTTATCATGATTGGCACTCCTTGGAAATTAGAAACAGGGGACCAGCCTATCAGACGGAGTTTATATGGGCAACCTGCGGCAACGCGACTGCCATCGGCTTGATATCTCGATCATTTTCTTGACGATGATCGGGGTTATGTTAGGCGATGGCTTATCGTGAAGTAACAAGAAGGGATAATGACGATCAACCTTGCGCGTAGGATAAGGTGTCAGGCATGTTGGTACGGATACACGTGTTCAGGGCATAATCACAAATGCGTAAGAGACGACGACAGAAGTCGTAAGGAACTGCATGCTCATCTTTGCCATAGCCCAGGGTGTTTGCGAGGGATTGTTGCCCGACAAGCGATACCGACAAGTTGTGAAACATGCCGGGGTCGCCCTTACGGATTATGTTGATGAAAAAGGGGACGTGGGAAATGTCAGCGGCATTTCGTGCGAGGGGAAACCACAGCCCTGGAAACCGGTGGGAGATATGCACGGCCAATGTGCTGTCCTCTGGGCCGCAACCGCCATGATCCGCATGCAAAATTAGGTTCGACAACGTAGCCGGGGCCCGCATGTCGGAGAAGAGGACCAGATCGTCACCAGTGGCCCATTATCTATCCTTGGCCGGAGGGAAAAGCTGAAATTCGCTGATCTCCATGGCCCCGGTTTTCCTGGTGATATGGAGCCGGACGAAACGGGCCACGATGGGGGTGAAGTCCAACGTTAACTGGTTGCCGATCGTGGCGCCGCCGGCAAAGGTCCGCCATTCGTTGCCCTCTTTATACTGAATTTGGAATTCCTGGACGTTATCAAATGGCTCACTGAGGCGGGCCCGGCCAATCGTCTCGGTCTTGCCGAGGTCCACCTCCATCCACGCTTGCGGTTGTGGTCGATCAGGGCACCAGGAAGTCGAGTAGTCGTCATCCACGGCGCTCTCCGCCCCGACATCCGGGTAGTGGGGACATACACTCGAGGCGGTCGCTTTTTTTCCCGTGGCTATCGACCCCGATACAAATGGAACGGTTTGGGCATCCGCGGCCGGACCATCGAGTTGGAGAACAACGATGGTATCCAACGGGTGACGTTGGTTTACGGGGAGGGAAATTGCGATATCCTTTTCGGTCTGCTCCACGTGGGCGGTCCCACCGGTCAACACCGAGTGGCTCACGATTTTCCTGTTAATGGCCGGCAACCTGATCGTTTCGTCGATCCAGTCGAGAATATGCACGTAAACCATATTGCCTCGCGAGGTGCACGCTCCCCAGGGCATCGGGCGGAATGGTCCGCCGCGCGTCCCATAGATGCTCTGGCCGTATTGTTTCAGCCAATCGCCGATTTCCTGAAGGCGGGCGGCTTGGCGAGGGTCAAGTTCGCCCGTGGGCATGGGGCCGATGTTTAACAGCAGGTTGCCGTCGCCCCCCGCGGTCTTGACCAGGATGTAGATGCATCTGGCCAGCGACTTGACGGGCTCGTTCGGCTTCCAGGACCATTGCGAGGCGCTGAGGGTTATGCACGATTCCCAAGGCCGATCGGTCTGAAAGCGGCCGATCCTCTGCTCCGGCGTGGTGAAGTCTCCGGGCAGACCGATCCGGTTGTTGATAAGGATCCCCGGCTGAGCGCGGCGAATCGTCTCAAAGAGCTTCGCGGATTGCCAAAGCTCGGCATGCTGCATGGTTTGGCCGCCAAGGTCGAACCAGACGACGGCCACCTCGCCGTAGTTTTCGCATAATTCGCGAACCTGTCCGTGCATGTACCGGATATAGCTTTCGTATTTGTCGGCCATGAATTGCGGGCGACACCAATCCGCGCGGGTTTTGCCGAAATAGTCCGGGCGATACCAATCCACCACGGAGTAATACAAACCCAGTTTGATGCCGGCCTCGTGACAGGCCTTGGCCAGTTCCGCGGTCACATCGCGATTGAACGGCGAACTCATGATCGTATAGTCGGTCAGTTTGCTGTCGAAGAAGCAAAAACCGTCATGATGCTTGGTCACGAAAACGATGTATTTGGCGCCGGCGTTCTTTACCGTCGCGATCCACCGCTTCGCGTCGAATTGCGTGGGATTGAACTTCTTGTAGAGGTTGTCGTATATCTCGACCGGGATGGAACCCTTGCCCGGTTCTCCCGGTCGCTCGCCGCCGCGTGACCAACCGATCTCGGTTCCCTCCAGGCTCGAAATTCCCCAGCAGATAAAAATGCCGAACCGCGCCTCGCGAAACCATTGCAGGTTCTGGGCATCGGCTTGCAGCCAACGGGCCGTGTCGGGTGATGTCTGCGCGTTGAGCGGGCCGGAAAACGCCGCCAGGCTAAAGACGATGCAAACAAATCCGATCAGCTTCCCAAACGTACGAATCATGATAACCTCTTCATGCGTAGTAGCTTGTTCGCGTTCAACTCGCGGGGACAACGCTGTTTCAATCATTCGA
The DNA here is from genome assembly GCA_964642815.1 of uncultured Planctomycetales bacterium. GTDB lineage: Bacteria > Planctomycetota > Phycisphaerae > UBA1845 > PWPN01 > JAAYCU01. The sequence continues at coordinate 6,201 of CAZXSA010000094.1, read as the reverse complement.
CACCATCAGGCCGTGCGTCGTTATTATAACTGCGCGGCCCCGCGGTCGCGCCTGCTCACGGAAAGCGGATAATTCGACGGACATGAAGATTAAATCAATGCGAATGGGAAGGTCGTATTCATTCTACTGTTTTTTCGCCTTCATGGCCTCGATGAGGATGCGGGCGGTGGAGGCGCGCATGACGCGTTCGTCGGGGACACGGCCGGACCGTTCGCACGGCGGGCCGTAGGCCGCGACCTGCCGCCGGGAGGCTCGGCAACGCTTTAAGAGGCAGTTGCGTTAAAAGGAGCGTCAAACGTGGCATTATTTTTCTTGCATAAAGCTCACTCCTTGGAAAGACTGCTTTTTAAGTTTAGGTACGAGGATCTTCGGGGCATGAGTAAGACGGCAAAAACAAAGCATCTGCAAAAGGCTGGCACGAGGGGCAAACAGAAGGCAATAGCCATTTCCCAATCGAGTTACGGGCGATTGTTGTCCGAGATCAAGGAACGGGTGCGCGCCGCCCAGTATGAGGCCCTGCGCGCGGTCAATAAGGAACTGGTCGGGTTGTACTGGGACATCGGGCGGATGATCGTCGAGCGGCAGACCGGAAATACCTGGGGCAAAGCCATCGTCCAGCAGTTGGCGGAGGACCTACAGGGTGCGTTCCCCGGCGTGGGCGGTTTTTCCGCTCCCAATCTTTGGCGAATGAAGGCCTTTTTCGAGGCATACGCCGGTTCCCAAAAACTCGCACCACTGGTGCGAGAAATCGGTTGGAGTCACAACATCATTATTTTTGAACGGTGCCAAGATACTCTGCAGCGCGAATTTTATATACGCATGACCCGAAAGTTCGGTTGGTCGAAAAACGTCCTTATTCATCAGATCGAGAGCCAGTCCTATGAAACGGGAGTTCGAATCGTATACTTCCGAGATCGCGACATTTTCACCCCAGCGTAAATCCGTCTCTATCAATAGCTTATGGCAATGTTAGTTTTTGTTAAAATAGTTGGATTTCCCATGTAAGGATTATGGGCTTGACTGTCAATAATGTTTGACAACTTAAGGAGAAAATCATGAATAAGAAGATATTGGTAGCTATTTTGTTGGTTGTATTGGTGGCGGTCATCGTAAAAATCGTGGGTTCCCGAGGATCGCGGGTCACCCAGCAGAAACCAACAGATGTGGCCGATTTGCCGTATACCGAAGAGGCTTCGGGCGATTTGAAAGATGCGTCCATTGAAACAACATACTATGGTACGGGTGAGCGGAAGTCGGCCGGGCCAATAAAAAACGGAGTGCCTCACGGAGAGTGGATCGCGTGGTGGCCTAACGGTCATATCGCTTGGCATGGCCCCATGGTCAATGGGAAAAAACATGGAGAGTTCATCTTCTATGACCGTAACGGGAAGAAACCAGAGCGGTATGTTTTTGAAAATGGCGTCCGAATCAGCGGTTCGTAGTGGATAGGCCGGACCATTACGCGCCTCCCGTCGCCCATTCATCGATTCAACAGTAACCAAGGGGTAATGTCAAATTGTTTTCAAAGACAGTGGACCACAGCGCAAGTCGGCCACGCTCTTTATCTTGGTATCGTTGCTCAACAATTCCGCATCTGGTTTTGATACTCCAAGCCGTCCACCGGCCAATCGAGTTTGCCGACGCGTGCGAAAAGATTCGTGGGCGGTTTGGGTACGGTTTGTGAATCAAGTTTCTTTTCGATTACAAGCCACTCGGCGTAATCGATCTGGACGGCGACCGGCCGCTTGTTTTCATCAGTTAGAATTTTCTCATGGATCAGCGACATAGGCTTCTCCAGGCAGACAATAAGGTCGTAGGCCATGCCAACTTGTCGGAAGTGGTCAGTTGTTCATACCCTGGACACTATAATTATGGCCGACAAATACCAACGCAATCCAGACCTTCGGGAATGCCGCCCATCCTTGCGAAAAAACTGGTTGAGGAAAGGGACTCACTTTTTCGCCTTCATGGCCTCGATGAGGATGCGGGCGGTGGAGGCGCGCATGACCCGTTCGTCGGGCAGGCGGCCGGCGGCCAGGGCGTCGCGGACGTCGCGGCCGCTGATGGGAATCGGTTTCCAACCCTTGGGAGCGCATTCATCCACCAGTCCGACACGGCCAAGCTCCTCGTAATAGGCGGCGAAACCGACTTTGAGCGGCCGGATCAGCAACTGGCCGCTGAGCTGGTCGAAAATATGCTGGGCGGCCAGCGGATCCCAGATGTCCTTGCCGTCGTCATAGGGAGCGTCGGCGTGCTTGCGCCCGATGATGATGTCGGTGAAGCCGAAGTTCTGGCGATAGATGCCGTGCATGATCGCCTCTTTCGGGCCGGCGTAGAACATCTTGATATCCAGGCCAAGAAGAATGACCGCGTCGCTAAGGTCATACCCTTTTTCCTTCCAGAGGGCTTCGTCCTTGTCGCCCTGGCCGAGCAGCCGATTATTGATTAAGGCCTCATAGGTGCGCATACGGGTTACGGCATCGACATCGTCAGATTTGGTTTCCCCGACGAGCGGATTAAGCACCGCGCCGGCCTTGAACCCGGCCCGAGTCAGCACCTCAAGGCCGTAAACCAGGGCGTATTCGTGTGCGCGGTGCAACGGGTTGCGGGTCTGGAAGGCGACCACACGCTGCCAGTTCTTAGCGGCGAAGAGGGCACGGGTTTCCTCCGGCCGCAGCACATACTTGCCATATTCGGGATGGCGGGGCTGGGGCAGCACTTCGATTTCGCCGCCGACCAACATCTCCCTCGGATCGCCGAGAACCATCCGGCCGCCGGGATGATCGGTGCGTTTGGTCTGGTAGACACTTTCAATGTAGGCCATCTTGTCGCAGGGAAAAATATCCTCGATCCGCAGAATGCCTACGGTCCCGCCGCCGTTGTTGGTCAGGCGGACTTTTTGCCCAACCTTGAGCGAGCCGGCCAGCCCCTTATCGACCGGCAAGGAGATCGGAATCGACCAGGCGTAAGGTTTGCCATTATGGATCAGATTAACCTCGCGTAAAACGCGGTCGTAGACCTCCTTGACCATCGGGCCGCTCAGAGGGCTTAGCCCACCGTCGCCGATTCGGTAGACGCTGGACAAGTCCGCATCGCTGACCGGCAAGGCCGTCAGGGTCTCGGCTTCTTTCTTGAACTCCGTTAGCCGATCGGATGACACGGTGCGATTAACCGGCCTGCCAACGCCGCCATGGGGTGCGATCAAATCCGTCATGTTCGTAGGATCCTGGCTTTTCGAGGTTTTATCAATAAACCGGGCGACTCGTCTCCCGACAAAACGGTGCGCCATTGGGTTCGCGGGGCGGTGTAAAAACGAAAATTCCCCCCTGCTTGACCGACCCATCAATCAAGAAGCATCGCGGCGGCCGGCGGGCCTTAATGCTTGAGGGGGGCCAGCACCATGGTCATCCGCCACCCCTCGCTCCGCGGCGGGCGCTCCAGCTTGGCCTTGTCCGCGATCTGGGCGACAATGCCATTGAAGATCTGGGTTCCGACCTCCTGATGGAACCGCTCGCGACCGCGAAAGATCATGGTGAACTGGACCTTGTCCCCCTTTTCAAGGAACATGGCGGCCTGTTTGACCTTGATCTGCTGGTCGTGATCGCTGGTCTTCGGGTGGAGGCGCACTTCCTTGAGCTTTTGCTCATGGTGCTTCTGTTTTTTCTTTTTCTGCGAGTACTTGAACTTGCCGTAGTCCATGATTCGGCAGACGGGCGGTCGTTCCGTCGGGGCCACTTCCACCAGGTCGAGCTGGGCCTCCTGGGCCAGACGAATAGCCTGATCGGTGGGCATGATACCCAACTGATTGTTTTGATGGTCGACTACCCGGACCGGCGAAATCCGAATCTGTTCGTTGTACCGATGTCCCTGGGCGATGGCTGAACCCTCTCTCAAATCGATAAGTTACCTTTCTCAAACGCGGCGGTCGTCAAACCGCCGGCGCGGCCGGTCACACCCCGGCCATCGTTATGAAAATCGGTCCGGCCGCACGGCCGGATCCGCCTTCATCGCAATCATGCCCCCGGTTCGAGGGCCCGCTCGGCCACCAGTTTCTGACAGTGGGCGATAAACACGTCCACCGCTTGGTTGCCGAGGCTCTTTCCCGCTCGGTCGTTCACGTTGACCGTGCCCTCGGCCGCCTCTTTCTCGCCGACGACCAGGATGTACGGAATCTTTTCCTGGCGGGCGGCATGTTTTTTGGGGCCGATCTTTTCGGGTGAAACATCCAGCCGGGTCCGTAAGCCGGCCGCCTTCAGGCGGGCCAGGACCTGCCGGGCGTAGTCGGCGCTTTTCTCGCTGACCGAGGCCAGCATGATCTGCAAGGGAGCCAGCCACATCGGGAAGGCCCCGCCATAATGCTCGATCAGCCCGCCGATAAACCGCTCCATGCTCCCAAGCACGGTGCGGTGGATGATAATGGTTTCATGAGGAGTGTTGTCCGCCCCGACGTAGGTAATGTCGAATCGCTTGGCGGCCTGGAGATCGACCTGGATGGTCGGTCCCTGCCACTCCCGTCCCATCGAATCGATCAGCTTGATATCGATCTTGGGGGCATAGAACACTCCGCCGCCTTCGTCGACTTCATAAGCCAGCCCGCGGCGTTCCATGGCCACCCGCAGTTCGTTGGTCGCCCGATCCCACTCCTGCAGGGAGCCCAGATACTTTTCCGGTCGGGTGGCCAGATAAGCCTTGTACTGATACCCGAAGGTCCGCATCATCAGATCCATCAGTTCCAGGAGCATATCCAGCTCCTGGCCTAACTGTTCCGGCGTACAGAAGGTATGGGCGTCGTCCTGGGTGAACCCGCGGACCCGCAACATGCCGTGCAGCGTGCCGGACGGCTCATAGCGATAGACCGTGCCCAGCTCGCACATGCGGATCGGCAGATCGCGGTAGCTGCGGATATCGCTCAGATAGATCATGTAGTGGCCGGGGCAGTTCATCGGCTTGAGGTAATAGTTCAGCCCGTCGATATCCATGGGTGAGTACATCATGTCGCCGTATTTTTCGAGGTGCCCGCTGCGCCGATAAATCCGCTCGCTGGCGATGTGCGGAGTGAATACGATGTCGTAGCCTCTCTTCAGGTGCTCGTCTTTCCAGAAGTTTTCCACCAGATGGCGGATCATGCCGCCGCGAGGGTGCCAGTGGATCAGGCCCGGCCCGATCTCCTCATGGATGCTGAAAATCCCGAGCTGCTTGCCGAGCACGCGGTGATCGCGCTTCTTGGCCTCTTCCAGCCGGAACAGGTAGGCGTCGAGATCCTTTTTCGTCGGCCAGGCGGTACCGTAGATGCGCTGGAGCTGTTTTTCCTTCTGGTCGCCGCGATAATAGGCCCCGCTGACCTGCATAACCTTGAAGGCGCCGATGCGTCCGGTGCTGGGCACATGCGGGCCGCGACAGAGGTCCTCGAACGCATTGTCCGACCGTTCGCCGGTAACGTAGAAGCTGAGTTGCCCCTCGGCCCTCTCGGCGTTGTCGATTTTATAGCGGTTGCCCTCGGTCCGGAGTTTCTTCATGCCTTCGTCACGGTCCATTTCGTACCGGACGAAAGGTCGATCGGCCTTGACGATTTCGGCCATCTTCGCCTCGATGGCCCCGAAATCCTCCGTGCTGAGCGGGCGATCCAGATCGATGTCGTAGTAAAAACCGTTCTCCACCGGCGGACCGTAAACGAGTTTGGTCTCCGGGAATAATGCGCAGATCGCCTCGGCCATCACGTGGGCACAACTATGGCGGATCATGTGCAGGCTATCTTCGTCTTCCGCGTTGGCGGTAAGGATCTTGATTTGACAATCGTGGGTCAAGGGGCGGCCGAGATCGACGATTTCGCCGTCGATCTTTCCGCCGATAGCCGAGCGGGCCAGACGCGGGCCGATCATGGCGGCCACGTCGGCGACGGTGGCGCCGTCCCGCGCTTCAAGAGTTGAACCATCAGGAAGAGTTATCCGGGGCATCGACACCTGCATCCAAAAAAAACGGCACGGGATCCATTCGCGCTGGCGCTTCGTACTCCGCCGATATGGAGAGCGAAGCATCTCATGAAGCCGTTGTACGCGTCGTGGATCTCATGCCGTTCAAATATGTGTCTTTCAGGCCCTCGTTGGCGCGAGCCTATAAGATACGGTTCGTCAACCGCTGGCGAACACTTTACTTACCTAAAACTATAGCATTGATTATCGGCTCGTCAAGCTATTTTTTACT
>CAZXSA010000093.1:0-17554 GCA_964642815.1 uncultured Planctomycetales bacterium | reverse complement strand
ATCATGCCACGCCACCCCTGCGGCGCATAGATGGGGTTCGTTAAGCGGACACACCGGCCTCGCTGACCGGGTAAATCACCACGGAGGCACGGAGGCACGGAGTTTTTTGATGTCTTACGCCCGCTACGCCGGTGAGAGAAAAAACTGTCGGGCGGGCTATTGCCCGATATGTGTTTAGCGACATACAAAGTCCGCTGGCGTGACCCATCAGAACCCCAAGCGGAAGCGCGGGGCCGTAGCGGGATGATCTTCCGGTACTCGATGCGTCATACTACACCGACCCGCTCGCTTCCGCTCGGGGTTCAGATTGCGGAATTCGGTAAACATATAGTTTGCCCGTCAGCCGTGCCCGGCACGGTAAAATCACCTGACCTATCCCGTCTCATTAACTGGCGAAGATGCGGTCCATGCGCTCGGCGATTTCTTTTAATCGTGCGCGGTCGCCGCCGGGGATTTCGGCCGTATACCAGCCGGAGGCCTCGTTGAAGCCCGTGGCCTGGAGGGCTTTCATGACCACCGGCCAGTTGTTATCGCCTTCCAGCAGTTCGGCGTCGAAGCCTTTCCACAACCCCTGATCCGCGGCTTTCTTGCGGCTGAATTCCTTGACGTGAACGCGCACGATGCGCTTACCGAGGATGCGAATCCATTGTTCCGGCCAGCCGTTGATGATGATATTGCCCACGTCGAAGTAGGCCTTGACCCGTGGCGACTTGAATTCATCGACGTATCGGACGGTCTCCAGCGGACTGAGCAGAAAATGATTCCACACGTTCTCGATCAGAATGGTGATGCCCAGTTTCTCGGCCAGGGGTAAGACCTTGCGAAGCCCTTCCCGCGAGCGGGTGTAAGCCTCGTCGTAGCCGACTTTTTCATTGACCGTCGCCGGCACGAATAGAACGACGTCGGCCCCGAAGAATTTCGCTTCCTCCATGTCGTGCTTGAGGCCTTCGAGCCCTTTTTCGCGGACTTCCGGATCGGGATCGGACAGGGGAAATTTCCAATGGCTGCCCACGGCGACCGAATGGATGGTCACCCCGGTTTTGTCCCGAGCCTCGACGATCTCATCACGATTCGTGTAGGAACCGCCGGTAATCTCGACACCGTCGAAACCCAATTCCTTGAGAAGTTTGAACTTGTCCAACATCGAATCGTTGCCGGCCACCATGCCCAGGCCGACGGCCTTTTTCATCTTGCCCCGCGCGGTGGTTTCGGCCCGACCCCGCGGCGTTTGACTCAGAGCCACGGCCCCGGCGACGACGGCGGTGCGTTCGAGAAAACGACGGCGATTCATCGGTTCGGACATGACATGATCCTTTATGAAAAAGCTGATTTCCATCTCGTCCTTTTGCCCCTCGATATTACCCGACCGTCCGACGGTGTTCAATCCGCGATCGCGCCGGTCCACTCGTGCCGTGATCAAACTGTCTATGCCACCGTTCCACGGATGGAGATGGGACGGAGCGACAGAGAGATGGAGAGACCGGCCGGGTGGCATGGGCAGGCCCTGGTCACGCCGTGGCGGGACCAGGGTTTGCCCGTGCTTTCAAGGCCGCGGAGCAGAGCACGAACATTTCCAAGACAGAGGAAATTCCCTGTTGCCACCTGTCTTCGGATACGCCACTTCGTTTCTCCCCACTCACCAACGGTTGACTTGCGCGCAAGAGTCGGATAGTCTACTAATATGCTAGACTTTGGGAGGATCGGTCGATGAGGATGTCCACGCGGGGGCGGTATGGCTTGCGGGCAATGCTGGGGCTGGCCCGGCAAGGCGCCGATGAGCCGGTGTTGATGGAGGATCTGGCGCGGCGGGAGGATTTGTCCGTTAAATACCTGCATGCGCTGCTGACCAAACTGAAGGCGGCCGGCCTGATTCGGAGCGTCCGGGGAGCCGGAGGTGGTTTTGTCCTGGCTCGGTCTCCGGCGGACATCGCCCTCAACGAGATTCTCCATGCGTTGGAAGGTTCCCTCGCGCTGGTGCCCTGCGTGGCCGACAAACGGGTGTGTCGCAAGACGGGGCGTTGTACGGCTCGCGGGGTGTGGCGGGAATTGAGCGACCGAATCGAGAACATGCTGGCCCATATATCACTCCAGGACTTGATCGATTCCGAAAAGTTCTCCGCCCGGCCGTCGAGGGAGAAAAAGGCCGGGCCGCGTCGCCTGAAAGCGGACGGTTGAAAACCGATTGTTTGATTTCGTTTAACAAGCGGCGGTATCCAATCGCCCGCCGAATGACCAGACAAGTTGGAGCAGACCATGAAGCGAGACGAAAAGCGAAAAGGATTGGCTATTACCGAACCGAACGAGCTTATTTTCGGCCGCTGCCCGCGGCCGGTTATCTGCGGGAACCATCTGACCCTCGGGGCCGGGCAGGTCTACCCGGAGATCAATTTCACGCTCCCGCCGATGTTGATTAACAACGAAACCTGGAGCGAGGTGCGCCGCCACTATGAGGATATCGCCCAGGCCGTCGTCCGGCGGGCCAAAGCCCTGTCTCTTCCCGGGCTGGTGGTCGAGTTCGAGCAGCTCCCACCCATGACCGATCGGCCTCAATGGGGCGCGGAGATCACGGCCATCCTGCACGAGCATCTCGATCGGCTGCACGCCGATGCCGGTATCCCCACCGCCCTGCGCGTGACCGTGGTTGACTTGCGCGACGCGGAACGTCCGCCGGTTTTGCGGGCGGGAGCCTCGTGGGAAAAGATGCGCGAAGCGTTCACCTGCGCGGCCCAGGCCGGGGCGGATATTCTGTCCATCGAATCCATCGGCGGGAAGGAAGTCCACGATCAGGCCCTGCTGCTCGGCGATTTGACGGGTATCGTTACGGCCCTCGGCTCGCTGGGCGCCCGCGACATGGCCTGGCTCTGGGACGAGATTACCGCGATTGCTCGGCGGTATAACGTGATCTCGGGCGGGGATACGGCCTGTGGATTCGCGAACACGGCGATGCAATTGGCCGGTCAGGGCATGATTCCTTCGGTACTGGCCGCCGTCGTCCGGGCCGCCAGCGGGCCGCGAAGCCTGGCGGCTTACGAACACGGGGCCGTCGGCCCTTCCAAGGATTGTGCGTACGAAGGCCCGGTCATGAAAGCGATCACCGGCTGCCCGATCAGCATGGAAGGCAAATCCGCTTGCTGTGCCCATTTCAGCCCGCTGGGCAATATCGCCGCGGCCGCCGCGGACCTGTGGAGTAACGAGTCTGTGCAGAATGTTCGCCTGCTCAGCGGATCAGCGCCGGAGGCGTTTCTCGAACTGCTGGCCTACGATTGCCGGCTGTTCAATACGGCGTTGTCGGCTGGAAACGGCGATGCTTTGCGCCTGCGCGACTGGCTGGTGGCCGGCGATCTGCCGCTCAGCGTGGAGGCCCTGATGCTGGAACCCGCGACGGTGCTGGAATTGGCTCGCGCGATCGTTGAGGTCGAAGACGGATACACGCGGACGGTGCGCGTGGTTCGTCAGGCCTGCGCGGCCATTCAGCGGGCGGTTGATCGAGGTCGCATCCGAATGGAACCCCGCGAGGGTAAATGGTTCAAGCGACTCTGCGCATCCGCGGAAGCTTTACCCGGCCGAGAGGAGGATGCCCTCGCCGCCGTCGCCGAGCAATATGGGGAGCTGTACCGTCCCGACGCCTACGGCCTGTAATCGCGCCGGCGAATGGTTGCGAACTCGCGCCGCCAGCAACCCCGGCTATTCGCCAGGTACGGTTGCGGGAGCGAAGACAGGTTTGCTTCTATGAATCGATATTACGGCCGGATCAGCCCCGCGCCCGAGACGCAATGGACCTGCCAGAGGGCGGGGGCCATGCCGCGGGGCTGGTAGTACTCCTTGGTCAGGCGGGATTTGATACGGCTGACGGCCGAGCCGTGGGCCAGGATCATCACGCATCCGCCGAGCCCCGCGCCGGCAAGTTGGGCGCCGTAGACCCCCGGCGTGGCCCGGGCGATGTCGATCATGTCGTCGATGTCCGGGGTACTGCACGCATAAGCGCCGATCAGGCGATACAAAGGCTCGCTGTCATCGAGGCCCTGCTGAGGCAAATAGATGTAGCGACCGTTGACCCGATCGCCGTCGTGCGAAAGCCACATCAGCTCGCCGAAACCGCCGAGATCGTTATTCTTGAGAAATTGGGCGGCCACCCGGCTGCGTTCGTATTCGCCGACGCCGTAAGCCATCACTTCGCGAATGGTATACGGTCCTAGATCGGCGTGCGAGGCAAAAATCGTGTCCAGCCGCGCGGCGTACGCCTTGCCCAGCTTCTTGCGCAGCTCGGCACGCGTGATTTCCTCGGGCAATTCATTGAGCATCTTACGGGTTTCGTCCGGGGTGATTCCCAGACGCGCGGGGGTGAAATCCCGCACATAATCGATCCGCGATGCCCAGCGCGGATAGCGTTGCTTCAACAGTAAAACGCCCAGACGATAGCAGGCCACGCGCTCGTTGTAGCGGTCGCGGGCCCCGACACTCTTGGCCGCGCTCTGACCGCTGTACGCGATGAGTACGGCCGACTCGTCGGAAAGCGGTACGTAGCCGGATATTTTGAATGGATGGAACCCCATGCGCGCCACGTGGCCGGCCCGACTCAGCCGGATGGCCGCATGATCCGCGCTGCCGCCTCGCGAGCCGACGAACCATTCCGCCTGGCCGCACCAATTGACGATATCCGACCCCCCGGCGGCGATCCCGTTGACCGCGCAGATCGCCTCCATGCTGGATACCACGATCGACGAACTACTGGACAGGCCGGCGGCCTGGGGCACCTGCCCGTTGACGGCCACGTCCATGCCGAGGATCCGCCGGTCCCGGTGCAAGAACTGCTGGAAGAGCACGGCGGCCAATACATAGTTGCTCCAGTTGCCGACGGTCGATTGCAGATAAGCCCGGACCCGATCGCTGTTCACGAAGCTCGGCCAGTCGGGAAAGCTCAGCATGTCCCGCCAGTCGTTAATCACCAACTCGCGCGTCGGGAAAACCACCGGATCGACGTTGACCAGTCGGACCACGTCGTCGTTGCGCGGGGCGACGGCCATGACCACCTCGCGGTCCAGGGCCATCGTGTGCGAAAAACCGCCCTGATGATCGACGTGCCGCCCCATCAGGTTGATTCGTCCCGGAGCGCGGACGAGAAATATCTTCCGTTCGGGGTCAAATCGCTGGGCGAACAGACGCACCGTTTTGGATAGATCGCGTATCCGCTCCGGCACCAGCGGCCCACCCGCTCCATAAATCCGTTCCACCAGTTGCCGGGCCTCCTTCGCCGACGGGTTCAGGAGTTTCAACCACTGCCGCGAATCGCGCAGATAAGGTTGAAGTTTTTTCTCGGCCTGCTGCCGCGTCTGGTCCCGCTCGCGCAGGCGTACGTGGTTTTCGATCCGGACCAGTTCCTCGCGGTTGTTGAAGGCCATGACGTTATGTCGCGGCAGACGATATTCGACCACCCGACTGGAGGCGGCCGCCTCGTTCTCGTCGCGGTCGGCGGCCAAGATACCGATCACATCGGTGAGGTAGTATTCATCCTGAGCATTGTTACGACCGACCCGACGCAAGGCGGCGCGGAGCACATCGATTTTGCCGATATAAACGGACTCGTTGACCGATTCGCTGAATCGGTTGACCTCTTCCACGTGCAGGGTCGCCGGTCCAACCTGAATCTTGGTACCCCGCTGGTGCACGGCGTGGATCAGCTCGGACGAGGAAACGGTCCCGCCACCTCGGGCGTAGCCGGCCAGCGGGCCCAGGGCGCGCCAGAGCTTCTGCGCCGGGCGAATGTGTTTCAGGCCGACACGCCGCAGGGTAGCTCGCGTCAGGGTTTTTCGAGCATCCGCCAAGGCCAGCCATTCACGTAAAATCTGGGCTCGCTCGATGTCCCGCCGCTCGACAATGCCCACGATTCCCCGGCCTCGGAGGTGAACCAATCGCCCGGCGGAACTCTCCGGATGCTTCGGCGTAGTAATCAGCAGGAGATCGGCCTGCGATTTTTGGAATCGCTTGAAAGCCTGGGGCATCAGGTCCGGATCGAACCATTTGTCGCCCATCGTAATGAGCACCGGGCCTTGATAACCGAGATGGCACAGAGATTCGACGGCCAGCATGGCCGCATGACCCGTACCCAGCCGGTCGCGCTGATAAACGAACTGGATGCCGGGATGACAAGCCCCGATGGTCTCCACCACATCACCGGCCCGATAGCCGACCACCACCACCAGCGGATCGACGCCGGCCACCCGCAGGGTGTCGATCAGCCGTACGATCGCGGGTCGCCCGTGAATGTTTTCGCAGACCTTGTGCGTTCGCGGGCAATTCATGCGCGTACCGCTGCCTCCGCATAGGATGATGCCGGCGATGTTGGGCCGCTGGATCGGCTCATCGGCCGCCATCGGCAAGGTAAGAGGAAGATGATTCCTGTCGTTGGATTGAGTGGTCTTGCCTTTCACGCTCAAACCGCTCCTGTCTATTTCCTGGATATGGCCCGTGATTGGCCGCTCGCAACTTATCCGGGCGGGTTTCAAAGATTGTGACGGTACCAATCGATGGCCCGGCGCAAACCCTCCTCGAAGGTAATCAGTGGCTCGTATCCGATAATCTGCTTCGCCAAGGCGATATCCGCAAGGCTGTGCTTGATGTCTCCGGGACGTTCGTCCACATGCTTGGACGGAACATTCTTGCCGAGCAGTTGGTTAATCTGGGCGATGATCTGGTTGACGGTGACCCGCTGCCCGCAGGCGATATTCACGACCTGCCCCTCGGTCTTGGCGGCTTTCGCGGCCAGCATATTGGCATGCACCACGTTATCGATATATGTAAAGTCGCGGGTCTGTTCGCCGTCGCCGTAGATCGTGGGCGACACGCCCGCCAGAATGGCCGACACAAACGCCGGGATGGCCGCCGCGTACTGGCTCTTGGGATCCTGGCGGGGGCCGAAAACGTTGAAATAGCGCAGCGAAAGCGTTTGCAGGCCGAAGCAGCGATAAAACGCCAGAAGATAGTATTCGCCGGCCAGCTTGTTGACCGCGTAGGGACTCAGCGGCTGCGGGCAAACCGACTCGCGTTTGGGCAGTTCGGGCAGATCGCCGTACGCGCTGCTGCTGGCCGCGTAGATCAGCCGGCGGCACTTGGCATCGCGGGCGGCCATCAGAATGTTGAACGTCCCATCCACGTTGGCCTGATGCGAGGTCACCGGATCTTCCACCGATTTGGGCACCGACGGGACCGCTCCCTCATGGTACACGATTTCGATATCCCGGCACGCCCGCCGGCAGTCGTCGGGGTTGCGCAAGTCGCCTTCGAGCAAATCGATTTTCGACAGGAACGGAGCCAGGTTGTCCCGCTTGCCGGTGGCAAAGTTGTCCAGCACCCGAACCGCATGGCCGTCGTTGACCAGCCGCTCCACCAGATGCGAACCGATAAACCCCGCTCCCCCGGTCACCAGATAATTCGCCATAATCATTAACCTCTGTTGTCGTGGATCTGTTCCGGCTCGGCCCGTTTCTTCCAACAGACACCCGTTGCTATCGAAGAGTTACGGGCCGCGACCAATTGACCCCATACCTTACCGAAGAGATTCGCGGCCGTCCAACCGGTTTCTTTGCGTTTTTTACGTCCCCTCCACGCCGATGCGCGGATCGAACCAGCCGTAGGCGATATCTACCAGCAGATTAAAGAACACGATCAGGCCGCTGAAGACCATGACGACGGCCATCACCAGCATCTGGTCCTTGTTGAGCACGCTCTGCACGAAATGCGTCCCCATCCCGGGGATGTTGAAAACCTTTTCAACCACGAACGAGCCGGTCATGATCCAGGCGGCGGCCGGTCCGAGAAAACTGAGTACGGGTAGAAAGGCGTTTTTCAGGGCGTGTTTCCAGATCACCGTGGTCGGCGCGCAGCCCTTGGCCTGGGCGGTGCGGATGTAATCGCTGCCGAGAATATCCAGCATACCGAGCCGCGTCAGGCGGGTGATGTAGGCCATGTACGGCAACGACAACGCGATGCCCGGCAGCACGATCTGTCTCAAAGTTCCCCACCCGCCCACCGGGGCCCAAGACAGCATCACGCCGAACACGATCAGCAGACCGGCCGCCACCACGAACGAGGGCACGGAAATCCCCATGATCGCGATCAGCATCGTCGCGTAATCCAGCCAGCCGTAGCGATACACCGCCCCGGCCACCCCGAACAAAACGCCGAAAACCAGAGCCAGCAACAACGCCCATAATCCCAGTGACACCGAGACCGGCAGACTGTGGGCGATGATCTGGTTACACGTCCAATCGCGGTAGTTCAACGATTCACCGAAGTCCAGACGAACCATCCGCCCCAGATAACGCCAATAAAAAGCCCAGTTGTCCTCCATGCCGTACCGCTGCCGCAAGGCCTGCTCGATTACCGGCGACATCTGCCGCCCTTCCTGAGCGAATGGATTGCCCGGCATGATCATGACCAAGGCGAAAGTGACCGTATAGATCGCCCACAGGACGATCAAACCTTGAACAACGCGAACAGCGATGCGTCCGGTCATGGATGCACCTCGATCGGCCACAGCATCGACATCTGCCGCAGCGTAACGTACAGGTTTTTGACCCGATCCGGATCGAAGGCTTCCACGTAAACGTAGGAATACAGAGGCAACAGAGGCAGAGCCTCCCGAACTAGATAACGCTCGACGTCGGCCAGGGCGGTCAGCCGTTCATGCGGATCAAGCCGCCGGTCCGCCTCCTCCAGCATCTGGTCATACGCCGGGTCGCTGAACTTCGAGTCGTTGTTCCCATTGCCGGTCTTGAACATCTCCAAAAACGTGGTCGGATCGTTGTAATCGCCGAACCAGACCGCGCGGGCGATCATATAACGCGCGTTTTTCTTGTCATCGAGGAAGGTCTTGCTTTCCTTGCCCTCGATACGTCCGGCCACGCCGAGATTCCGCTTCCACATCCCTATGATGGCCTCGGCGATGAGTCCGTGATCGGTGCCGGTATTGTACAGAATGACCGCTTCGGGAAAGCCACGCCCGTCCGGAAAGCCGGCCTCGGCCAGCAGGGCCCGTGCGCGCGGCGGATCGTAGGGAAGCCCCTCGACCAAAGGGTATCCGGGAAGGGTATCCGGCGGAACGAAAACGGTCGTGACCGGATTGCCCAGCCGTACCACCTGATCCACCAAGACCTGTTTATCGACGGCCATCGTGAACGCCTGCCGAACCCGCGCATCGACGAAGGGATTAGGCCGGCCGTCGGGCAGCGTGGGCCGGCAGTTAAAATTGTAAAAGTAGGTACCGAACGCGCCATGCGCATGAATATCCGTTCGTCGCGTTCCCCGCTTGTTCAGGGCGCTTTCGAAAGGCGAGCAACTGGCGTCGATCAACGTGGGCGTGTAAACCGTGCGCACCGTGCTGATCCAATCCAACTGGCCGCCGGAATAGAGC
This sequence comes from uncultured Planctomycetales bacterium, assembly GCA_964642815.1. Lineage (GTDB taxonomy): Bacteria > Planctomycetota > Phycisphaerae > UBA1845 > PWPN01 > JAAYCU01. The sequence goes on along the minus strand of CAZXSA010000093.1, from coordinate 8,145 downwards.
AGCCAGGCCGTGTTGGCATCCTCGACCTGTCGCTCCATGACCCGATGCAACCGGACGGTCGAACGATTCCAGTAATACGGGTTCTTGTCCAGAAGGATGTGCTGCTTGAATTTCCATTCGGTCATCTTGAACGGGCCGTTATAGTGGGTGTTGCCCGGCTTGACCCACTGCTCATCGTAATAAACCAGGCCCGTCTCTCCGACGATTTTGTAACGCTGGATCGCGCCCCGGTGGACCGGCAGAAAAGTGGAAAAAGCGCAGAGATCGAGAAAATACGCTACCGGCCGGGTCAGGCGAACGCGCAGCGTTTTATCATCCAGGGCGGTCATCCCGACGTTCTGGGCGAAACGCCGATCCGCCTCGACCAGATGGGCGTCGCGAGCGGTTCGTTTTTCCCGGGCGTCGGCGATGCGCCCGATCCGTCCGACCTCCGCCAGCCGCCATTCGGTATATTCCTTTACCCCGTCGATGACCTCGAAAAAAGCCGCGTAATCGCCGGCCGTGCCCGGCTCCAGCGCCCGCCTCCAGGCGTAAACGAAATCCTCGGCCACGAGGCGATCGCCGTTGCTCCAGCGCGCCTCCGGACGAAGGGTAAAGGTATACGTGCATCGATCGTCACTGATTTCCGCGGGCAGGGCCGAGCCGGGGACGGCCTGGATCGTCTGCGGATCGAGGGCGTACAAACCCTCCCACACATTGAGGGCCATGTAAATGTCCTGGTGCCAGCTCATCGCCGCCGGGTCGAGCGTGCCGATGACCGCCCCGTTGCTAAAGGTGAAATCAACCGCCGGTCCCGCTCCGGCCGAGAGATACCATACCCCGGCAAACGCGGCTATCAGCGGAATAATGATGACCAGGTAACGCAATGCGTCTACAACTCCACGGTCTTACCCGTCTGGGCCGATCGGTAAATTCCCAGAATGATCTCCACCGACTTGCGGGCCTCCCGTCCGGAAATCGCCGGCTCACGCTTCTGCTCGATTGCATCCAGGAAATCGGCGAAGTTAGCCCGGTGATTGCCCGCGGTCAGTCCGGCCTTGGGATCGGACGCGCCCACCGAGGCCGCCGGGAAATGCACATGCTCGCGGCGGATGGCCTCGTCCTCGGGTTTTTCGTCGGCAAACTGCCAGAAGAAAAACGAATTGTCCGCCAGCGCCACCGTGCCGCGGTCGCCGGAAATCTCGATCGTACGGAAATGCCCCGGCCACATGCTCGTCGTGCAGGCGATCACCCCTAGCGCGCCGTTGGCGAATTCGAGCGTCGCGGAAGCGGTATCCTCGACCTCGATCCGCTGATGGACCAGGGTCTTCGCGAAGGCATGGATTCTCTTGACCGGCCCCATCAACCATTGCAGCATGTCGATCGTATGGATGCCCTGATTCATCAGGGCCCCGCCGCCGTCCAGGGCCCAAGTGCCCCGCCAGCCGCCCTGGTCGTAATATTCCTGGGTCCGCCACCAGGGCCCGTAAGCCAACCCGAACGTCAATTGCCCGAACCGCCCCTGCTCGACGGCTTTTTTCGCGAGCTTGGCGGTCTGGTCGTAACGCATGTTGAATATGCCGCCCACCGTGGTCCCGGCCTTGGCGTGCGCCTCGATCAGCCGGTCGATTTTTTCCAGGCTGATATCGATCGGTTTTTCGACGATGCAGTGTTTGCCGTGCTTGGCCGCCGCGATGGCGATGTCCGCGTGCAGACCGCTGGGCGTGGCGATGGTCACCACGTCGATATCGTCTCGCGATAGAAACTTCTCCAGATCGCACTCGCCGCGACAGCCGCACCGCTTGCCGAACGCCTCGGCCGCCCCGGATACGTTATCGCAGATCCCCACGAGCTCCGCGTTAGGCAAGCCTTTGATCGCCTCGGCATGCACGCCGCCGATCATCCCCGCGCCGATCACTCCAAAACCGTACTTCCTCGCCATCATCCAACTCCTCTGCTCGGCCTCCTCGACCCCGCCGCAACCCGCGTCTTGCCGGTACGATTCAGGGGGTCAAGACGATCGCTTACTCAGTCGTAACCATTTTCGCCGCAGCCGATCGCGCAAACGCTCATTCATCCGCGCGCCCAGTCGCCGCGTGTCCGTTTCAAAATCCATCCGTTTCATTCGCTGGTCGATATCCTCTTGTGCGGCCTGCTTCGGCGACCACCGTATCGCCCAAAAAATCAGTCGGGTCAGCCATGCTCGCCGATGACCGCTCATGCCAGTTTCCGTTGAATCGGTAGTCGCGTTTCCGCCAATACCTGCTCCGCCGTACGGGACTGGTCTCCGGCGGGCCACAACTGCTTGCGCTCGCTCACGACTGGATGGGCCGCATAGTAATCCGTGACCAGACTGCTCCCGCCCTCCACGCGGTCGCCCCCCTCGAAATGGATGTCGTTCAGCCAATCGGATACATCGTGCGTGCACTCCGCCGGAAAAATAATCGCTGTCAGATGCGGCGCGATCGCGCCTTCGAGTCTGGCCAGGTGCATTTTCATCCGGCATGGCGGCGGCGCGTTCGTCGCCAACCGCTCGAGTTCGGTAAAATCGCTCCGGGCCGCCTCACCGTTACCGCGATAAAAGAACAGCCCGTCCTCCATGAAAAACTTTTCCCGCGCTACGCCCTGCAATTCCATCGTGCCGTCCGGCAGGGCTCGGTGAATCCGATAGACCTTGCCGTCCGCGTACCGCTCCGATTCCAGTAACGCGGCGATTTCCTCGGCCGTGTAGCCGACCGCCACCTGCCCGCCGAAGTCGAAGATATACAGGCCGGCATAGCGTTCCGGTGATTCAAGTTGAGGTAGTTTCATGGTCTGATCCGTTTCGGACAAGTCGGTTACCCGCACTCGCCGGTTATAAGTGATAGTCGCCAGCCGCCTCTGGCTGATAGAGCAGTTCTTCCACTTTCAAATTCATGACCTTATTCTCGGCCTTCCAGCGTATCGTATCGCCCACGCGAAAGCCCAGCACCGCCGTACCGATGGGCGAAAGCACGGAAACCTGGTCCGGCCCACCGCCCGGAGCGTCCGGAAAAACCAGCGTGAACACTTTTTCCTCGTCGGTATCCATGTCCCGCACCCGGATTTTGGAGTTCATCGTCACCACGTCCGCGGGTACTTCCTTCGAGCGCACCAGCTTGGCCCGATCCAGTTCCCGCTCCAATTGGAGAAGGTGCTCGTCATTCTCGGTGGCGGCCACCGCCTCGGTCAGCATCCGGCTCAGCCGGTTCATATCCTGCACCGTAATGTAGATACCTCGTGCGGCCATGGCATACTCCTTCTCGTACGCGATACGTTGCCGGGGAATTACCGGTCCAGAGTCGGCGCGTGAGCCCTTTAAGCGTCGCTCCCCGCCACCTCCAACCGGGCGAACTTCCGCTTGCCGCGCTGCAAAACATCGCCGGTCTTGATCGGCAACAACGCCAGCGGGTCGGTAACCAACTCGCCGTTGAGACGCAGCCCGTTTTCCTTAATCAGCCGGCGCACCTCGCTGTTACTCGCGGCGAAACCGCAATGCACGGCCAGCCGGATCACCGGTACCCGGCCGTCTTCCATCAGATCTTTACCCACAGCCAGCGTCGGCGTGTCTTCGGGCACTACCAGGTCGCCGGTCGCCGCTTTTTTCTGGTGTATCCGCTCCCATTCGCTCCGGGCCCGCTCGGCATCCACCGCCGCATGAAAACCGGCCATGATCTCCATCGCCATGCGTTTCTTGGCTTCCATTGGATGCGTTTGGCCCGCGTTGGTCAAAAGGCGAATGTCGCTTTCCGGCATCGCGGTCAGCAAGGTCAAATAATTGACCATGCACTCGTCCGGTACGCTCATCAACTTGCCGAACATATCATGGGCCGACTCGGTGACGCCGATATAGTTGCCCAGCGATTTGCTCATCTTTTCCTGCCCGTCCAGGCCAACGAGGATCGGCATGACCATGACCACCTGCGGCTCCTGACCCGCATCCCGCTGGAGATCGCGGCCGACCAGATTATTGAACGTCTGGTCCGTTCCGCCCAGCTCGACGTCGGATTCAATGCACACGCTGTCCCAGCCCTGCATCAGCGGGTAGAGCAATTCATGTACTCCGATGGGCACCTCGGCCTTGAACCGCTTGGCGAAATCGTCGCGCTTGAGCATCTGACCGACGGTCATCTGACCCGCCAGCCGGATCACGTCCGCGAAATCCATCTTTTCGAGCCATTCGCTGTTGTAGCGGATCTCCAGTTTCGTACGGGACGTGTCCAGCACGCGCCCGGCCTGCTCGAAATACGTCTTCGCGTTGGCCTTGATGTCCCTCGAATCCAGCACCGGGCGGGTCTTGCTCCGTCCGGAAGGATCGCCGATCCGAGCCGTGTAATCGCCGATAATCAGCACCGCCTTGTGCCCCAAGTCCTGAAATTGGCGCATCTTGCGCAAGACGACCGTGTGCCCGAGATGAATATCCGGGGCCGTCGGATCCAGCCCGAGCTTGATCCGCAGCGGTTTATTCTGTTCTCGCGACCGCGCCAGCTTGCGACGCAGATCATCCAGGGTTTCGATCCGCTCACAGCCGCGGGTTAATACCTTAAGTTGCTCTTCAATACTGGCGAAACTCGTCATCCTCTTTTTCCTCGCATGAATTAAGGAATGCTCATGCTATAGCCGTCCATCGGCCGATTCAAGTGGCCGCCGCGCAAACCATCCGCCCGGGTCCGTGACGGTATTAGAGGGGCTGGCAACGTCGTGGAATGGCTTATGGACCGCGGCGGCATTGACGCCGCTTTCCCTTCGATAGTGGGGTTTATTCCACCATGAGTCAGACACAAATCTACTTTACCCAACGTCGGCGGCGGACGCGCATGAAGGTCAAGCCGAACAGCGAAGCCATCATGGCCTCACCCATGCCCACAGCGCAAGGCCATCGTTCCGTAGAGTCGTTATCGTCCGAAATCGAAAAGATGGCCGAGGCGATTTCGCTGTCGGTGGAACCGTCCTTGAAGGCCTGAACCTTGACGGTCGCCGAACTGGTCAGGGTAAATGAACCACCATAGAGGGCGGAGATGCGAGTCGGATCGCTGCCGTCCGTGGTATAGCGAATTTCCGCTCCCGGCGTGCCGCAAATGAGGCTGACCACCACCGAATCGGTGAAAGTGCCCCCGGTCGGTTCGATCGTCGGGGTCGCCACCTTGTCTCTCTTCTCCAGCTTGGTGAACGTCGCGCTGGTCACGGAACTATCGACCATACCGTTTTTAAAGGCCCGAACCCTGATGATCGTCGAGCTGTTCAGGGTAAAGGGGGTTTGATAGCGTCGGGAGCTCTTGCTCGGGATGGTACCGTCGTTGGTGTACCGGATCGTCGCTCCTGCGGTGTTGCAATCGAGGACGATATCCACGGAGTCAGCGAAATTGCCGCCGTTCGGTGAAATCGTCGGGGTCGCCACCTGGTCCAGTCTGGTAAACGTGGCGATGGCTATGTTACTATCGGTCATTCCGGTCTTGTAAGCGATGGCCTGGAGCGTGGTCGTACTCGTCAGGGTAATGGATGATCCACTGTTGATCATCGTGCCGTTGGTCCGCGATGGCGTGGTGCCGTTGATGGTATAGCGGATCGTCGCCCCGGCCGTCTCGCAACTCAGGTTGACCTCCATCGACCCGACAAAATCCGTACTGCCCGACGAAATCAATGGAATTATCACCTGATCCAGTCTGGTAAACGTGGCGATGGCCACGGCACTGTCGATAGAACCGCTCTTGAAGGCCCGGGCCTTGATCGTGGTCGTACGGGTCAGGAGGAAGGGGGTACTGTAGAGAGCGGAACCACTGGTCGGCTCGCTGCCGTCGGTCGTGTAGCGGATCGCCGCTCCGGCCGTGCCACAACCGAGGCTGACCTCCACCGAGCCTGTAAAATCCGTGTCGTTGGGGGAGATCGTCGGGGTGGCCACCTGGTCCAGTCTGGTGAACGTGGCGCTGGCCACGACGCTGTCGGTATAACCGTTCTTGAAGGCCCGGGCCTTGATCGTGGTCGTACCGGTCAAGGTGAACGGAGAGGTGTAGAGGGTGGAACTACCGGTCGGCTCGGTGCCATTGGTCGTGTAGCGGATCGTCGCTCCGGCCGTGCCACAACCGAGGCTGACCTCCACGGAATTGGCGAAATTCGCGCCGTTCGGCGTGATCGTCGGGGTGGCCACTTGGCCTTGCTTGGCAAACGCCGCGCTGGCCACGTCGCTGTCGAAATAGCCGCTCTTGAAGGCTCGGGCCTTGATCGTGGTCGTTTGGGTCAAGGTGAACGGAGAAGTGTAGAGGGTGGAACTACCGGTTGGCTCGCTGCCGTTGGTCGTGTAGCGGATCGTTGCCCCGGGCGTGGCGCAAGCGAGGTTGACCTGCACCGAGGTGATGAAATTCGCGCCGTTGGGTGAGATCGTCGGGGTGGCCACCTGCTCGCCGGGGATGACCCCGGACACCCGTATGTTATCGATCCGCCCCACGTCCGATGCGCTGTTAAACTGCCAGATGAAACATAGAGCGAAAAGGGGATTGTTCTCCGCGGCGGTTACGCCGGTCAGACTGATGACTTTGCGGGTCCAGGTCGTGGGCAGATCATCGCCTTCGTTCAATTCCTGGGCCTTGGTCCACGGCCCGCTGGTCCCGTTGGTGCTGTAGTAAACGACCAGTTTATCCTCGCAACTGCCCTCCAGCAGATTACCGCCGCAATTACCGCTACAACCCGCGGAAGGAGGCGTGTTCAAGGTGGCGATCACGTCATATTCGACATGAATATCGGTATAAGGGACGGTGGAAATACCCCGGGTCATCATGCCACCCTCGCGGGTACAATTGTTGTCGTTGTTGGATGTCCCGCTGCCGGTGGACTTCATATTTCCGCCGGTATTGCCCGAGGCGGAGTCCCAGACAATAGTGCCGTAGCCGAGATTGTTGTCGGCCCTCCAGACATCCAGTGCCCAGCCCTCGGCATTGCTGTTGAATGGGAAGTCGGCCACGGTCTGATCCGGTACCGGGTTGATCAGGACTTGCCAGGTCACGTCGTCATAACCCACGGCATTCGTGGCCCGGATGATAATGGTTTGGGTCGTGTTCGCCTGCCCGCTGCTCGGTTTCCAGCCGGAAACATAGCCGTTGCCGCCGACCTGCAGGCCGCTTGGTCCGCCGACCACCGACCAGGTCGGGACGGGATACGCGCTATTCTCCAGGTACAGACGTTTGGTGTATTCGGTTTCGATCGTGACCTGATCGGGGTTGGGGACGACCTCGCAAATAACCGGTGCGAGGCCGGTCGGGACACATACCGGCGTCGTGCCGCATCCGCTGGGATTGTATCCGGAAGGATAGCTCGGCCGGCAGAATTCGGTGTTGTCCGTCAGCCAACCATGCTCGTTAAGCACCTGTTTGAAAGTGTCCAAGAAGTCGTAACAGTTGTAGGTGGTCGGGGCCAGGGAGGAGCCTTCGGCCCATTCGTCCCAGGCCTGGATGTAAATCCAAGCGTCGGGGTGATTGTTGTAAAGCAGATCGTTGAGGTTGCCTTCCCATTCGTTCACGTCACGGGTGGTGTTGTAATGCGGCTGGCCGCTACGGTCGGCGCCGATACCGCAAGCGAGACTATTACCGTAACCCCAGTTTTCCTCGTTGTAGCTTGGCGAGGTGCATAAAACCGGAATCATCTGGTTGGCGATACAATGGTTGACATAATAGTTGATGTCGTTTTTCCGGTTGCTTGATGGATTGTAACACCAGAAGACGGAAACCCATTGATACAATCCATTGATCCGCGGATAACCCGTGGCGTTGTCAGGATCCTTGAGGACCTGGCCGATATCAATCCAACTGGGCACGATGAAGAAGGTGTCGAGAATAATCGTCACCTCTCCGGAATGGGCCCGTACGAGTTCCACGGCCTCGGCGATTGTGTTGTCGTAGCTGGCCAGATGCCAGAACATGACCGGACGACCGTCGACCCTCATCAGGTTGGGGCTGTCGCCGTAGAGACGCAGAAAATCATTGGTAATCCAAGCCATGCTGATCGGGTCGTTCCCCAAAGATTCGAAGGTCGGCGTCCACTTGATCCCCACGTTGCTCGCGGCGTAATCGATGAGATTGCATCGCGTGGTTTCCACGGTGGTGCCGAAGAAATGGGGATTGACCACGGTGGCCCCCATGTTCTTCATGCACCTGAAAT
>CAZXSA010000092.1:0-17601 GCA_964642815.1 uncultured Planctomycetales bacterium | reverse complement strand
AGCGGGGCGGATGAACAGGCGATATGGCTATGAGTAGCGAACCACCCTCCGTTTTCAACTTCTCGGAGGAAATGCCTCCTGATCAACCATTGGATACAGTGGCTGCCGAGGATTTGACCGGTCGAACCCGGATGGCGTGGAATGTTATCGCCAGTTGGGCCGGCCAGTTCGTCTTTATCGTAGCCGGCTTCATTATGCCGCGGATGATCGACAGGCAACTTGGTCAGGAGGTTTTAGGGATATGGGACTTTTCCTGGTCGATGATCGCGTATTTCGGCCTCATTCAAGTTGGCGTCGGCTCAGCGGTCAGTCGCTACGTTGCCAAATACCGGGTTTGTAATGAGCTCGACCGAGTTAGCGGTATTGTCAGCTCGGTCATGTTTCTGCAATGCTTGATGGCTGTGGTTATCCTGATCCTGACCGGGTTGCTTGTCTACCTGCTGCCGTTATTCTGGGGTGAACGTCTTGGCCAAGGGATCGGGGACGCTCAAGTTGTCCTGCTGACTCTGGGGGCCAGCCTTGCCGTTCAGATTGCTCTGTCCTCCTTCACGGGGGTCGTTACCGGTTGCCACCGTTGGGATATTCACAACTATATCAAGGCCGGCTGGTATGCGGCGACCGTCGTGACCATGATTATCCTGCTACAGTTGGGTTTCGGCATCCGTTCGCTTGCCGTCGCAACTCTGGTAGGCCTTTTCCTGGCGGACGTTAATCACGTCATCTGCGCTTTTGCGCTTTGCAGAGGGATGCGCGTCGGTTTTCGTTATGTTGGATCATTCATGGTTCGTGACGCCTTAAGCTTTGGATTTAAAACCCTGACCCCTCGGCTTGGGGATTTGTTGCTCAATCAGACCTCCAGCATCCTTATCGTATCTTTCATGGGGCCGGCCGCGCTGGCCCTCTACGCCAGGCCGCGGTCTCTTGCCCATCATACGCAGATACTGGTCAGTAAGCTGGCCTTCGTGGTAACCCCGACCGCCAGTGCGCTCCATTCCACGAGTCAACGTAAAGAGTTGGTGGAACTGCTCATCAGTTCCACCCGGTACGCCGCCTGTATCTGCCTGCCGCTGACCATTGGCCTGGCGATCATGGGTGGGCCGCTGATGCTGCTTTGGATGGGACCGGATTATGCCAACGGAACCCTGGTTGCGTTAGTTGCCTTGGGCAATTTCGCCATGTTTACTTTCATGCCGGCGATGAGCATTCTGGCCGGCCTGAACGCCCACGGGCGGCCCGGGATGGTGCATCTTGTGGCCGCCGTCTGCTCGGTTGCTCTGGTTTTACTAGCCTTGGGCCCCCTCAAGCTTGGGCTTGAAGGGGTGGCTATCGCGGTGGGCCTGCCGCTGACCGTCGCCTATGGTGTGTACATCTCAGCCTACACGTGCCGACGCCTGGAATTGTCTTGGACAATGTTTATGAAAAAGGCTTTGGGCACCCCCTCGCTTTGTACGATACCGTTGGCAGTATGCCTCACCCTGTTTCGGATACTGATGCCTGCCCAACCATTTCGGGCGCTCTTGTTGGGTACTCTTGTTGGAGGAATTTTGCTGACTTTAGCCTATTGGCGATATATTTTGCCCGACCGAGTTAAGATTGGCACGTTGAGTCTCCTGGGCAAGAGAGGAGCGGTGGCATAAGCATGCCAATAACAATTGTTCATTATTGGGCAGGCTGTCCGAAATCAGCGAATTCTAAATGGCAGCAATTCCTGGCGATCGTGCAGCGTTGTCGGCAGGAGGGCTGGCGAAACTATCTTGTATGGTCCCGGATGCCCGATGATCCGGCGCTGGTCGAGCCTTTTCGGGAAGCCGGTTGCGAAATCGTCCTTCAGCCCCGCTCGCGAGGGAATTTCGACCTGGCCAGTATGTGGCGAACGTATCGGATGCTCCGGCGTCTTCAATGTGACATCTTTCATTGCCATAACGATCATACCAGCCCGCTTATCGGTGCAACCCTGGCCCGTGTGCCGGTCCGGATCTGGTCCAAGCTGGCGATGTCCCCGTATTACGAACAGGGGATCCAGCCTAAAGGACCTCACCGTTTACAGCCAAGCGTGCGCCTTTCCTGCATACTCGCGAATAGGGTCCATACGGTCTCCGACGCCGTGCGAGAAGAAGTGGCTCATCTCGGGGTAAATCCCGACAAACTGCAAACCATACGATGCCCGATCGACCTCGCCCGATACAACAGGGATGATGGATCGAGATTTCGTGCTGAATTAGGGATGGGCCGCCACGATCAGCTAATCGTGGCGGTGGGGCATGCGGTTACCGTGAAGGGTTGGGATATGCTTGTCAGGGCCTTTAGGCAGGTGGCTGACGAGTATCCACAAATCCATTTGGCTTTAGTGGGTAGCATCGATGACAATGACGAGCGGACATACGCTCAGGATATCTCCCTCTATGTGCAGAAAGTTGGAATAAGTGCGAAAGTCCATCTTCTTGGTCATCGCTCCGACATTCCATTATGTTTGGCGGGATCTGATATATTCGTATTACCATCTCGCTCTGAAGGACAACCTCTTGTACTCATGGAAGCCATGGCGACCGGGATACCGTGTATTGCCGCCGCCGTGGGCGGGGTACCCGAAACCATCACTCACGGGGTTAATGGACTTATGTTTGAACGCGAGAACATCGTACAGCTCACAGACCGGCTTAGTGATGTATTATCTGATGCCGAACTACGTATCCGGCTGGGTCATGCCGCCAGGCAATCCGCCAGCGCATTTGGCATTGATACCTATGTCGAAACTCTATTCGAAATATATTGCAGACTTCACAACCAGAGAGTGCGATCATAACAATGAGATATGCTGAATACGATTATCATGAATTGCATAACGCGGGTAAATGTGTCAAGATGGACCGATATTGGGACGCTCATTGGCATGGGCGCAGGGGTCTTAAGGAAGACTTGAGCGAAGAACCTCTCTGGTCCACCATCCAGGACCATGTGGGAACGCCTGGGCGATTGCTGGAGGCTGGATGTGGCACGGGTCAGTGGGTGCAGTATCTGGGTCAACTCGGGCATGATGCGGTTGGTGTTGATTATGCTTTGAGTGGTCTGGCGGTGGGGCGAAAACACAATCGAAATCTGAACTTAATGCAGGCGGATTTTAGAAACCTGCCGTTTGATGATAGCACCTTTGATTACATTGTCTCCCTGGGGGCCATTGAACACGATATCAACGGGCCGGAAGCGGCTTTGGGGGAATTCCGGCGCATACTTAAGCCGTCTGGGAAGTTGTTGTGCTCCGTGCCCTGTATGAACATCTATCGAATACTCGGACTACCTTGGATGTTACTGAGAAGATCGCTGAAATGTCGAGAGCCCCTGCGTCGCCTCTGGGGAAAGACGCTGCCGTTTGCTTTCTACGAGTATCTATGGTCGCCCGGTCATTATAGAAAGATTCTTGGCCAAGCCGGTTTTCAGGTGCTGGATATGCGCGGATACGGAACCGTGATTAAATCAAGAATAACCAAACTATGTGACATGGTAATTTCACGATACCACCCTTTATCTTCAGCGCATATGATGATGGCGATTTGCAGGAAAGCGTAAGGTATGTGTCGGAATGGGTAGTAGATGACAGAATCAAAACCACATATCTGCATTGTCTCCCACAATGCCTATGGGGCGATGACCGGTGGGAGGAATGGCTTCATCGGCGGGGTTGAACGACAGACATCAATCATGGCCAAGTGGCTGGCCGCAAGAGGACATAGCATCAGCATTATTACCTGGGATGAAGGTGGGCTACCGGAGGAAACTGTCGAAGGGGTGAGCATCATAAAACTTTGTCGGCAGAACGCAGGAATACCCGAATTGCGATTTATTCATCCAAGGTGGACGAGCTTGAACCGGGCTTTGCGGCGGGCTAATGCTGATTTGTATTACCATAACTGTGCTGAAGAGGTAACCGGTCAAGTTGCGCTGTGGTGCGCTAGGCATAATAAAAAATTCGTATTTTCCGTGGCCAACAACCCCGATGTTGATCCCAACCTGCCGGATTTACATACCATACGTGAGCGGGTTCTGTATCGCTATGGGCTGCGCCATGCGGATCGCATCATTGTGCAGACCGAATCCCAAAGGAACAAGCTCAAGTCGGGATTCGGCTTGGATTCCACCGTGATTCCCATGCCGTGCCCAGGACCGTCGGAAGCGGATTATCGGCCACCGGAGCCGCCCGTCAACGGCCGCGCGCGCGTCCTGTGGGTAGGCCGTATCTGTGAGCAGAAGCGGCCGGATCGATTGGTTGATCTGGCCAAAAGGTGTCCGGATCTCCAGTTTGACCTGGTCGGTCCGGCGAATCCCAGTCCTTATTCCCAGAATGCCTTGCGACTTGCCGCATCCATGCCGAATATCAAGGTCCACGGTCCGGTCGCACGTTCTCAAATGCCTGATATCTACAAGCAGGCGGCTTGTTTGATCTGCACCTCGGATGTGGAAGGTTTCCCCAACACGTTCCTGGAGGCGTGGAGTCACGGCCTGCCGGTTGTATCCACATTTGATCCTGACGGCTTGATCGCCGGCCGGCACTTAGGTGTATTTGCCCGCGATGTAGAAGGCCTTCTTGTAGGATGCCGCGACCTGATTACGTCACCGGATCTCTGGCGGCAAGCCTCGCAAAAAGCTCGCCGGTACTATCTGGAGCATCATGCCGTGGAAGCGATGTTGCCGCGATTTGAAAAGTTGTTCCAGGAAACCCTGCGGATCGGCCGACGCTTACGAACGATCCCGGTCAAGGATGAGGAAAGGGGCGGATGATGGCCATTGTGGTGACGGGAGGAGCTGGTTTTATCGGTTCCGCGCTCTGTTGCAGGCTTAGCCAACGTGGCAACGATGTAGTGGTTATTGATAACCTGAGCACCGGCCGAAGAGAATGGATAGACCATTTGCCGGGGGTATCTGTTATTCAGGCGGACATCCGCGATGCCGATCGAATAAAAGCCATCATCACGGATATCCAACCGAAAGCTGTCTGTCATCTTGCGGCGATCCACTTTATCCCGTACTGCATCGCCCATCCGCAGGAGGCGATCGAGGTAAACGTGGTTGGTACGGTCAACGTATTGGCGGCTTGCCAGGTCCATCCGCCCGCGACGGTCGTCCTGGCCTCCTCGGCGGCGGTATATCCGGCACGGGATGAGCCGAACCGGGAAACGGATCCCGTGGGGCCAATGGATATATACGGAATTACCAAGCAATGCGATGAGCAATTGGCGGCGGTATACTCAATGGATACAGGAGCCGCGGCCATTGCTGTCCGGATATTCAACGCCGTGGGGATTCGTGAAACCAACCCTCATGTCGTGCCCAATCTGCTGGAACAGCTTAAGCAAGGTAAAAGGACGGTTTATCTTGGGAATATGGATGCGCAACGCGACTACATCGACACGCGCGATCTGGCGGAGGCACTCATATCGCTGCTCGATCATCACCCGAATGGATATGATGTATTTAATGTGGGCACGGGTAAGGAATATTCAGTGCGCGACATAGTCGCAATCTGCGAGAAAGTGCTCGGCTGCCCGATCGAGGTGCGACAAAGGACTGATCTTGTTAGAAAGGTTGATCGACCCCATTTGTGCGCAAACATCGACAAGATTGCCGCCGTTACCGGCTGGCAACCCAAGAATACCCTGCATGATACGCTCAGGGGATTGCTTGCCGCGGTCTGAACCTATGAAGTGACGGCGATGATGCCTGCTGATTCTGTCACGAATTAGTGCGGCCTCTTCATATCCTGCTCAGCGGGAAAAAGTGATTATGCGAAAACAAGAAGATGGTGCGTTTGGGAATGGGAAATTGAGAGTCGCCATTGTTACTTGGTTTCCAGAGGACATCGCGGATCCGTGTGGCGGCGTTGAAACGGTTAGTACCCACTTGTTGAAGGCCCTGGCCGCGTATGATGATCTTGATCTGCACGTAGTCACCACGAAACCAGGTTTTCGTGCCGGAAATGAATCCGTTGTTGACGGGATCCATGTCCACCGTTTGCCATGGCCGGGCGGCAGCATGTTCCGTAGCGCAATCGGTTCTGGCCGACAGCATATCCAGGCTTATTTACGACGGCTCAGGCCGGATCTCGTGCATGCCCACGATACCTTCGGTCCGATGGTTCAAGGTCTACGGATACCTCGGGTTTTCACTATTCACGGGTTTATCCACGAAGACCTGTTGATCTCCAAGGGTAGGCTGCGGTGGCTAAGATATTATCTCTGGCGCCGTATCGAGACCGCGGCTTGGGCGGATCAGCCCCATATCATCGCGATTAGCCCCTACGTACGTGAGCGGCTTCGTGGCATAGCGCGAGGGGTTATTCATGATATTGACAACCCGATCGGTGAGGAGTTATTTCGCGTGGAACGACACGAACAGCCGATGCGGCTGTTCAGCGGAGCAGCCTTGTGTGAGCGAAAGAACACACTGGGACTCCTGGCTGGATTTGCGCGATTAAGAGCAATGGGTTTCAATGCCCAGCTTAGATTATCCGGTAATCTGGCCGAAAAGGCTTATGTCAATCGGGTTCATCATTTCATTCGAGATCATGAGTTGTCGGATAGTGTTCATCTACTGGGGCGGGTTGGTTACAGGCAAATCCTCGACGAATTGGCGGCGGCCAGCATCTTTGTTCTCGTCTCGTGGGAAGAAAACTCGCCCATGGGCATCGAGGAGGCGATGGCCGCCGGTGTCCCCGTGGTCACGTCGAACCGTTGCGGGATGCCCTACATGGTGCGGGACGGCGAGTCGGGTTTTCTCGTTGATCCTAACGACCCGGAAGACGTTGCCCAACGATTAGCGCAGATTCTGCGGGATGATCATCTTCGCGCTCGGATGGGCGCGAAAGGCCGCGAAATAGCCTTGGATCGGTTTCATCCGGAGAAAGTGGCCCGGCGAACACGCGAGGTATACCTTCGGGCGATGCGGGATTATCAGAGAACACAAAGTGGATAATGAATCTCAGGTCGAGCTTCGTCGTTTTCCCTACCCTTACCGGGCCATGTTGGCAATCTGCAGTGATTTGGACGAGACGCCCGATTGGCGGACCTATTGGGAGATCATGCGATTCCTGAACACGACGGAGACGACCTCGATGGGTCCGGGAGTCGGGCTGGAGGTCGGGAACTCCATTTATTTTAACATGCCGCCAGGCCAGTTTGCTTACTGGAATACTGATGATGCCGGCCGGGCGATGGTGCGGGCCCTTATTCATAGTGGGCATATCGATTGCCTGCATTCCTATGGCGATCTGGCAACGAAACGCGAACACGCCGGCAAAGCTCTAGATGAGTTGGCTCGGTACGATTGCCAGTTAAAGGTCTGGGTGGATCACGGGACGGCCGCCACCAATTTCGGAGCGGATATCATGCGAGGCCACGGCGACGAGCCAGGGCACGAGGCCTACCATGCCGACCTGACCTGCGGCTATGGGATCCGCTACGTGTGGCGCGGGCGGGTCACCAGCGTGATCGGTCAGGATACTCCACAATCGCTCCGAGGGTTGTTCAACGTGCGCCACCCGCTGGCCTCGATCCGAACCGTGGCCAAGGAATGGGCCAAGGGTGTCCGGGCCCGGCGCAACGACATCAAATATGCCATGCACGGGCCGAACCGATTAATACGGGATACCCTTCTGCGGGATGGACGGCCTGTAGGTGAGTTCATCCGCTGTAATCCGCACTGGGGTGGGGTCAGTCGTGGCGACCGCCCCGACGG
Organism: uncultured Planctomycetales bacterium; assembly: GCA_964642815.1. Lineage (GTDB taxonomy): Bacteria > Planctomycetota > Phycisphaerae > UBA1845 > PWPN01 > JAAYCU01. Next base: position 9,876 of record CAZXSA010000092.1, on the reverse strand, counting down.
TTTGCCCCAGGTACTGACCAAACGTTTTCTGGACCATCTTGTCGAGCGGCAGGGGACGTGCATTCTGTATACGCATCTCGGCAAGATTTGCCGGCGGGAAGAGCCGCTGGAAGCTCCGGCCCGCCAAGCGCTTCGATTATTGGCAAGCTATCAGGATAATGGCAAGATCCTGGTGACCACAACTAGACGTTTGGTTGAGTATCGGGGTTGTAATCGTAATCAATCTGCAAAGGCAAGCCGCAACCAATCGTGGCCGAGGCTCGAATTTCCCGATCTGGGTTTGTAATACGCCGTATGTTCAGAATCGAATGATCAAGCCCTTTGAAGGCATACCGATGGCATGCGAAGTCGCGATATACAAGGACGAAGCTGCGCATCCAAAATGTCCGCCGTTCTCACCGGACGAAAAATAACCGGAATACCGATCTGCGGACGTTACAGCGGATTAGCCTAATCCAGCTTACCGCGTAGTCCGAAGTGCTCAACAAGGGTATCCACGGTGGCTGATGGGCTTCGAGTATTCGGACACGATTGCTCGCTCCCAAAGGCAAACTATTACCGGTCCAGTTGCCTCGCTATCGATTACCGTGCCTGGTATCGTACCTCACTTCGGCTGGCGGAATCATGTCGAATTGGAGTCATATGTCGTTGCATAGACAAATTGAAACATCGCGACGTGTGTTCTACGAACGGCTTTTTCAAGCGAACCGACGGAGAGGGATGCGTCCCGTTATTGCCAGGGTTATGTGCCATATGGTGGTAGGTATTTTCCACGTAGTAACTACCCTGATAAAGAAATGTGAGTTAGGTTCGCGGCGAGGGCCTGTTCAGCATTCCGCCCGTATAGTGCTCACGGGTACATTCTTCGCAGACAATTGGATAGAAGCTCATGTCCGTCCTTTGGCTAATTCCAACCGTTGCGCGCATGTCTGGGTTATTGCTGATCATGCCTTCGTACCAATTGAGAAGGTAACATATATATGCGCTCCCAAGTGGCTTCAACGTATAATTGGCCGAGTGCCCGCGAGATCCCTTATGTACGTACTGGTTGCATTGTGGATTCGAGCGGATATTGTTGGTGGTTTCCATCTGCTTTGTAATGGACTCTTGGCGTTGCTGGTGGCCCGAATGTGCAGAGCCAGGGCAATGTACTTCTGCGTCGGGGGATGGGCTGAATTTGTCCAGGGTGGTATCCATGGTGGCAACCAGCTCTTCATGAGGATCGGCCGTGGTGATCTAAATCTGGAACGAGCACTATTCCGCGCTATTCGACAATTCGATCTTGTTCTCACCATGGGGACGGGTGCTAGATCATACTTTATCAATCGACAAATCCCATGCCCGGTTGAGGTTATGCCCGGTGGCATCGATTCGCGGCTGTATTCATCGGCCGAGCAGATGGATAAGCAATACGATCTGATTACCGTGTCCCGACTGGTTCCGGTCAAACGTTTAGATGTATTCCTCGAAGTTGTCCACCTGGTGTCCCAAACCATTCCTAGCGTGACGGCTGTCATTGTGGGTGATGGAGAAGAGTTGGAACGTCTGCGAGAGCGGTCCAAACTGCTGGGCCTGACAGATCGGGTGTCCTTCGTGGGGCGCCAACAAAACGTCCCGCAATGGCTTAATAAAGCCCGTATATTTGTATTAACCTCAGACTCGGAAGGCCTTTCCTTGGCCCTGATGGAAGCCATGATGGCTGGCCTTCCTGCGGTGGTATCGGATGTTGGCGATCTCGGTGATCTCGTAGTGGACGAAGTGAGCGGCTTTCGACCCATTCCCGGAGATGTTCGGACCTTCGCGCTCAGGATAATCGAGTTGTTGTCAGATACGGACCGATATCGGCAATTCGCCGTCCGGGCCCGCAGGGCGGCGGAGGCCAATTCCATCGAGATGATGCGAAATCGTTGGGATCACATTCTTGCTCGCTGGGCATTTGTAAGTGTTTCCCCCCGAGAGCACTGGATTGAAAGAATCCCGGTATCCTATGTGCCTTGCAGAAGGCATCTGTGGGAATGGTCGCGGGGGGTCCGGCGCTACCCGGCTGCCCGTAAACTCTCTGCTATTCCTCCCACGATCTGGCTGGGGCGGAGGTTCCGCCGCAACCTCTATTGGGTTCGAAAGAGCACGTCCTGGGGACGCGATGAGCTTGCTGTATTCCAATTGGCTCAGCTTCAGCGTATCGTTCGTCGGGCTTTTGGCCAATCTCCCTATTACCGCCAGGTATACCGACAATGTGGATTTGAACAGGGGGATATGAAATCCATTGAGGATCTGACGGCCTTACCGACCATCGATGCAGATACTGTGCGGATGCATCTCCTTTCCATGTGTACACAGCAGCGACATAAGCCGACAGTCGACGTCGTTTCCACCGGTGGCAGCGGCGGCAAGCTGTTGCGTTTCTTCATAGATGTCGATCGTTCGGCTATGGAATATGCCCACCTTATCGCGAGTTGGCAGCGTGCTGGGTACCAACTCGGTATACCCATGGCCGTCCTGCGCGGCAAAACCGTATCCCCGAGTCAAAGCGGTCTTCGCCATGAATACGATCCGCTGCTTCGTCATCACTACTACAGCAATTTTCACATGACCGATGAAAACATGGCCCGCTACCTGGAGCATATCGCTACCATCGGCGAGTGTTTCCTGCATGTTTATCCATCGTCGGTCGCGGCTTTGGCCCGATTCATAAGCCGAAGCCGCATGAAGGCTCCGCCCAATATTCGAGGGATTATCGCCGAATCTGAAAATGTGTATCCGGAAGAACGCAAGAGCGTCGAACAGGTTTTCGGCTGCAGGTACTTCTCCTGCTACGGCCACACGGAAAAGCTGGTTCTGGCCGCTGAATGCGAGCATTCTACCGATTACCATGTCTGGCCGACCTACGGGTACTTTGAATTGCTGGATGAGCAGGGCCGGCCGGTTACCACTCCGGGGCAACGCGGTGAAATCGTCGGAACCGGATTTATCAATACCGTGATGCCCTTCATCCGTTATCGCACCGGTGATTATGCCACCTACGTCGGTGACCATTGCGAGGCCTGTGGGCGACAGCATACCATCATCCGCGATATCCGGGGGCATCGCATTCATGAGGTACTGGTGGCCGCCGATGGTTCACCGATTTCCTGGACAGCACTGAACATGCACGACGACACTTTCGCCCGGGTGCGCCAGTTCCAGTTTTATCAGGACACACCGGGCCGGGCGGTATTACGGGTCGTCCCCGCGCCGGGATTCGGTGATGCGGATCAGCAACGAATACGTAACAGTCTCGGCCGGAAGCTCGACGGTCGCCTGACCTTTACAATACAGATTACCGATACCATTCCGCTCACTCCGCGGGGCAAGACCATTTACGTGGATCAACGTATCCCCGACATCGAAGGCAAGGAGAGCATGGGATCGCAACCTCAACAAGGGAGTATGTGACATGCACTGGTTCTGGAGGATGACGCTGTCCATGGCCGTCACCTGTACACTGGCCGCCCCCTTTGCCCTCTTCATCGACGATGTATTTCCCGTGGTCATGCGATTGACTAAAATCATCGGCCAAAGACCGACCGCCTTCGTTCTGGGGGTTATCCCGTCGATGCTCTGTTCCATGTCGATTTACGGCCTGCTAACCCGATATTGCGGCCCGGAGATCGTCTTTGATGGCGAGACCCGCTGCCGCAAATGCCAATATATCCTTAAAGGAATTACCGAACCGCGTTGCCCGGAGTGCGGCGAAAGAATATGACGCGGATCGATGGCCCATATCGAGCTTCAAGGCTCAGGGGCTTGTACGGTCCTTGATTATTCGTCCGGCCAGCAAGCGAGGCACCATGCCGCAATCTCCGCTGGCGATATAACTATTGTGTACCTGGATCGCCAATACATTAGTACCTTGTTTGAGCAGGCCGGATTTAACTGGAATCATGAACAGGGTTTCCGGGGCCTCCTCGTCGTGTTCCTTGGCCGTCGTCGTTTTATGGTTCAGGGGGACGGCCGGTGAGCCCATGCCTGGGCTACGCACGATTTCCACGCCGTTTAGGTACGCCACAAAGCCATCATCATACACCATGCCCAAGGTCAGAGACGGGTAAAGACTCGGATCCTCTATTCGAAAGAAACATCGAGTGTAAAAAGACACATAATTCCCCGGCATGTCGTTTAGCTTTGTCGCGTAGGGCATGTCATTGCTGTATCCGATACCGGTCGAGCCCTTGAGCCATTCCGTATCGTCAAAATCAGGTTGAGCCCAGTCCTTGGGCGGTTCCTGTACCCCTTTGAAATAACGCCATTCATCGCCGGGTCGAATCAGCGCTTCCTGTCTGACCGCCGGTACCTCCATCCCAATCGGCACTTCCTTCCTTCCCGCCGAGCCACCGTCGATCATGAGCTTGTCACGATAATCGCCCGGTTTCAGGCCATCGCGATTGACCTGAATCCGGATGGAGACGGAGTCGGTTAACGCACCGGAGGTCTGGCTCATGGTCAACCAGGGGGCCGAGCCGGTCAGATGGTAAGCCAGCGTCCCCTCACCCTGATTCCGAATTGCGAGCAACCCCTCGGTGAGCGACGGACCAAGGTCCAGTTGGTCGGGTTCAACGAAGAGCTCCGCCCGCCCGACACGAAAGGATCGGGACGCCTTCATCTTCCTTTCGGGGGCGTTTTTACCCGCAACGGTCAGGCATATCGTGTAGGTTCCCGGCAGTGCGTACGCGTACGTGATCCGCGATTTATCTCCACTGGCCTGTTCACCATTTCCGAAATCCCAGTCATAAGCAAGCGTGGCCCCGCCTGGATCGTAGGATGCTTCCGCATCAAGCTCGATCTCCAAAGGATTTTCCGAACCCGGCCTTATCGTGAAGGTGGCGATCGGCGGCCAATGGCCGTCCGGCAGATATTCAAAAGCGCCGATATCGGGAGCGCGACCCGCATGGTTCAGGGTCACTCCCTGGCCCGCGTTCCAGGAAAGCTCCTGATCGAGCCAGAGGGCATGATCCGTGTAATCGATGCCTACGATTCGGGCGACACGATCATCACCCTCCAGTCGAATCAAGTCTCCCGTCTCTCCGGGAATGCCAAACCCGTCATAAAAATAGCCGACATCCTCGACGGGTAGTCTTGCGCCCTGGCCGTCTCCGACGGTTCTGGTCAGAAACGCGCCGGCGTCGATCATTGGGCTGCCGTCTTTCAGGTGGAAATCCTTGTTCGTTTCGTCCTTGAACTCCGGGTCGATCTCAAGGTTATCGCGAAAAAGGTTGGGATATCTCCTCTGCCATTCCGAAAGTGGAAACGGTTTGCTGTTTTTGGATTGACCTCGATTCCCATGGACGATCAAATAGCGTTCCTCGGGCTGCTGGTAAAACAAGCAGTTATGGGTCACCAGGAAACCAGCCAGTCCGGCGGTCATGATCTGAACAGGTTTGCCGTCAAGCTCCTCGGTATACCGTTTCCACCGCTTATCGTTGGCCACGAAGACCGAGCGAAGAAAGATATTATTAACGACGACTTGACCGGCGAAGGGATATTTATCGCCGGCGGTCAGGGATAGACCGGCGAAGCTCGTCGAATAAAATACATTGTGGAAAATACGGTTATCCGTGTTGAATGTGGCCTCGTGAGGATACAAGGTCAGGTCCAGGCCCGGTCCGACGGTATCATAAAACCGGTTGCGGCGCAATATGCCGTTCTGACCGGCGTATTGAATGCCCGCGTAGGGCGAGTGATTCCCGCTGGAGGGGGTGTAGGCGAAGACATTCCCTTCGATCAGGTTAAATTTCGTCGCGTCATAAATATAATATTCGTGATTGAAGCCGACGTCATGGCAATCGTAGATTTCGCCGATCTTCTGCCGCTCGTTATGGAAATAGTTGTTGCGGATCACATTGAAGTTGCCGCATTTGATTGCCCACAAGGTATGGGCCGCCTTGGTAATGGTATTGCCTTCGACCAGATTGCGATCGGAATGAACCAAGGCAAGATTATCGCTGGTTGTGTCCGTGAGGGTATTACCAAGAATTTTGTTGAAGGTCGCGTCTTGAAAAAACAGGCCGGTCTTCGAGCTTCCGGCACGATTTATTGCCCTGTTGAACCGGCAGTGGTGAATGGTGTTGTGATGCGCCTGGACGGCATGCAGCCAGCGATCGACATTCTCCACCTGCAATCCGTCTAGAACGATATAGCTTTTGTTGGATAAATGGACCGCCGGATCAAGTTCAGGCCCGGTGATCAGTACGTTCTCCGCAAGCTCAATGGAAACCATGGCGGGCTCGGAATCGAAATGACCATCATTGACCTTGAAGGAGAATCGATCATGTCCCTGCCGACCGCGAAACGTAATAACCCTTCCGGGCGCGCCGGAGTTACGGGGAGCGAGTTGCTCCTTATAGGTGCCTTCACGAATAACGACCGTTTGACCGGCAACCGCGACATCGGCGGCGGCGGCCAGAGAACGGTAAGCTTGGGCGGCACCTCCTCGACATGCGCGGGTTTCAGGATCGTAGTTTTGACAAGAACTCCTGGTGATTTGACCATCGACGTAGATAGTCGTGTCCGTGCTAACGTCCGCATCGTATCCCCCCTTGGAGGTGTAAATCAGGTTCGGGGGCGTGCCGGTCAGGATGCCATGCTCCGGTTGAGCAACAATGGTGTAGGTTAAAGCATCCCCGTCGGGATCGTTGCCGGATAAAGTAATGACGATAGGCCGGCTGGGCGTCGAGGTGATGGTGGAGGCGTGGGCACGTGGGGGGTCGGGAACCGGTTTAATCGAAAGAGTAACCACGGCCGGCTCGCTTGTCTGACTACCGTCGTCCACGACGTAGGTAAAGGTGTCCTCGCCGTTATAATCGATCGTCGGTGCATACACCACCGAGGCCTTCGCGACCGGTAATCCCGCCTGGAGGCGAGGCGTATCCAACGATCCGTGCAGAGGACTTTGGAGGATACGAAAAGTCAGGGATTGTTGATCGGGATCGTGCCCGGATAGCGTTATACTCACTGGTTTGTCCTCGTCCGTGGCTACGGACATGCTGTCGGCCACGGGTAGGCTACCGCTCACTTCGGCCGTGTAGTGCTGTTCGGCATGGTTGGAGATCGCGTTCGTGTAAGTACGTTGATCGGGGATGAAGGAATATTGAGCCTTGGCCGGCCTGATGGTCCCGGACCAGTGATAGGGTACATGTAATGTATAACCGCCATCCTCGTTTGTGACGCAAGCCGCGCGATCGGAGGCGTATGGTCCGTTACCCTCGGCGGATATCAAGGTTTCCGCGAGTCCCTTTCCGGCACCGGCCGTGACTCTACCGGAAATGGTCACGGGATCGTGCCTGGCCGTAAAGTCCACGTCCGCAAGGTCGGATTTGACGAGGGAAAAAGCGCGTTTGGGTGGATCAAACGTGTATTCCTTATGTTGCGGAGTGACCACGCCCGACCAGTCGGCCGGGACTCGAATCTGGTATCGACCATCTCGGTCACTGACCGTTGTATCACCGCCCTTGTTGGCCGAGATAACAATCCCGGCCTCCGCGGTGCCCCGTGGATCCCGAATAAAGCCGGATATCCGGCGCCAACGACTGGCTGATTTTTCCAAGGAATTATTCGGGATTCGCTCCAGTGGGTCTGAAAGCGGGGCTTGCGCCAAGCCCTGCTCCACGATGCACGAATCGATCGGGGAGGATTGGAGGGGGGTGGCCGCGCGGACCAAGCCATTCCCTGGGGCATGATCCGCTGCTCTGACGGTAAACAGGATCGGAGCCAACAGAAACAGGGGCACCGGACCGCGGCATAAATGCCTAAAACACGCTTGGGTATTATGCGTAGTCATGACCGGCCTTCCTGGTTTCTGCGCCGCGGTGGCCCGCAAGCCATGACCCGGCATGAATGAAAAGGCGTCCGCGAAGGTGCAGCCATGCCATCTTATTCATGACGGCGTTCATGAGACTCATCGAACCCTATCCAGAAAAAGCAGCAACTCCTCGCGATCCTTCGCGTTAAGCACCTTATGTCGTCGATCAATGTCCAAGGCCTCATTCAGGCGAGCGGCCGCCAAGGGCGTTTGCTGAAGCTTCGCGTAAGTACGCCCCAGCGTGAATAACGCACTAGCCCGCTCGGCGGGCGAGGCTGCGTCCCCGAGTAAAATCAGCGCCTTTTCCAGGTCCGCTTTGGCCTGATCGTATTTCCCCTGCTTGAACAGTAACAGGCCGCGGGTATCCAGTAAATGCGGATCATCCGGGTAACGTAACACTCCTTTATTGGCCAACTCCATGGCGGCGTCGATTTGTTGGGAGGTCGTGCCGAGAATCCATGCCAGGTTATTTAGCGCCTGCTGCTGATAGGGATCAATTTGCAGAGCCTGTTGATAAGCCTCCCGGGCGGTCTGGATGTCTCCGAGTTGGTAGGATACCTGCCCTAATCCCAGTAAACCGTCAATATAGTCGGGGGTTGCCGTTGTTAATTGTTTGTACATGGCTTGGGCCTCGCGTACATAATGTTCTTGTTTGGCGTAGGCCATGATGGCGGCCACCCCTTGCAGCACTTCCGGTTCATCGGGGTTGTTTTTCCGTCGTTCCGTGTAACGAATGAGAATCTCATCGTATTTGTTTTCGACGGCCAGACAGCGCAGGGAGGCTAGAAATACCGAGGGGTTGCCTGGGTACCGAGTTTCCGCCTCCTCGATCCGCGATTGCGCGGTGGCCAGATCTCCCGCGAAACGATAGAGATCGGAGAGTACGACCATGAATCGGGCGCTGCACGGGTCGGTGTCGGTTCCGTGGACATTGGTTTCCAACAGTTTGATCGCCTGATCGCGATGTCCCTGGGCGTTCAGGACCAGGGCCCGAACCAACTGAACCTCCTCGTTGGTATCCTCCAGTCTCATCGCCTCGCTGCTGTAATGCTCCGCCTCCTCTAGCTGCCCGCTCCGTAAAGCGAGGTAGACGAGCAAGATATGAGCATTGATATGGCGCGGATCAATTTTAAGAACGTGCAAGGCCAGGGCCCGGGCCGCCCGGGTCTGTTCCAATCTTCTTGCCAGATCGGCCTTGATCGAAAGCAGGTTGGCATTTTCCGGGTTGGCCCCCAGGGCTCGTTCGGCGCGCACGTTGGCTTCCTTCAGGTCGCCCCAGTTCCGGGCCTGCTCGATTAATTTAAGATGGGCCACGGCGTTTCGCGGATTAATCTGCACCACCTTTTGCAAAACCCGCATGGCCTCGGCGGTGGCTTCCGGGGTGCCCTCGTCGGCCAGCAGAGTGGCCCAAATCGACAGGAGCACGGCATCGTCGGATCGTTGTTTTAATGTGTTTTCAAGCATGGCCCGCCCGCGCTGGCGATCCTCCTGACGCGCGCTGGACACGAGCACTCTGATCAGCGATCTCTGCAGGAGCCTGTGGTTCGGATCGATCGTCAGACCGGATTCCCAGGCCTGCACCGCCTTGTCTTTTTGGCCGGTTTTTTCGTAAAAGCGACCCAGATGTTCATAGCCGCTGGCCGCGGAATCCGCGAATTGCGTTAAACGCAGATAGTCCTTTTCGGCCTTGTCGAATTGCTGGAATTCGGCGTGAAAATCGGCCCGCAGCAGATAAGCCGAGAAGTCGCCGCGTCGGGTGACTTCCAGGTCAAGGCATGCGCCGGCCTCATCGTTTTTGCCCTCGGCCTGGAGGATCATCGCCCGGGTCGAGGCGATCGTCATCAGGTCGGGTTGCAGGTTATAGGCTTCATCAAGGAGCTTCATGGCCGGATCCGCTTCATGCGTATGGTGATAAATCAGTTGGGCCAGCATGACGCGGGCGATAGCGTCCTGGGGATCCGTGCCGATACGCTGGCGCAGTTCACCAATAGCCGTGGCATAATCGCCCCGACCGACGGCGATACGGATCCGAAAGGCGC
>CAZXSA010000091.1:0-17986 GCA_964642815.1 uncultured Planctomycetales bacterium | reverse complement strand
GGGTTTTCCCAATACATTGTTTGGCTTTCATGGAACGGTGGGACGGCCCGCCGGGATGATGATGACGTGCATCGCGGGGCGGAACGGCCGACCCGCGGGAAAGGTTAAACGTGCTCAGGACCGACATACGCAACGTGGCCATTATCGCCCACGTCGACCACGGCAAAACCACTCTGGTCGACCAGATGCTCCGCCAGTGCGGGCAGTTTCGCGAGGCCCAGCTCAAGGGCGAACGCATCCTCGATTCCAACGATCTGGAGCGCGAGCGAGGCATCACCATTCTGGCCAAGAATATTTCCATCCGTTACCGGGACATCAAGATCAATCTGATTGACACCCCCGGCCACGCGGATTTTGGCGGCGAGGTCGAGCGGGTGCTCAAGATGGCCGACGGCTGCCTGCTGCTGGTCGACGCCTTTGAAGGCCCCATGCCCCAGACCCGTTTCGTATTGCGCAAGGCATTCGAGTGCGGCCTGCGCCCGGTGGTGGTCATCAACAAGATCGACCGGCCCGACGCCCGGCCGCACGACGTTCTGGACGAAGTACTCGATTTATTCATCGAGTTGGGCGCCGATGAGGAAACCTGCGATTTCCCGATCGTGTATGCCTCGGCCACCCAGGGCTATGCCACGCTCGATCTTGACCGGCGAACGAACAATGTGCAGGCCCTGTTCGAGACCATCATCGAGCATGTGCCGCCGCCGGATGTCGATGACGACGCTCCGTTGCAACTGCTGATCACCGCCCTGGATTACAGCGACTACGTGGGCCGCATCGGGATCGGTCGGGTGTTCGCCGGGCGCGTCCGGGCGAGCCAGGAGGTCATGGTCATCCATCGTGACGGTACCGAGGCGAAAGAACGGATCGGTGAGTTGCTGATCTTCGATGGACTGGGTCGGCAAAAAGTCGAGGAAGTCGGAGCGGGCGATATCTGCGCGGTCGTCGGGCTGGAAAGCGTGAATATCGGCAATACCATCGCCGACCCCGAGAAGCCGATACCCCTGCCTCTGATTCGCATCGACGAACCAACGTTGCACATGACCTTTCGGGTCAACAATTCGCCCTTCACCGGCCGTTCGGGTAAGTACCTGACCAGCCGTCACCTGCGCGATCGGCTGGAAAAGGAGATGCAGTCCAACGTGGCCTTGCGGGTGGAGCCGGGGCCGACGCCCGAGGAATTTCACGTTTCCGGACGCGGAATGCTGCACCTTTCCATCCTGATCGAGAACATGCGCCGCGAGGGCTACGAGATGGCCGTCGGCAAGCCGAAAGTCATTTATCGCGAGTTGGAGGGGCGCAAGACCGAGCCGATCGAATTGTGCGTGGTGGATGTTCCCGCTCAGTATGTCGGCACGGTCATGGAGTTGATGGGTGGGCGTCGGGGTATCTGCCGCACGATGGAAACCCGCGGCGAGGGCGCGTATCTGGAGTTCACCATCCCGGCTCGCGGCCTGATCGGGATGCGCAATCGCATCCTGACCGCGACTAACGGGACGGCCATCATGCATCACAATTTTTACGAATACGAGTTTTTCCGGGGAGCGATTCCCGGCCGTACGAACGGTGTCCTGATCGCCAGCGAGCCCGGCCAGGTCAAGGCCTACGCTCTCAATAACCTGGTCGATCGCGGCGACTTCATCGTCTCGCCCGGCGAGCAGGTCTACGAAGGCCAGATCGTCGGCGAGCACTGCCGCGATAACGACATCCTGGTCAACGTTTGCCGGGCGAAAAAAATGACCAACATCCGGGCCGCCGCCGCGGACAAGACCGTGGTCCTTAAGCCGGCCCGGTTGATGACTTTGGAGATTGCCTTGGAATTCATCGCCGAGGACGAACTGGTCGAGGTCACCCCCGACGCCATCCGCCTGCGCAAACGACATTTGACCGAGGCCGAACGCCGCCGGGTTGTCCGGGCGGGTTGATTCGGTTGGCATGAAATGGTTTTCGCTGGTGCGAGAATCCCTTCTTCGCTGGTGCGAGAATCCTTTCTTCGCTGGTGCGAGAATCCTTTCTCGCACCCACGTATTGGGGAATCCTTTCCCCCTGACGCGGGATGGGAATCCCGACCGGGGCTGTCGAGATAGGAATCTCGACAGAGCTTCTGTTGCGTTTCCCGGACACCGTAGGGTGGCATGGGCAGATCCTGATCACGCCTTGGCGGGGCAAGGGTTTGCCCGTGCATTTACTGGCGAGGGAATGCTTGCTCGTGTCGCGCCGATTTGACAGTCCGGCAAGCCCGGCTAACATGATGGTCGGGTGAACGGCGGCGGATATTTTATCTTTTTTGGATTTTTCATTTATGGAACTGGCGCGCCGCGAACGGGGCGATGAACTGTTGCGGCCGGGCGAACTGCTCGGTGTACGCAAGCGTCTGCGCAACATTGCCTGCAAGCACGATCTGACCACCGTGATCGCCTGCGCGTTTGACCACCGTACGCGGATGCTGCCGTTTATTTACGCGGACCTGCGCATGGTGCCCGCCGGGGTACGGGCCATCGGGTCGGCCATGTTCGACGCGGGTTTCAGTAAGACCCGCATCGTCCTGCAGCAATGGAACCGGAATTTTCGACCGAGCCAGATGCGCCTGGACGGCCGCATCCCCGATCTGTTCATGGTTTCGAGCATGCAGATTCACTCGGCCCAGTGCCGGGCATTGATCCGCGACGCCTGCCGGATCGACCCCGCCCATCGCCCGCTGATTATCGCCGGCGGGCCGAAAACCATTTACGAGCCGTGGGACGTTTTCAGCGCCGATCCTCATGACCCCTGGGCGGCGGACGTGGCCGTCACCGGCGAAGAGTACATTCTGTTGAGCCTGCTCGAGATGCTGCTTTCGATTCGGGCGGGTTCCGAGCCGCTGCGACAGACGTTCATCCGGGCCCGCAACAGCGGCATGCTCGACGAGATTCCCGGCCTGGTGTACGCTCGCGGCGATCGCGAGGACGTGGCCGACGAACTGGTCGATACCGGCATTCAACGCCTGCTCGGCGATCTGGACGAGCTGCCCCATCCGGTTTTCGGTTATCGTCTGCTCGAACCGCCCAGTCGCAAGCCGACCTTGGCCGCGGAGGCCCTGCCGGCCGGCGTGGTTCGTAAACACAGCCGTATCGGATCTCTCGTGCTGACTTTCGGTTGCAAGTTCGGTTGCCCCTATTGTCCCATCCCCGCGTATAACCAGCGGCAATACCGAGTCAAAAGCGGCGAGCGCATCGCAGACGAAATGCTTCGGCTCTACCGTGAGTACGGGATACGCTACTTCTTCGGGGCGGACGACAATTTCTTCAACGACAAGGCCCGCACGCTCGATATCATGGAAAAACTTGCCCGGGTGAAGATCGAGGGTACGGAATATCGCCATCATTTTCGCTGGGGCACCGAGGTGACGGTCCACGATACCCTGCAAATGAAGGATCATTTGTCCCTTGTGCGCAAGGCGGGAATCCGCACGCTCTGGCTGGGCGTCGAGGACATGACCGGCGCGCTGGTCAAGAAAGGCCAGACCGTGGACAAGACCATCGAGGCGTTCAGCTTGCTGCGCGAGCGTGGCATTTCGCCCATGCCCATGATGATGCATCACGATACGCAGCCTCTGTATACGCCCGGACGCCCCGTCGGCTTGATAAACCAGGCGCGGTTGCTCCGCAAGGCGGGGGCGGCCAGTCTGCAAGTGCTGATGATTACGCCGGCGACGGGGTCGAAGTCGTACGAGGAAACCTTTAACTCCGGCTTGGTCTACGCTCGGGTCGGCCGTAAACCCGTCGAGACGCACATGCTCGACGGCAATTATGTTGTCGCCTCCAACCACAAGAAACCCTGGCGGAAACAGCTCAACATCATGGCGACCTATCTGTACTTTTATAACCCGTTGCGGTTTGCGGTTGCCCTGGTTCGGCCCGTGAGTAAAATGTATCTGCTCGATGCCATCATGCAGGGCGTCGGGATGTATGGCCTGGCCTGCACGGTTCGCCGCACCTTCGGCTGGGCCCTGCGGCTGATGTTCGGAAAAATCGAACGCAAAACCGCCCCGCCTATCAGTCGGATTCCCATGCGCGGTGCGAACGGCGCCGCCGCCAGCCATGCCCTGCCCGGAACCCCGCAAGTCCCCGCGGCTCCCATCGACGCACGGCCTTCGCTGGGCAGCCCCGTGGATTGAAATAGCGCATAAAATAACCAAGCCGGGCGCCGCGCCCGGCTTGGTGCCGCGTAGACTCCACCGCCTACAAAACTTTTATGACTTCCGAGACCCGGCCTCAACGGCCATAGCCGAACCCGAATCCGAAGCCTCGACCGCCTCTGTGACAATGGCGATGTCCGCCATAGGATGCGTATCCAAAACTAAAACCAAAGCTCCGCGGGTAATAACCCACCGGTTGCGGGGCCACGTAGACCGGCGCGGAATAGTAGACCGGGGCTGGAGCTACATACACGGGGGCCGGGGCCACGTATACCGGGGCTGGGTAAACCACCGGTGCCGGAGCGAAAAAGTATTGTGCTTCCGCCCGATCGGCTACGGCTCCCAAGGCCAGCCCGGCCACCACCAGTCCGCATACGGTCATCATTGTTTTAGAAGCTTTCATGGTTCTGCTCCTTAATACGTTTTTTCCCAGCGTTTGGTTTACAATTCTGATTCCGAACGCTTCATGATTCTAGACAATCCCAAGAGGGCAAAAGTTAGCTTCCGGAAAACATTTTCGAAAAAGGAGCAATTATTTTGCTAAACTCTTTGCCTCAAGAGATTTACGGATTGATTCACGGATGCCGCGAAGGATACGCATCAATTCATTTCGATCATGTTCATTCATGGCCGCCAGCATTTTTTCGATATTCCCCAGCTTGATTTCCCGGTAGGTCTGGTGCATTTGGCGGCCGGCTTCGGTCAATTCCACGTCAATTTTTCTTTTATCCTGGGAATTGATCATGCAGTGAATCAGCGGAGCATCGCCTTTGTGCTCAAGAGAACGCACGATCCGCGACATCTGGGCAGGCAATACTCCAATCTGTCGCTGGATGTCGCCCACCGTTTGCGGGCTGCTATGAGTTAATATATCCAAGGCGAGGAATTCCGTTTCGGTGATTTCCGGCTGCTTTTTACCTTTGGATTGGCTCTGCGCCACCCAGAATTGCTTGGAAACATCGAGGACTTCCTCGGCGAATTGTTTCAGTTGTTGGGCAAGTCGAAGGGTTGGCACGATGCAATCCTTATCTAATAATCCATGACCGATTTGTTCTTAAAACATGACGAAAAAAGAGCTTTCAGCTCATATAAACATCATACGAATACATATCCGACAGGTCAACAATATTTCCAATCGGGTATATTTGTATGACCTATAAAATTATCGACGGTTAAGTGATCTATATGCCAAGGAAAACCGGCACAGAAATCAAGCTTATGCACCATTTGTGTAATTTAATTTTAATTTGTATTGTCCCTTTGCGTGGCACGAATCAGTCTCCGATTGACCATTAGATGGTCGGGGCTATAGTCAAAAGACGTTCCTTGGGCCTTTTATGGAGATAGTACATGGCTCGCCTTTTTGAAGACATTACCCAAACCGTCGGGCATACCCCGTTGGTGCGAATCAATTCGCTGATCAGCGCCCCGGCGGTGGTCTATGCCAAGCTCGAGTTTTTTAATCCGCTGTCCAGCGTCAAGGATCGTATCGGGGTGGCTATGATCGAGGCCGGCGAGGCGGCCGGGATCATCGACGCCCATACGACACTGGTCGAGCCGACCTCCGGGAATACGGGGATTGCCTTGGCGTTTGTCTGCGCGGCCCGGGGGTATCGGTTGATTCTGACCATGCCGGAGAGTATGTCTATCGAGCGACGCAGCCTATTACGGGCCTTGGGGGCGGAGGTGGTACTGACCCCGGCGGCCGACGGCATGAAGGGGGCGATCGCCAAGGCCGAACAACTGGTCAAGGAAATCCCCAACGCGGTGATGCCCCAGCAGTTCAAGAACCAAGCCAATCCGGAAATCCATCGGCGAACGACCGCCGAGGAAATCTGGCGGGATACGGACGGCCAAGCCGACATTCTGGTGGCCGGCGTGGGTACCGGTGGGACGATCACGGGTATCGGCGAGATCCTGAAAAAGTATAAACCCTCCTTCCAGTGCGTGGCGGTCGAACCCCTTGATTCGCCGGTGCTGACCCAGACCAGGGCGGGCGAGCCCCCGCGGCCGGGCCCGCACAAAATTCAGGGTATCGGGGCCGGTTTCATTCCCGACGTGCTGAATCTGGATATCATCGATGACGTGGTTCAGGTGAAAAACGAGGATGCTTTCGACTGGGCCCGGCGGGCGGCCAAGGAAGAAGGTATTTTGTGCGGCATTTCCTCCGGGGCGGCATTATACGCGGCCGACCAAGTCGCCCGGCGGCCGGAGAACGCGGGGAAGATGATCATCGCGATCCTTGCCAGCGCGGGCGAACGCTACCTGTCCACGCCACTATTCGAGAAGGAATCAGTTTGAGTCGTCATTCAATTGGCCGAGAAGACGCAGCAGGCCATCCAGAATGGTCAGCGGATGAGGCGGACAGCCGGGGATGAAAAGGTCCACGTCGGGGAATCCGCTCACGCCGTTATGCGCTTGCGGATGATCTATATAGGGTCCGCCGGAAATGGCGCAGGCACCCACGGCGATAACCAACTTGGGGGCGGCCACCGCTTCGTAAGTTTTCAGAAAAGCGGTGTGCATATTTTGTGTCAAGGGACCGGTGAGCACGATTCCGTCAGCGTGCCGGGGAGAAGCCACGAATTGAATCCCAAACCGACCCAGATCGAACACCACGGTTGAAAGCACATTCAAATCGGCCTCGCAGGCGTTGCAGCCACCGGCGCTGACCTGCCTCAACCGCAGCGAACGGCCGAACAATCGGAGCATGCGTTTTTCCAGGGCTGTGGCCAAGCGGGGTGTTTCACGGCTCAAGATCAAATCCATGCGCCGACGGGTCGCCAAGCGATGGTCGGTCGTAAAAGTGATGGCGTTTCGCGGGCACCCTTCCGCGCAGGCCCCGCAAAAAAGACATCGCCCCATATCCAACTCAAGTATCTGATCCTGGACCTTCAGTGCGTCCGTTGGACAGGCGGCCACGCAGGAGGCGCATCCATGAACACAGGCCGAATGATTCAGGACCGGTCGCCCCCTGAAACGATCGGGCAGTTTCGGCTCTTCCTTGGGATACCGAATCGTTCGATGTCTCTGTTGTCCGCGTGCCCGCAATTCCTTGAACATGGCCGACTCCTACAGATCGTGTCCGCAATAAGAAAGGTTAAAGCTCTTGTTGCACAGCGGAAAATCCGAAATCTGCTGTCCGCGAAGGGCCATGGCCAGCCCCATCCAGTTGTGAAAAGATGGGTCGACAATCTTATATCGCGCAAAACGTCCCGCCTCGTCGGTGATGGCGACGTGGCAGATTTCTCCGCGCCAGCCTTCCACGAGAGACACGCCGACCTTGCCCGGCGGAAGGGAGCCTGGCAAGCCTTGGATCGGCCCCTGGGGCATGGCTTTCAGTTGCTGCATCAGAAACGCCAGCGAATGTTGGATTTCGAGCCAGCGCACGTAGGCGCGGCCAAACACATCGCCGCTGTCGACCCCAGAGACCGGAATCTGAGCGAATTGATAGATACCGGTGGGGAATTCCTGACGAGCGTCGCGTTCCAGGCCGCACGCCCGGGCCGCCACGCCTACCAGGCCAATATCCTGGCACACTTGGGGAGTAATGGTCCCCGTCCCCTCGAAACGAGCCAGAACCGACTGGGAATCCCAAAGTAACCCGACGGCAACCTCGACATCCCGCTGGGCGGCTTGCAGGCGGTTGAGTAACTCCGTGTTGCGCGAGGATTCCAGATCGAAACCGGTTCCACCCGGCCGAATGAGACCGCGGCCGAACCGATTGCCACAGAGCAAAGCGGTCATGTTCAGGAAATCGCCGCGGATGCGCCCGCAGTAGGAGGCGGTCGGCAGATAGCCCACGTCGCCGGCCAGCGCGCCCAGATCGCCGGTATGGTTGGCCAGCCGCTCCAGCTCGAGGGCCGCGCCGCGTAGAACCTGAGCGCGGGGAGGAACGCGGCTGTTGGCCAGGGCCTCGATCAGTTGCGTATAGGCCAGCGTGTGTCCCACGGTCGTATCGCCGGCCAGCGTTTCCATGTAATGGACCGTGCGCTTGTCGGGTCCGCCGAGCATCGCCCGTTCGACACCGCGGTGCTGATAGCCGAGCGAAATTTCCAGGTGATACACGTTCTCGCCGTGACATTGAAAGCGAAAATGCCCCGGCTCGATAATCCCCGCATGGACCGGACCGACGGCGACTTCGTGGACCGATTCGCCCTCCATCGGGAAATAATCGGTGACTCCCGGTTCGATCGTCGTCCGTTTCCAGGCATCATGACCGGACCGCTCGGCGGAATGAAAACGAATGGGTTTCAACCAGGGATGACCGTCGGGACGCACCGCCCATTGCTCGGCGATTTCGCGTTCAAACCAATGGGCGGCCGGGCATTCGGGGGTGAGCGCGGGGTAGGTATCGCCGACCGTGGTGCGGCATAAGCCGATGGTCCCTTCGCGACCGTCGGCCAACACCGCCAGAAGCTCCACCGTATCCGACCCCGCCGCATATCCGAACAAGGCGGCCAGCCGGACGCCGCGTGCTATCTTGGTAATGACGGCCGTCCTGAATGCGGCCATATCCAGTAAAGGAATGCTCTTCAGGTCCGCGACCTGCCCGTGGGCGATGGTGAGCGATTCGTTCCTGCTCATGACACGCCCTCCACGAGATGCGCGGCCTCGACAAGCAGGTTCCAGACAAAGGGCGGGACATAGACGCCAAGAATCAGTACGACCGTCCCCAGGGCGGCGGGGGGCAGAATGGACCAAACCGTTTCCTTTTCGATTCGGCCGGCCAATGCCGGTGGAGCGGTTCCCTGACTCATCGACAGGAAACTCATCGACATGGCCACGAAGATGACGGCGAGCAACAGAAGGAATACGACCGCCACCACACCGTGTCCGCTGTCGAGGGCCGTCTTGAGAATCGTGAATTCACTCAGAAACACGCCGAACGGCGGCGAACCGGTAATCGCCAGCAGGCCGGCGATCCAGAGCAGGCCGGTGGCCGGAAGCACCCGGGCGATGCCGCGTACGTCCCCGCACGATTTCGATCGATAAACGGCGAGGATATTTCCGGAAATCAGGAACAGCATGGCCTTGGTCAACGAATGGTTGACCGCGTGCAACATGGCCCCGAAAGACCCGATACCGCCTAGCCCGACGCCCAGGGCCAGAATACCCACGTGCTCGACGCTGGAATAAGCCAACATGCGCTTGTAATCCAGTTGTCCGACGATAAAAATCGCGGCCAGGGCGATCGACAAGAGGCCGAACCCGACGAGCAATTCCTGACTGAACGCCGCGTATCCGGCATGGGCACAAACCTGCACCATGCGCAGGATCGCCAGGAACGCGCAGTTCAACAGGGCCCCGGACAACAGAGCGGAAACCACCGAGGGAGCTTCGCTATGCGCGTCCGGCAACCAGGTGTGCATGGGGGCCAGTCCCATCTTGGTGCCATAACCCACGAGCATCAGGATGAATGCCGCCCGCAACCAGTTCGGATTCAGGGAGGAAGCCTGGGCAAGCAGGTCTCCCAGGCGAAGGGAGATGGTCGCGCCTTCGGAGAAGCCGGCCGCCAGCGCGAAATTGCCCATGAGGGCCAGGGCGATACCCACCGAGCAGATCAGCAGATATTTCCAGGTAGCCTCCAGCGAGCGGTGATGCCGATGGTAGAAGATCAACGGCGCGCTGCTCAAGGTGGTGGCCTCGACCGCGACCCAGAGCAGTCCCAGGTGGGCACTGAGCGTCACCAGGGTCATCATCGCCAGAAACAGCAACAGGCAACCGGTGAAAACGGCCTCGGGCGTGTTGTCGAAAAGAAACCCTTCCTCGATATCCATTCTTCTTTCGGCCGTCTCCCGGCGCAGGTGGCCCAGGGCATAGAACGCCGCCGCGAGAAACAGCAGACTGGTGATCCCCAGGAATAAAAGTCCCAGAGCGTCCAGGTGTAACCATCCGTTCAAGGCCGGCCCCGGTCGATACATCCACGCCGCGCCGGTCAACAAGGTATGGATCATGGCCGTCGTGACCAACAGCAGGCGACGCAGCGCATGCTTGCGGATAAAGAAGGCCAACAGGCCGCTGAATGCCGGAACCACCCATAATGCCGGAATCATGAATGCCAGTCCTTAAGTGCCGACAAACGGTTCGTGTCGATATCGTCAAACGTGCGACTGATATGGAAGATGGCGATACCCATCACGAAAACCCCCACGAAAACGTCGAGGAGGGTTGCGAGATCCACCAGAACCGATTCCTCGCCGACCAGGGCGATACCGAACAGGTAAATGCCGTTTTCCATGACCAGATATCCGAGAACCTGCGTAATGGCCTTGCGGCGGCTGACGATCAGCAGCAGACCCGCCAGGATCGCATGCAGGGCCACCGGTATCAAAAGCGACGAATGCTCCGCGGGAGCCGACGGCAGGCGGCCGGCGAGCCACATGGCGGCCGGCAAGGCCAGGGTGCCGGCCAGCAATGACCAGGTGAAACTCACGAACGGCTCGACCTCCCGACGCACTCGGGCCCGACGCATGGCGCGAAACAGCAGCCAGGGGAAAACCAACCCCTTAAGGCCCATGATCCCCACCGCCAGAAACACCAGATGCAAGGATAACCCATGCGTATGCAACGCCACCGTTACCAGGCCCAGAAGCATGCCCTGAGCGGCGGCCACCCGTATGCAGGTGTCCAGACGACTCAAGGCCGTCAAGGCCAAATTGGCCAACGCCAGCAAAACAAGCAGTAATTCAAGCCACGGAGTCACCGGTTTACCTCTGCATAAGCACCATTGCCAGGACGGCCAACGCCCCGGCGCAGACAAGCAACTGCGGCACGCGGAGCAGACGCAATCTGGCCATCGCGGACTCGATAATGCCGGTCACCACCGCCAGAGCGAGCATGCCCGCGAAAAAGAGTATCGTGTTGAGCCACCCGTTACCGCGCACGGGTAACAGGATCCCGACAAGCAGGGCGCCCAATACCCACAACTTAAGGGCGGCCGCGTAGAGGATGAAAGCCAGGTCCGGCCCGCTGTAGTCCAGCACCATGACCTCGTGGATCATGGTCAACTCCAGATGCGTATTGGGGTCGTCCACGGGGATTCGAGCGTTCTCCGTTAGAAAGACCAACAGCACGGCCGCGGCGACCATGACCAGAGCCGGGCCGGCGTTGATCCATAAGGCCGGGGTCAACGCCGCGTACATCGCCGACAAGCTGACGCTGCCGCTCGCCTGAGCAATGACCGCCAACGCCAGTAGCAGGGCCGGCTCGGCGAGGGCGGAGAATTGCACCTCCCGACTCGCCCCCATCCCCTCAAAACTTGAACCGGTATCCAACGCCCCCAAAACGATGAAAAACCGCATGATTCCCAGCAGATAAGCCAGCAGAATAAGATCGCCCTGGAAGGCCAACGGCGAGGCATGGCCACCCCACGGCACAAGAGTCAGGCAGGCCAGCACGGCGGCCAGACCGATGGCCGGATTGGCCCGAAAGATCCAGGTGGTTGTTCGACTATAGACCGCCCCCTTACGCAGCAACTTCCAGAGGTCGTAATAGAGCTGGAGCAGGGGTACCCCGTTGCGTCCCGCGAAGAAGGCCTTGGTCCGGTTGATCACCCCCGGAAGCAACGGGGCCAGCAGCAGAGCCAGCGCGGTATGAAACATGGAATTCACGAACATGAATCAACCGACCTTCCAGAATAACAGGACCAACAGAGTGATCGCGATATAAAGGACGTAAAGCTGAACATGGCCGTGCTGAAACCAGCGCAAGCGGGCCAGCAGCCACGCGACCGCCTTGAAAACGGGTTGATAAAAATGCTCGCTACAAACGTCCGGGGTGTCCGTGTCCAAGGACGCATTGCGCGGAAAATATCCTTGCGGCGCATGCAAGGCTTGGCGGGTTCGTAGAAACGCGGCGAACAGGTCCGTAAGCGGCTGGGCGAACGAGGATGCGGTGTATTGCATGCGCGACGACGGCCGTGCATAGCCGCAGTCCCAGGTAACGGCTTGGGTCACGGGTCGTCCAGCCAGCAGTCGGCGCCGCGACAGGAACAGGATCAGCGCCAAAGCCAGGAAGACGACGCCGAGGATGACGACATGGTGGAGTAGCTCAACCTTGCCGACGAGGTTTTCGTGAAGTTGGCCGGCTTCCAGGCCGGTAACGATGCGCAGCACGGGCTCCATCCAGTTAAGCACGAGCGGGGCGCACAGCCCTACCAACAAACAACCGGCCGCCAGAACCAACATAGGTAAACGCATGGCCCAGGGAGAATCGTGGGCCTGCGCGGAACACTCGCTTCGAGGTTCTCCTAAAAAGATCATGCCGAAGACTTTGGTGAAACAGGCGACCGCCAGGCCTCCTATCAAAGCCAACCCACCCAGTACCAGTAGCCCGGCGATCAGGAAGGGCCGGGTATGAATTTCAACACCCGTAAGGCCGCCCATGTAAATGAAGAACTCGCTGATGAATCCATTCAATGGCGGAAGACCGCAGATCGCAATGGCCCCAATCAAGAAAGTCGTCGCGGTCCAGGGTGTCCGCTTGAGCAAGCCGCCCAGGCGATCAATCGCCCCCGTGCCGGTTGCGTGCAGCACCGCGCCGGCCCCGAGAAACAGGAGACCTTTGAATAACGAATGATTGATGACATGGAGAAAAGCGCCGGCGAATCCCAGGATGGCCAGCGGTGTTGAATCCTGGCTTATTCCTAGAACCCCCACGCCCATGCCCAAGGTGATGATGCCGATGTTCTCGACGCTGCTGTAGGCAAGCAAGCGTTTCAAATCTTGCTGAGCCAGGGCAAACAATATCCCTAATATTCCCGAACTGACCCCGATAACGACCAGCAGCCATCCCCACCACGCGGTCGGCGGACCCAACAAAGTCAAAGTTCGCACGAGGCCGTAAATCCCCGTCTTGATCATGACTCCCGACATGACCGCGGAAACATGACTGGGGGCGGCGGGGTGGGCTTCGGGCAGCCATACGTGCATGGGCATGAAACCCGCCTTGGTCCCGAACCCGACGATGGCCAGAATAAACAGCAACCCGGCGTTGGCGGGAATCATTCCGGCGGCCGCGCCCAGTTGATCGAAGTCCAGCGAATGGGCCGCTCGGCCGAGCAGGATGAACAGAGCAAACAAAAACGCGGTACCCAGGTGCATGGCCACGAGGTAGGTCCAGCCGGCCCGGCGCACGTTTTCCTTTTCATCGTCGAAAGTCACCAGGAAAAAGGAAGACAACGACATCACTTCCCAGGCCATCAGAAACAGTATGCCGTTACGGGCGATCAGGACGAGGGCCATGCAGGCGGTCAGCAGGTTGAAGTAGAACCAATGCGTGCCCAACCGGCGACGGCCGTCGGCGACCGAGAGATAGCGGCTGCCATACAGGGCCGCCAGCGCGGGCACCCCAAGCATGGGAATCAGGAAGAAAGCGGATAGGCCGTCCAGGTGAACGTAAAAGCTGCCGTAGGGTACGCTCCACGCCAGACGAATGGGCGCTAAGGCGTGGCCGGAGAGAACCTGAATCGCGGGGATGATCCCGAGCAGACCGCCCAGCATGGTCCCGCCCACCCCGATCATGGTTGCGATTCGGGGGCGAGCGGAGGCGATCATGGCCCCAACGCCGGAGATGATCAATAGTCCGATGGCCAGTAACAACCCGCTCATGCTGACTCCCGGCCGGCGGGGCCTTGCGGGTTGTCCGTGGTGGTGGCCAGTTTTTTCTCCACGCGCTCGGCCTGGGCGAGGATTTCGTCCCGCGAGTCCTGCCGCTCGATGGCCGCCTTGAATTCCGGATCGCGCAGGGCGAACATGAGCATGGAGAGCATTTTCAGATGCGCCCGCACGGTCGGGCTGATGAGCGTGAACAGCGTATGGACCGCTCGCCCGTCGAGCGCGTCGAAGTCGATCGGGTTTTCCAGGAAGCAGACGGTGATGCTTGGCCGCTGCACGTGCAACACGATCGGGTTGCGCACGTGCGGAATGGCGATACCCTCGCCGATCCCGGTCGATCCGAGGTTTTCCCGAGCGAGCAGGACCTGGTAGAGAAACTCTCGATCCACCTCCTCGGGCAACCTCATCACCTCGACCACCGAGCGCAACACCGAAGGCTTGTCCGCTCCACTGACCCGATACACGATGCCGCCCGCCCGGATGGCCTCCAACAGGCTGGGAATCTCGACGCTTTCCGGTTCCTTCAGAATGTCCACGGACAGGCTCATCCGGCGCGAAGTGGCCCACTCCAGGAGCTCCGCCCGGTTAAACCTGCACTGGCCATTTATTTTATAAACTGGAATTGTGCCCTGATCGATCCAGCGATAGATCGTCCGTTCGGAAACTTCCAGCAGTTTAGCGGCGTCTTTTGTGGTTAAATTCATGTCATTATCCGGCAATATAGCCAAGTGAGGATATATTATGACATTGATTATACAATGTCAACATTTGTCATATCTCGTCGTGATTGTTATGCGAAATCCAAATTGTGTGCTGGGGACATTCCAGTTCGCTTCAGGCGGAGGCGGGTTAGCGAGGGAGTAAGTGAGCGGCGCGTCTCGGATACGAGTCATTGGGAAGGAAGCATCCAGCCTTAATCACTGCACCATTTGCTTATAGGCATATTCATCAAGCGTCTGTTCCCAGGCCTTATCAAACTCGCCCAGCATCTTCACAAAGGCTTTCTTCTCCGTTTCAAGTCGTGTGCCATCTATGGCCTGTTGCGTCGACCAGACACTGGCGATGCGCGATTCTTTGTCGGTGGATTCCGCCAGTGCATAGATATAACCCGTACGCACGTCAAATAGAGCGGCGGAAGCTGTAGAGGTTACCATAGCCTCTTTGTCCGGCAGAAATCCCAAGGTAACGACGGCCAATGGGCCGAGGTCGGCCCCTTTGATATTGAATGAGGTGTTCATTGTGTATACCAGCAAAAGGTCGGCATGGAGGCCGGCGACAGCCAGGCGAAGATCCCGCACACTATTGAGGTTTGCGGGCAGGAGCAGTTGGTTGACGGTGGCTACACCAGCGACTTTCGGCAAGGCCGCGATGTGCTGATAATCCTCATCCGACTCGATATCCCGTGTCGTTACTACGCTGAACCTTCCGCTCCCACAGCCGCGATTACAATAGGAATAATAGCCGGACTGTTGGACGCGGACGACGGCGATTCTCGCCGGGAACGGTGAAGCCGGTTTGGTTTCAAAGCTTTCCTTGATATCCCCATCGGAAATGTCATGAATGTTCACCCCGGCCCCCGGCGCGACATACGCCGTGCCGCAACCGGCCCAAACCAGGGTTGGTAGAAGGACGAACGTCAGAACGTACACTCGATCGAGAGTTTGAATGATTGACATTGAGGCGGCCTCCAGAGTTAATCTATCCGTTCTACTTGTTTACCCAAAACAATGATAAATAAGGGATGCCGACGACCCACGAAATTACATATCATTCCCACAGCGGTGTTTTACTCCTGCACCGTGGTTTCGTAGCGGACGCCTTCGGGCACGGGGACGGGGACGCTTTTGAACTACCCGGCCATGTCCGGGCGGCCGATTTTTATACTATATGGACAGGCTATGGAAATCGGACGGTTTGGAAAATCCGCTTCGCTTCTTCCACTCCAGCGGAGTCCACGCAATTCGCAAACATACTTACTCCGGTATTGCTGAACAGGCTAATCCTGTGGATATATACAGAAACGATTTTAGTGTATTGCGTTCGATAAGGTTCCCGCTGGTCAGTAATCGCCATGATTGCCTTTCTGCCATCAATCATGGTTTCAAACCGTTGGAAGTTCGCTCCTTCTGGATGATCGAGGCGACCGAGCAGGCGGCCGTCGCCAAAGCTGAGGTGAAGTTCCACGGTTGGGCTTCGAAACGCTCGACAATAAGTGTCCTCACCTTGCACAGGGAATTCTTTATAGTCGCGCGGCATTATCAGAGTGCAGACAGTGTAGTAGTTGACGTTGTAGGGCTTGCGCACTTTGACCTCTACCCAATCATCCGGGACAGACGCAGGCCGGCCGGTAGTCGCGCATCCTGCGAGGGTAATGAGCGAGAATCCGATAGTCAGGAAGGGTATCATACAGCATGTTGTCCTCATGGCCCTTTTCTCCTTGAAACGCTATGTTACGCACCAACAAAACCCCGTCCCTCCCCCAATTGTATATTCATGACAAACCCAAATTTGGCTTTCATTTCCAAAACTGAGCTTACTCCTTGACCGTGGTTTCGTAGCGGACGCCTTCGGGTACGGGGACAGGGACGGCCACGGTCGTGCCGTGGTCGCCGGCGGTGCGGGTGAGCGAATCGACGGCCACGAAGGCGGTATACGCGGACATCAGGTTGTATTCCAAGGCCACGCTTTTGACCCGACCAGCCGTTTCGGGGCGGTCTTCACGGGCGGCGTAATCGTACAGCTCGGCGATTTTCATGCGAGCCCAGACGGAAGCCAACGATTCGTTGGCGTTCTGCGAACTGAATTGAACGGGAATTTCGATGCGACGTTCTTCATTACCGGCCTTGCCGCGCAGAACGATCGTCGTTGCTTCGGCGCGGTCGATCCGTCCGCTGAGTATCACCGGCCGCCCGACGAAAAGATCGGGGATGCGTTTCGGATACATCTCCACGTTGCGCCATGCGCCCCAGTCCACCTGGATGTCCGTCAGGCCGGGATGACTGACCCGTCTGAAGAAGGCGTCCATGACCTCGGCCCCGCTGTCGTTGAGTCCGAGATAAGCGACGGCACCACGGCCGACCTTGGCCATGCCTTCGAGAAGGTAACGGTTGGTCGATGAACCGACGCCGAAGCTGAAAATACGCGATGGGCCGAGCTTGCGGCCGATCTCAGTCAGTATCTCCGATTCGTTGCCAATGTAGCCGTCGGTCAGGAACACCACGAAGCGCAGCCGCCGCGGATCGTGCGGGAAATCCAAAGCGGCCCGAATGCCCTCGATCATCATTGTGCCGCCCTCGGAGTTCAGCGAGCGCAGATAGTCCAGCCCGCGACGGACATTGGTCGGCGTGGCTTCGAGCGGTTTGCGGCCCAGTTGCGTCGCGGATTCGGAGAAGCGAATAATCTGAAACGTATCCTGCGGTTGCATCTGTTTCAGGGCACGCTCGACGGCCTGTTTGGCCTGGGCTATGGGTGTCCCGTCCATACTCCCGGAGCAGTCCAGGACAAAGACCAGCTCCAGCGGTTCGCGGGAGAGGCTTTGCAGATCCTGGGGCGGATAAAGCATCAGGGTGAAGAAGCCGCCGCGCTTGTCCTGATGGGTCAGGACGGCCGACTTAATCCGATCGCCGGCTATCTGATAGCGCAACACAAAATCCTTGTTAGGAATAGCGTCGAGTTCGCTGAGCTGAACCACGGCTTTTTCCGGAGCCGGCCGTTGCGTCTCGATCACATGGCTGCGGCTTTTGATTTCCTCGATGGGCACGCCGGCATCGATATCCACGCTGAGAGAGATGTCGTGGCCGCTGCGCTCGCCGGGCTTGAGATACTGCACTTCCGTTTTCTGCCCCGATTGTCCGTAACCACCTCGCGGCACGGCGCCGACGCCGTCCGTGCTGCCGGGCGGGTTGAAGCGCGGACCGACTACCATGGGAAAGACGAACTCGTACCAGCCGTCGTCATAGGCCAGTGTGTTGAAGTACCGGATATTGATGTCGATCTGCTTGCCCGGCTCGATGTTGGCCACCGACTGGGTGAAAATGTTCGGCCGCTCCTGGGTGAGCAGCGAGGCGACATAGCCCTGCGCTTTGGCTTCCTGGTAAATCTGCTCGGCTTCTTGCCGTTCGCGGATGATGCCGCGGATACGCCTTTCGCCCACGGTCATGAGAAATTCGTTGACGGCCGCGTTGTGCGGCAGGGG
>CAZXSA010000090.1:0-18009 GCA_964642815.1 uncultured Planctomycetales bacterium | reverse complement strand
GGTTTCAGCGGTGGAGGCGGAATGGCCTTGTTCACCGCCGAAGCCCTTCCGGAGGAGATTATGCTTGAACGGATTATTTTGCTGGGCCCGGCCGTCTCACCGGATTATGACTTAACCGGGGCACTGACCCATTGCCGAAATCTGGTCAATTTTTATAGTGATCACGACTGGTTCATGGCCGGTCTGGCCACGGAATGGTTTGGGACCATGGATCGCAAAAAAACCGCTACTGCCGGCAGCCGTGGTTTTCTGGATAATGAGGGAAACCAACTGCGGAACGGGCAGTGCATGCAGATTCCCTGGACACCGGCTTGGCGCAAGCTGGGGCATGACGGCGGCCATTCCGGCTGGCTGGCCCGAGCCTGGGCGCGGGAGGTTTTGGCCCCCCAAGTGGATCCCGCCCTGGCACAAAAAGCGGATCAATTAATGGCCGTTCGGGATCCGGACGATTCAGGCAGTTGTACGGAGCGATAGAGTTTATCATGCGATTCATTAGTAAATGTGCGTTTGTGTTTCGCGGAATCATCCTGGCCGGGATTTTCGGCTGTCATCAGCCGGAGCCTTTGCGCCGCGAGCAGCTTGAGCACGGCTGCGTTTTTCTGTTGCCCGGCGTGGAGGGCGGGGCGTGGCAGTTTCAACAGACGACTCAGGGTCTGTACGATGCCGGGTTGAACCAGGCCATCGACATCATCGAATGGGGCGTGCGGCCGTTCGGTTCCATGATCAACCTGATGGACATCAAGGGCAACCTTCGACGAGCCGGTACCGTCGCCGAACGTATCGTCCAATACCAGCGTGACTATCCGGGCCGGCCGACCACCCTGCTCGGGTTCAGCGGCGGAGGGGGCATGGCCGTCCTGACCGCCGAAGCTTTGCCTGAAGATGTCCACATCGACCGTCTTATCCTCGTCTCCGCCGCCCTCTCGCCGCAATACGACCTGAACAAGGCCGCCGCCCGGAGCCGTGAAAAAGTCGTCAACTTCTACAGTGATCGCGATTGGCTTTTCATCGGCGCGGGGACCACCCTCTTCGGAACCATCGATCGTCAATATACGCCCTCCGCCGGTCACGTCGGATTTCAGGACCGCGATGGCCAGATACGTACCGACGGCCTTATCCAGATCGCCTGGCGGCCGGAATGGGAGGCACTGGGCAACGACGGCGGGCATATCGGATGGCTCGCCCGCAACTGGGCACGGGACGTACTCGCCCCTCAAATCGACCCCGGCATTCAAAAATAAGCCATTAATGCAATCGAAAACTCTACCGGGCCGGCCGCCCGACACTATGCTCTTCGAAAGGGGGATGCTGTCAAGGAATTGCGGCGGCCACGTCGATATTATCGGAATGAGAATCCCCTTACGGCCCCGATCGGCGATCATATTTGCCTTTTGCATCGCCGCCGTCGGCCTTTGGTCGCACGCCGGTTGCGGTACGTCGTGGCCGAGCGGCTTGCGGGCTTTCATCGCTACGGATCGCTACCAGCTCTTCCGAACCTATGGTAACGCCCAATATGCCTCCTTACATGTCGTCGTTCTCGAAGGGAGCGGGCCATTCAGCTACGCCTGGACGGTGGTTGACCCTCATGGCAATCCCGCCGACGATCTGCTCAACTCGCGTACGGCGGCCGTCGTGCGTTTTTCGGCCGGGCAGGTGGACGGTCCCTATCAAATTTACTGCGAGGTCACGGCGGCTAACGGATATCAACATATCGCCGGCCTTGTTCTTCAGGTAGGTGGAGATCTCGGTCTCGATATCACGACCGAGCGAATCGGGGTGCCCGCCGGCGGCGGAGCGACCGGCCAAGCCACGATACACCTGAACCCGCAATCCGGGGTACCGCCTTACGAGGTCGAATGGGTATGCGTGGGGCCGGACGGCAACATCGATAACGAGCGGCTGGATACCACCGATCCGCTGGCTCCCGTGTTCACCAGCTCCGAGCAGATCGGTTCCTACATTCTGACCGCTACCATCGTGGATGCCAACGGAGCGTCGATCATTCATTCCGTGATCGTTGTCGTCGGCCAGATCCTCGGTCTCGACGTGGTAGCCGACCGGGCCGCGGTTCTTCCCGGCGGCGGACCCGATGGCATGGCCAGGCTGCTGGCAACGCCCATCGGTGGTAAACCCCCTTATACTTACGATTGGGAAATCGTCGGCCCCGGCGGAACGCTGCGCAGCGATCTTCTTTGGGATACCCGCGTCCGTAGCCCGCGCTTTGAAAGCGATGATACAAGCGGCACCTTCCTGGCACGCTGCGCGGTCACCGATGCCGACGGCACCGTGCTGATCGGCTCAACCACGATCGTGGTGGGTGTACAAATCGCTGTGAACTTGACCGCCGACCGCTTGAGTCTGACGACCGGTCCGAACTTTGGATCACGGGCCGTGCTTACCGCCGACATCCGCGGGGGCGCGGACCCTGTCGAGGTCGAATGGCAGGCCACCGGACCGGACGGAACCGATTACACCCTGCTGTTGACGAACGCCGATTCCCGTCAGGCTGTCTTTCAGGCTCCCGCGCAAAGCGGCCCGTTTATCATCCGCTGTTTCGCGCGTGATCGTGATGGGGTGTCCGCCGTCGACTCGCTGGTGCTGACCGTGGGCGGCTCTCTGGGCCTGGTCATCGCGGCCGAAAAAACTTCCATCGCCGAAGGAGGAACCGCGCCCGGCGGCGTCACCCGCCTGCAAGCCCAGGCGTATGGAGGCCAACCTCCCTATTTCTATCTTTGGCTGGTTCAGGATCCCAACGGGAACATGGTCTCCGATCGCATCGATAACCCTTACGCCGCTCAGCCGACGTTCCGAAGCAATATCACGGTCGGGTCTCACCAGGTTTTCTGCACGGTCACCGACTCGGCCGGTTTCACCGCCGTCGATGCCCTGTCCATCAGCGTCGGCCAGCCGTTGAACGTCGATGTCACCGTAGATAAGCAGGCCCTCGTCGGCGGCGGAGGCGTCAGTGGACAAGCCCAACTTTATACCACCGTCAACGGTGGCATCGCTCCCTACACCTATGAATGGTCGGTTATCGATCCGAACGGCAACGCCGTGCCGAGCTATCTCAGCGATCCGGCCATCGCGAACCCCGTCTTTACCAGCACGCTACTGGCCGGGACTTTCCGGCTGAGCCTCAAGACAACCGACAGTGTGGGTTTTGTCTTCGTCGATTCGGTGACCATCGTGGTCAGCAGCACCGGCGGCGGGGCCGCTGGAGAAAGTCTTTCGCTGGATGTCTCGATCGATCAGCAGATTATCCGTCCCGGGGGAGATACCGCCCAGCTCGAAGCCGCCGCCATCGGTGGCGTCGCTCCTCTGACCTTCGCCTGGACGGCCACCCACCAGTCCGGTGCGTCAGCTAACGATCGTCTCAGCTCGACCACCGGTGCGGCCGTCACTTTTACCAGCACGGCCACGCAAGGCACTTATCGCATACGTTGCACCGTCACCGATTCGCTGAATAACCAGTTCACCGACAGCGTGCAGTTGACCGTCGATGATTTCTTCCTGATCGATTTGACCGCCGAGCACACGTATATGGCGCCCGGCGAAGCGGTTGCGCTCAACGTGGATCGCACCGGCGGCAGTACGCCTTTCACTTATACCTGGCGCTGTCTCGATCAAAACGGCACGGCGGCCGGTTCCTTTACCACCGGGGCGACCGGCCCTGGCACCGCCGTCCAGACCGCCGCGGACGATGCCGCCAATATCTGGACCGCGCCCGGCGGCGGGGGCACCGGCTCTTATCGTATCGCGGTGACGGCCACCGATGCGCGCGGCCGAAGCTTTACCGATAGCGTCATCATCACCGTGACCCATACGTTTACTCTGTTGCTGAGCGCCGCGCCGATCCACGTTAAACCGGGCGGTGCGATCGAATTGTTCGCCGACCGGATCGGCGGAACACCGCCTTTTACCTTGGAGTGGCTTTGCTTGAATGAGGCGGACGCGCCCGCGGGCACTTTTACCGATGGGGCCACCGGCCCGGGTCGGGCCACCCAATCGGTCGGAGATGATGTTGGCAATGTCTGGACGGCGCCTTCGGCCGCGACCGGCACGCTGGGCACCTATCGCTTCAGCGTAACCGCCACCGACGCCAACGGCCTGACCACGATCGACTACCTCCAGGCCGTGGTCCTTTCGCCTTTGTCGCTCAACCTTACGACCAATCGCGCGTTCGTGCCACCGGCCACCGCTATTACGCTCAACGCCTCCCCGACCGGCGGCGAGGCCCCTTACGCTTACGCCTGGCAAGCGACCGATGCGAATGGAAACCTGGCGGGGACTTTCACGACCGGATCCACGGGAACGGGTCTGGCTTCCCAGGCCAATCAGGCCGGCATCGCCGCCAACGGCTGGTCGGTCGGCAGCGAGGGAAGCTATACCATCATTTGCACCGTGACCGACAACGTCGGCCAGACGTTCACGCATTCGGTGGCCGTCACCGTCGCCGGGGACAATCTTTTCTCGCTCGATCTGGCCTCCGATAAGCTTTCCATTGCCCCGGGCGAGACGATCAATCTATACGCCAATCGGACCGGCGGAACGGCGAATTTCACCTACGCCTGGTCGGCGCTTTACGAAAGCGGCCTGCCGGCCGGCGTTTTCGGGGCCGTCAATCAGCCCAATCTGCCCGATGATTCGACCAATACCTGGACGGCGCCGGCCACGAGCGGGGAGGTGGACGGCGGATATCGCATCTCCTGCCTGGTGACCGATGCTCTGGGACGAGCCTGTGTCGATACCATCGTAGTGACTATTCGGACCGTTCTGCTGGAAGATATCTTCACCGCGCCGTCGGCGGCCACCACCAACAGCGTGCTCAACAATAAAGTGCTGACTCCGGGATTGGCCAATGGCTCTGATCCGGGTCAGCAGGTAACCAGCGGCTGGACCGACCCGGTTCACCCGCGCAATCTTGTGATTACCGTGACCGATGGCAACAACACGATTCAAAGCGGCAAAATACGAATCACCGGTTACAACGGACGCTGGTATAGCCAGTCGGAGATCATCAACGTGGCCGCCTCCTCCGGCGGAGGCAGTACGAATGTCGGGACCGTACCGTTTATAAGCATCACCCGGATCGACTTGTACGATTTTGACATGGCCGACGGCGGCGATCGGATCGATATCGGAGTGGGTAACAAGTTCGGCCTGAGCGGTCTGCTGCACATGCTCTCGGACGTGCGCCTTGTGCTGGAAGGCGCGACCGTCTCCACGACCTACACGCTCGACCTGACCGCCGGGCGCCAGGGCATCACCTTCGCCAACAACCCGAACGGCGCCCGCAACTACACCGTCCGCTTCCATACGCACTGAGAAGGCGAGGATCAGGGCGTCGGAGTCAACAGGAAGCCGCGAAATTGTCCGTTGATGCGGCCGTAACCGGCGATCTGGCCGCGATCGTTGATCGCGAAGGCGGCGGTCAGGTACTCCCACCCATGGCCGGCCGCCAATAGATCATTCAGATCGTAAAGCGTTCCCCCGGCAAAAAGAAAGGCATGAGACAAGGAGCCGGTTGGATTGCTCATGTAACCGACCACCTGGCCGGAGTTGTTGATACCCCAGGCATAAATCTGAGTGAATTCGCCCACCGTGCCAAGGTCCACCACCAGGCCGTTGGCGTACAGAAATGAGCGATAGTCGCTGCCGCCCCAGGAATAGCCCGCGACCATACCGAGGTTATTGATCGCCCAGGCCTGACCGCCGCTCAGCAGTGGCGAGCCAAGATCGATGAAGCCCTCCGGGCTCCATAGAAACGCCTGCTGCTCGCCGCCGACCGGCAGATAGGCACCGGCGACCTGTCCATAATCGTTGATTCCGAAGGCCGCGCTGTAAAGGTAACCGAGCGTGCCCAGATCGCGCATGGTTCCGTTGCTGTAAAGGAAAGCGTGGCTGGCCGATCCCGTGCCGGCGTAACCGACCACTTGACCGGTTTTGTTGATCCCGTAAGCGACGCTGCTCGATCCGCCAAGCGTACCCAGATCGCGCATGCCGTCATTGGCGATCCACGAAAAAGCCCGCCAGTTACCCTGGACATTCCTGGCCTGGCCAACCACCTGGCCCGTACCATTAATGGCGCGGGCATAGGCTTCGGTCCCGCCGAGCGTGCCGAGGTCGGTCATCGCCCCGCCACGATAAAGAAACGCCCGCTTGAGCATCGAATCCGTGTAATAGTAACCCACCACGGCTCCGGTCTCGTTGATCCCCGAGGGATAGCTGCTGTTGTTGCTCAACGAGCCGAGGTTGACGATGGTATAACGTCGCTCGTTGTTGGCTCGGACGGTGACGGTGACGGTATCCGTGGCGGATTTCGGCGGCATGGACCAGTCGGTCACCGTCAAGGTGTAGGTGGTGGTTTGGGAGGGCATCACGGTGGTATTCTGTTGGAAAGAACCTTCCCAGCCCGGAGCGGACCAGGAAAATGTATAAGGCGATGTTCCACCGCTGGCCGTCCCCTGCAAGGTCACCGGTTGGACCTCGTTGAGCACCACATCCTTACCCGCGTTGGCCACGATGGTCGGGCATCCGAACCCGTCCACCGCGGTTCTTGCCGGAGTATCCGGGCATAGATCGTTACAGGCCGACACCCCGTCGCCGTCTTCGTCCAGTTGTTCGCAACTGCAACCGCGCTCATCCACGATCGCGCTGGCCGGCGTGTTCGGACAGGTATCGGAACCGTTGATCACCCCGTCCTGATCGTCGTCCAGTTGACTGAGCGGACAACCGGCCTCGTTGACCGGTTCGCCGGCCACGGTGTTCGGACACTGATCATGACAGTCGTTGATCCCGTCGCCATCGCTGTCGCGTTGCGCGCAGGAACAACCGGTATAATCCACGTTTGCGCCGGCCGGCGTATCCGGGCACGCATCCACGCCGTCGGCGAC
Organism: uncultured Planctomycetales bacterium; assembly: GCA_964642815.1. Classification (GTDB taxonomy): domain Bacteria; phylum Planctomycetota; class Phycisphaerae; order UBA1845; family PWPN01; genus JAAYCU01. The sequence goes on along the minus strand of CAZXSA010000090.1, from coordinate 11,116 downwards.
CCCGTCACCATCCGTGTCGGACACGCAATTACTCAGTTGCTCGCAGGAGCAGCCGTTGGTATCGACGACCTCCCCGGCCGGCGTATCCGGGCACACGTCCAAAAGATCTGATACCCCGTCGCCATCGCTGTCCTGAGTGTCGCCCGCGCATGGCCCGAGGTAATCACCGTGAGCGAGATGGGCGGCGACCGCAGCTGGGGCCACCATGATGGTGTGAGCGTTTTCCGGATTGCCCGGCGGGATGTGACAGAGTTCCACCTTATCCTCGCTCGAGCGGAGGTTGCCGAATTCCACGAAAAGCTTGTTGATGGCGATCAGGCCGTCAAAATCCGCCGAACTCTGCGCGCAGATTTCAAACGCGCCGCTGCGCACGAGATCCCGGGCGGCCTGAGTCAGCGGCAGCGTGGGCATATCCACGCTGACCCGCCCGCCTCGGATCGTGAGGGTGAAAGGGCCGATCCAATTCGTCGAGGCGCAAGGATCCTGATCCGGCCCCGCCAGGCGAAACAGCAGAATGGCATGACGCTCCGCGTCGGAACCGCTCTCTTGACCGTCAATGCGTACATCGATGTTAGCATCACCTAAGAACATGACCACTTCGTTATCCGGGGCGATCTCCAGAAGATCCTCCGGTAGATTAGCCGCCTTGCTTTCCGAGGTCATGATATTGACCTGCGCCGGAATGGGCGCATCACCCCCGAATTTCGCGACATTGATGGCCAGATACTCGCTCGCGGTGGGTTCTGAATCCACGGGGAGGTTTTGACCACAACCGCACGTCAAAGATAACATGCCCAGCAGGATGCCTATTCCACGTGTATATATGGCTCGCATCGACGACTCCTTCAAGATGAAAATGCCCATACTCCCTGTTGTTCCACAAAGACCTATAAAACAAGCCAACCACCCGACCGCTCGCGCGGATCCCCCCCCTTCCGCATCCAGCATCGACCAGGATAACCACTGGATTCCGTTAAAACCTTTTTCATTCAGGCTGGTTACGGATTAACCCGTCGGATATATCCCGCCGGACGGTGTTTTTCGTTTTCCCAAGCCCGATAATCGATTGGTCATCAAGTGGTGGCGCATTCTTTTGAACAAGGCTATATGACCAAATGGTCACGGCTTTTCTGTAATCACTTCTGGCGGTGACAACTGTTCGGTAACATGTCTCCGTGTTATGATGCGGACCCATTGAGTTGGTCAAAGTCGGGGCAACCGCCGACCTTGATCCAGGAAACATGGAATCAGCACGTCCGGGAGAGTCTAAAACACCCGGCCTGAGAATCATTCGCATACGGAGATAAATGATGAGTCGCCATCGTGCATGCGTGTGGGGAATCGTGATCGTCGGTATCGTTTTGTTCTCTGGCTGCGCGGCCGCGCCGGATATTCACAAAACAGCATGTGCGAGCGCGAAATGCGCCTGCCACTGCTCCGCGTCGTGTGTTCTCGAACCGGCCAGGCATGTGCCGGTAGCCTACGATGTCGATGTCGTCGTGGCCGGCGGCGGAATCTCCGGCGTATTCGCCGCCCTGGCCGCCGCTCGCGAGGGAGCTCGTACGGTCATTATTGACCGATTCGGTACGGTTGGTGGAGCTTTCGGTCCGGGCATGAACTCCCAGGAGGGCGCCCTGCGGGACCATTCGGGAGAGCTATTTAGAGGTGTACCCAATGATTCCGTGAAGGGCGGCGTGGTTGGACTACCCAAGGAATTCGCGGATATCTATTTCGCCCTTCAACCCGAGGCCCCGGCCCGGTTTCTGGCCGACACCAACAAGTCCTCGTATGTGGCAATGAAAATGCTGAGGGAAGCGGGCGTAACCATGATGCTGTCGGCTTATGTGGCCGACCCGATCATGGAAGGCAACCGGGTTTGCGGCGTGTTCGTCGAAAACAAGTCTGGACGGCAGGCGGTGCGGGCCAGGATCGTCATCGACGCCACCGGCGAGGCTGACGTGGCCCGCCGGGCCGGGGTTCCGATTCTTCTGCCCTCGAACACCTGGGATTTTGATCATCACTCGCCGACCGGCATGGGTATCTGGGCCATGGTCGCCGGCCTGGATCGAGGCAAGTTTGATTCGAAAAAAGCCGACGAGCTCGGCAAGGAAAAGGTGGACCTCGGCGGCGTGGCCGAAATCTCCTGCGGCGGGCTGGAAGACGTCGGACCTGATCCCAACATGCTGGCGATCAAGGCCCAACTGGTTCGTCCCAGCCTGAAGGTCGATGCCGGCAACGCCGAACATATCTCCATCCTGGAGGCTGGCGCGCGCATGTACATCTTTGATTACGTGCAGCGCTGTCGCGCCGAGGTGCAAGGCCTGGAGAATGCTTACGTCTTGTTTATCGCTCCGTTCTTCGGCGCCCGCGGCGGTCCTTGCATCGACGGCGAATACACGCTTACCGTGCATGACCTGCGGGCCGGAAAATTTTTCGATGATGTCATCTACGTCTACGGCGAGCCGCGAGCCCTGCGCTGGACCAACGAACACGGCGGAATCAAGTGGGCCGACGTGCCCTACCGAGTCATGATTCCGAAGAAGATTGACGGACTCATCGCCGTCGGACGCAGCGCCTCGGGAATGCCCGATACGCTGCTGCGGAACCGTGAAGGGGTCATGTACATGGGTCAGGCCGGCGGGACCGCGGCCGCCATGGCCGTCAAGAGCGGGATCGAGCCGCGCAAGCTGGATGTCAAACAGCTTCAGAGGAAACTGCTCGATGCTGGTTTTTACCTGGGTGACGATGCCCGCCTGGCCGAGCTGGGTTTGAAGTGAATTCAGATTGCGAATGATAGTCCGCGCGGGGCGCAACGGATTCCGCGGGTCAATCATGCGCGAGGGTGTATCACTTATACGCTACCAGGTATGAGGCACCGATCTTTTATTGGAGCACGATCATGTCCAAAGGCTTATGCGCAAAGACCTTGTTGGTGGTTCTGCTGTTGACGCCGATCCCGCCCGCCGCGTTGGCCGAAACGCCTCGGCCATCCGGTGATTTCGTGGAGGAGCCGGCCAAGCGTGTTCCCGTGGCCTACGACGTTGACGTGGTGGTGGCCGGGGCCGGTGTTTCCGGTGTGTTCGCGGCCATCGCCGCCGCCCGGGAAGGGGCGAACACCGTGCTCATTGATCGTTTCGGTACCGTGGGCGGCAACATGGGGCCCGGGTTGTACACGCCGGTAAATGAGTTTGTCGACAAAAGCACCATGATCAAAAAAGGTGCGCCCATGGATAACGTTAAGGGTGATATCGCCGGGCTGATCAAGGAATTCGCCGAGCGGTATTTCCCGTTGGCCCCCAACAAGGATTTCGTGCCCGACACCAACATGGCGGAATACGTATCCTTCTGCATGCTCAAGGAGGCGGGGGTCACGCTCATGCTGTCGGCCTACGTGGCCGACCCCATCATCGAGGGGAACAAGGTCCGCGGCGTGTTCGTCGAGAACAAATCCGGCCGCCAGGCGGTACGGGCCAAGGTGGTCATCGACGCGACCGGCGATGCCGACCTCGCCCGGCGCGCGGGCTTACCGGTCCTGTATCCGAAGGAAAGTTATCACGACCTCGACGGCCATGCGCCGACCGGCATGGGCACGCGGGGATGGGTCGCGGGTCTTGATCCGACGAAATTTAATACGCCGCCGGATTCGGAATTGCGTAACTGGCGAATCAATATCGGCGATATAGCTCAGGCGGATCTCGTCCTGCAATATAACCCCACAGCGGGTGGATCCACGGGGCTTATCAAGGTCGAGCTTGTCCGTCCTCATCCCAAGGTCAATGTCGGCGACGCCCGCCATATCTCGCTTATCGAGTCGGAAGTCCGGAGACGCATTTTTGAATTTACGCTACGTTGTCGGCAAAAAATCCCCGGTTGCGAGAATTTATATCTCCAGTATGTAGCGCCCTTTTTCGGCAGTCGCGGCGGACCTTGTATCGAAGGCGAGTATGCTCTGACCATGCAGGACTGTTATGAAGGGAAACATTTTGATGATGTGATCTATGTGTATGGGGAAGCCCACGCCCTTCGAGAAATTTGCCCGAAAGGTGAATGCCTGTGGACGGATGTGCCCTATCGGGTGATGATTACCAAGGGAATGGACGGCTTGATGGCCGTCGGACGCAGCGCCTCGGGCATACCGGACACTTTACTGCGTATTCGCGAAGCCGTCATGTACATGGGACAAGTCGGTGGAACAGCCGCGGCCATGGCCGCCAAAAGCGGCGTCGAACCCCGCAACCTTGACGTGAAACAGCTTCAGAAGAAATTACTCGCCGCCGGTTTCTATCTCGGCGACGAAGCCCGCTTGGCCGAGCTGGGGTTGAAGTGACGGCCCACGATTATCGGAGCATCGTCATAAAAAGGTGACCGTCAGCCCCCGTCTATCAGGACATCGAGCAGCGTTCTCTCTGCGCCGAGGGTAATGACACATAACAATCAATAGGCCAGGGGGCATATTACCCATTTGCTGGAGAACCCCATTGACGCAATTTGCCTATCTTGAATACATATACTATCTTTCCAAGAGATCAGTCAGGTAACTGAGGCAGGCTCAGTCAATCCGACTGGATGGGGAAATAATCTTGCGGGGAAGCGGTTTTTATCACGCCTTGATGCCGGGGATGTCGTGAGTCTTTCAACCTTTTGATTTCGACCGGCGCCATGATCGTTCTGCGCCCGCTCCCTGCCCGGATTTTAACACCACGGGAGACCGCATATTGATGCACGCCATAATAAGCTTGTTTCCGCGACACGCTCATCGTTCTATCACTATAGGCACGATTATCTGTATCGGTTTGATTCTCGGCGGTTGCCCCAGCCCCGATTTACCTATCCCCTCCACGATCGATCCTGCCCAAGATGGCGCAGACCCTGCCACGGCCGACGAAGAGGAGCAGGTGCTGGCTTACACAGGTATCTATCCTCTCGCGGATCCGCGCGGCGGCCCTTCGAATCTGAACGTAACCCGATTGGCCGAGCGGCGGATTCGGCTTGGTTGGCAGGACAACTCGGCCGACGAAGAGGGTTTTCGGATCGAGCGACGGGATGACGGGGGATCATGGCAACCTTTGGGCACCGTGGGGCGTAACCAGACCAGTTATATCGACGAATCCATCGAAGGAAACAAGTCTTATGAATATCGCATTATCGCATTTAACATCAATGATGAATCGACGCCTTCCACGGCGGTGAGCTTGATATCTGAAACCGAAACCCAGGAACCATCCTCTACGCTTTTACCCATCATCGATCTGCAGATTCAACAAGTCGCCGAAAGTTCCATCCAACTCACCTGGTCGGACGTAAATGACCAGGAAGAGGGAACCCTTATCGAACGGTCTGACGATGCGAACGGATGGGGCAAACGGGTCGTCCTGGGACCGAACCTTGCCACCTATGTGGATATGGACCTCCAAGTCGGCATGACTTACTGCTACCGGGTTACTCCTTTTCGGGAGAAGGAAAATGCTTCCGTATCGGAAAGCGTGTGCCTGATGCTGGAAGGGGCTGCGGATTCAACCGCCGCATCCGGGGGAGGCGGCGGTGGCGGAGCCGGAGCCGGAGAAGGCAGTCCCCCGCCGCCACGTCCACCTTTCTTGGTGGTCGAGGATGGCCAAGCCGTGGCTTGCATTGTTGTGCCCGATGGCTGCTGGGAGATGCGTCGTCCGCTGGCGATTCGTTTGAATAGTTATCTTCAGCAGGCCATGAACACTCAGCTCGATATCGTCAGACAGCAAGATACGCGCCCAGCCATTCATCTTGGACGAAGCGACTACGTAGATCAACTTGGCCTTGATTTAGATAATCTTGGTGAACAGGGTTTCGTGCTCTTCGGTGTTGACGAAAATAACTTTATTATCGCTGGCCAAACCGACAAAGGAACGGAATTTGGAGTTTATGAATTTCTTGAAAGGTATCTCGGTGTTCGCTGGCTGATGCCCGGCGAATACGGAACAGACGTGCCTAGCCGAAACCGCTTGGAGGTTCCCGCTGAGGAAGTGCGCCAAAAACCTGCCTTTTTTTTCCGTCGGATTTCCGGACTCAGCAGCCAGACTCAATGGCTCTGGGCTTCGCGTAACCGCATGTACGCCGATATATCCTTTCATCATAATATGCATAACCTATTCCCGCCGAGCCGGTACACAAGCAGCCACCCAGAATTCTATCCAACAATTAACGGGCAGCTTTACCTGCCTTCCAGCGACTCTGATCAAGCCTGGCAGCCTAATTTCGTGGCCCCCAGTATCGTTTCCGAAGCTGCGGCTAATATCATCGATTTTTTTCAAGCAAATCCTGATACTCGGAGCTATTCTCTCGGAATCAATGATAGTCGCTTTTTCGATGACGCTCTATTCCAGGCCAGCTCCGGCGTGAACACCCTAGGCAGTCCAGATTTGTCCAACCCTTATTATGCATTCTGTAACCAGGTCGCCGAACAGGTTGTTCAAGTCTTTCCCCAGAAGTATTTTGGCTGCCTAGCCTATATCAATGTGATCGATCCTCCCACTGGATTCACTCTACATCCGAATATCATTCCCTTCGTAACCTATGACCGAATGAAATGGTTCAGCCCACCATACCTGGCCCAAGGCCGGGATACCACCCGCCGATGGGCTGCCGCAGCCAATCTCGTCGGATGGTACGACTATATTTACGGATCGGCTTATTGCATGCCGCGGGTGTACCCCAACTTGATGAAGGATTATCTGCAATTCGGACATACACATGGTGTTCAGGCAATTTATGCCGAGGCTTACCCATTCTGGGGCGAAGGTCCGAAATTGTATACCTACCTCAAACTCCTTTGGAATCCGTACCAAGACGTGGATACTCTGCTGAACGACTGGTATGACCGTTGCGTCGGCAAGGAGGCCGCTCCCTATCTTCGCGAATACTATGCGATCTGGGAACGGTTCTGGACCGTTACCGCCCCGACAACGAACTGGTTCCACAGCTCCGGCCTGTATCTTGGGTTTAGCCGGGCCGATTATCTTGCCGCAATCGATGAGGCTGATGTTATCCGCAGTCGAGAACTGCTCAACGACTGCGTCGCCCACACTCAGACATCCACCCAGCAGGTCCGCGCCGAATTGCTTCGTCGCGCTTTCGAGTATTATGAGGCCTCCTACGACGCCTATCGCCCGGAGGCCATCGCCAAGTACAAAACCATCGCGACCGAGTCTGAAGCTCTCTCTGCGGTGGCGGCCCTGCGCGACGGGCTTCATGCCAACATCCGGCGTTTCCAGCTTTGGAACGCATTCCAAAACGACGAAGTGCTTCGGCCGGGCATGCTCATTGACGATAGACAAGAATTGACCGGAGATACTTGGGGGTTCTGTTTGCCATGGCGATTGTTTGACTATGCCCAAACCGATCCGAATGTGAAAACTGCTTTGGAAGATCTAATGTTCGCCGCGCCTACAGTCCTGGCATTGAACCTCCATAACCTCTTAAAATTTGTCGATAACCCCATCATCTCATGTTCAACCAACGGCTCATTTGAGACTCCGAGCCTCACCCCCTGGCGCACTTGGACCAGAGAAGATGGATTATCGACCCATCCTCAATATATCAGGACTTCCGAGGTGTCCTACACCGGAATGCACAGTCTTATGATTAATGGAATTGCTAACGGTTCTGTTTACCAAGAGGTTACCCCTTCATCCGGCCCACACCTAGCGGTTATGCATTATTATACCCCTCCTCGGGAGGCGCGAGATGGTATAGTCACCATCCGCATTATGGTGTCTGCCAATAACGAATGGATCTGGCAGAATACTTCCGCGGAAACGTACCTTGCGGCAGGGGCGTGGAATACACTATGTCACTATGTAGACGTACCAGAAACCATCCAAGGTCATCCCGTCGAAAAAATAAGGATCATGGTGAATCTGAACAATGTCAATCCCGATTCGGCAATATATGTTGACGACATCACTCTATATAAACTTCCTGAATGACCGACATGGACATGGATTTTCATCATCTGAATAGCTATAATCCAAAGGAACGTGGCGGGAAAGATTCGTCCAACGCGGCCCTATGGACAACGTTCAAGGGGAAATTGAACGGCCGCCGAATTCACCCAGCGGGAGTCGCTGGGGCAAGCCTTCTTGCGAAGTTTGTTGCTTCAGCGATTCCTTATGGGGAATTAGCGGTAGCGAGAGAGTAGCGGCGCGGAATTCTCTTCCGACCGATCATGCTCTCTCTTTTTTTCAATTGATCCCGCCTCATGAGTCAGTAAATCGCGACCGCCATGCAGCGTCCATTTCTCCCTGAAACGCAATTTTTCGCAGGGGGTTCGATTGCGAAATCGTGGAACGTAGCGTCATCGAGGCGGTCAAGCAGAGTGAAAAAGCTCCGCGATCGGGCGGCGTCCGGTGTACCCCTCGTCGGCCGCATGCCAATGCTCGATTTGTTCCTCACCCAGCCGCCAGCAGAAGAAGATTTCCTTCCCGTCGAACAAGGAAGGGAAGTCTACCAGGCCGATATGATAATCCTTGATCTCGCAGCCGATCTTCTCCAATTCCTCGTTAAGGTCGGCCAGACGCTCGTTGACGGCGGCGTATTCCTGCCGGGTTTTTTTCGCCTCGTTTACCCGACCCTTGGCTTCCAGCAGGCGGCAACGGTCGTGGAGTTCGCGTAAATGCATATAATTCCGGACCATATCCGTTACGACCCGACGCACCAAGGTAAGGGCCCGATTGGCCTCGGCCAAGGAGAACAATTTTTTGCCCACTATCGACGATAAACCGGAAAGCGATGCCGTTTCGAAAGCGTCCATATCCGAGCCTCCCCTGTTGGCGCTCCGGACCTTGTCAAGGCCTATTGCTTGCGGCCGCGCCGCCCGCGAAGACCTCTTATCTTCTATTCGAGGCTACCAAACTGCCCGATCAGAGTCAAACCCGAATGCACGCACAAAAACGTTCTTCGTTGAGAAACGCTTTTTACTTTTTGACCGAAAGTCACTAAATTCCTGATATGCCGATTGTTGTACGCGGACTAACCCTGGGATTGGATGAACCGGAAGCGGTTTTACCGGAGAAGGCCGCCCGGCGCCTGCGTATCGCGCCCGGCCGAATTCGTTTTTGGGCGATGATTCGTAAATCGCTCGACGCTCGACGACATGATCGATTATGCTTCACTTACAACCTTGAACTGGCCCTGGCCGATAGCGAGGCCGAGGAAAATCGGCTGGTTCGCAGGCTGCATCGCCCGGATGTTCAACTTCTCTCACCAGCGCCTCTCCCGGTTATCAAACCAGGAAACGAACTCTTGCCGGAACGGCCCGTGATCGTAGGCTTCGGGCCGGCCGGTATGTTCGCCGGTTGGTTGTTGGCTCAATGGGGTTATCGGCCTTTGATCATCGAGCGCGGGCTGGACGTTAAAAATCGGCACCGCCACGTGCTGCACGATTACTATCGCCACGGCCAATTCCATCCCGAATCCAACCTGCTTTACGGCGAAGGTGGGGCCGGAACCTACTCCGACGGCAAGCTATACACCCGGCTGAACGATCCCCGGATTCGCACCATTCTGGAAACTTTCTACGCCCACGGCGCCGATCCGGCCATTCTCATCGACAGTCGACCGCACATTGGCTCGGATAAGCTGCCCGGCATCTGTAGACGCATGCGAAAACACATCGAAGCCTTGGGCGGCAAGGTGCGTTTCGCGGCTCGCCTGGAGGATCTGGACATTACGGAAGGTGGCTTACGGGCATTAATCGTAAATGGAGAAAGGATTCCCTGTGGGCCGGTGCTGGCCGGCATTGGATTGTCCGCCCGCGACACCTATCGCATGTTGGCCCGGCGCGGCGTGGCCTTGGCGGCCAAGCCTTTCCAGATCGGCGTCCGAATCGAGCACCCGCAGAGCCTCGTGGACCGCTGGCAATACGGCCCGCGGGCCGGACATCCGCGCCTGCCCCCGGCGGAATATCACCTGGTCGCCAGGAAAGCCGCCGGTCGGCTCGGCGATTGTTTCAGTTTCTGCATGTGTCCAGGCGGCAGCCTCCTGCCGAGCAATGAATCCGCCGGCCAGGTCGCCACCAACGGGGCCAGTCGAGCCGCCCGCAACAGCCCTTGGGCCAATAGCGGCCTGGTCATCACCGTTACGGCCCGAGACCTGCTCGGGAAAGACCCCGACGATCCACTGGCCGCCCTCGATGGCCTGGCGGATATCGAACGGATCGCTTTCGAGCTTGCCGGGCACAACTATCGCGTACCGGCTCAACGTGCCCGAGATTTGCTCGAGGGTCGTCCTTCGGACGGCGTTTTAGAAACCAGTTATCCATTAGGTGGAACCTGGACCGAACTGGGGCGGATTCTTCCCGTGCAAGTCATGCAAGCCATCGTCGAAGGCCTCCGGATTTTCGATCGGCGTTTACCCGGATTCGGCGGCCCCGAAGCCCTGGTGATGGCTCCCGAAACCCGCGCCAGCAGCCCAGTCCGAATCCTCCGGCACGAGCAGACGCATGAATCGAGCTCCACCGGCGGCCTGTATCCGATTGGAGAAGGCGCCGGCTACGCCGGGGGGATTATCAGCGCCGCCTTGGACGGGCTGAAAACCGCCGAGAAAATCATTAACCGTTACGCCCCGCCGGCATGATCTTCGGCCGCTTGCGGACAGAACCAAACCTCGCTCTACAATTGGAAACCTGTCTTGTAACCATCCTGCCGAGTTTTTGATAATCAATCATGAGGTCGATACTCCAGAGGGGTTTGGCCCACAAACCAACTCATTGTATCTATATTACAAGCAATCGCCCGCCATCGAGATTTGGACGTAAGCTGTTATTTTGAAATGGTTTACGCAAATCAATAGGCCGACCATCAGCGGCTTGACAGGTTCTTTCAACTCATGCTATATTAGAAATGGTCGATGAAGCGATGAATAGTCGTCCGCGTGGAGAAAGGGCCTTCGGCGGTTGAGGGCTGGGAATTTCTTCCAGGTACGGCATCACGGCATAAGGAAACGTGGAAATCGACCATAAGCTTCTCGGCAAAGAGCCTGAGGGGTTAGACGTCGAAAATTTTTCATAAAATCAAAAATAAGCCGCTGAGGCGTGTTGACAAGCGGTTTTTGTGTGGTAATATACGTGGCTCCCCTGGAGGGCCGA
>CAZXSA010000089.1:12544-18277 GCA_964642815.1 uncultured Planctomycetales bacterium | reverse complement strand
GACGTCGAGGCCGTCATGCAGGCCTGGAAAAATAGTCCCGGCCACAACAAGAACATGCTCCTGGCGGATTATGTTTACGTCGGCATGGGATATTTTGTGTCGCCCGAAGGCCGCCGGTATTGGGGCCAGGCCTTCGCTTTCGAGCTACCCTGATCCGCTCCGATCCGCTATAATTACACAAGGGAATGGTTAGAACGGCTCGCGGATGAAGCGGAAATCCCGATCGTGACAAAGCGGATAAAAATCCGAACGATGTCGCTGTGCCTCTGTCTCGGCTGGGTCGGAGGCGCGCATGCTCTTCCCGTATGTTACGATGAGGTGTCCATCAACCTTGGCGAGGATATTGCCGACCGGATGACCCATCCGCAGGTGCCCGACGGCGATACCCTGGTGGTAACCATCGGCGGGCGATTGGCCCGTCGCAATGTTGATACCACATCCGATCCACACTTCTATTTCGCGGTAGCCGACTTGTTCGCCTGGCAAGGCAGTCGGCCGGATATGTATATCACCATCGAATACTACGACACCGGATCGGGCAAGTTGGAACTACAATACGACTCCGCGGATCCCAATGGCCTGCCTTACCCGCACTATAAAAGCGCCGGTTCCGTGTCGCTGACCGGGACGAATAAGTGGCGGAATTTCACTTGGATTGTGCATGACGCCTATTTTGGCAACCGTCAGAATGGCGGGGCGGATTTCCGCATCGTCAAGGCCAACCGGACTTACTTTTACATCGACACGGTGACCGTCCGGGCGGTCCTGCCCATGTCCTCGGTTCTGGGCAGTACACACGTGGCCGGCGGATATTCATTCGATGCGAGTCACGACTACTTGAACGAGGGAGCGATCGAAATCGCCAACACCGGCCTGCGATCCATCAAGTTGTGGTTTCGACCGGATGATCCAGCAGGGTCTTATCCCTTCAACAGCCACTGGCCCGGCTCATTCGGCAGCCTCAAGGCCATGGCCGAACATCCTTACTACAAGGAGGTTTTTCGGAGGCCTTTCGAAACCTGCCTGCTGACGGTTGCCGACGGGTATGATTTCAAGGACGGTTTTCCCGAGCCGAAGCCGAGCGTTCTGGAGCAGGAGTTCTACCTCCTGGCCCGCTATCTCATTGAAACCTATCGAGGAACGGGCAAGACCTTTATCCTGGGGCATTGGGAAGGCGACTGGATGTTACGCAAGGCCACGAACCTCGATCCGGCCAACGACCCCGAACCGATCTACATCGAGGGCATGATCCGCTGGCTGAACGCTCGTCAGGCCGGCGTGAACCGGGCTCGCCAGGAGGTGCCTCCGGTCGGTATGCATATCTATGCCGCCGCCGAAGTAAATAATGTTGAATTGATACCCCTGGGGCGTCCGACGGTGACCTCGCACGTCCTGCCCCATACGAACATGGACCTGGTAACCTATTCCGCTTGGGGCGGGCTGCAATATGTACGCACGTCCGGCGAGACCGTCGGCCGACAGAAATTCCGCGAGGCCCTGCAGACTATCGCCGCCTACATGCCGGATTCGTCCACGCTTGATCCTCATGGACGGCCCTTCGGGGACAAGAATCTCGCGATTGGCGAGTTCGGGGCCGGCGAGATCGCGGTGGGGTCATCCATGCAGGCCCTGGTAACCAAGGTAGCGGTGGAAGAGGCTTACGCTTTCGGTTGCCCGTGGATGTTCTACTGGCAGGTCTACTGCAATGATTATAAAACACCGATCGTCAGTAACAGCAATTTCACGGGCTACTGGTTGCGCCGCTTTGACGGAACCTCCAGTGCTGCCCGTAATTACCTGCTGTCCCAGGTCGGCCTGTATCTGAAACCGCCGGCGGATTTTCAGATTACCGTCGGGTCGGGTGACATCATTCACCTTGTCTGGACGGATACCCCTGACGAAGATTATTACCGCATCGAGCGTAGCAAGGACGGCGGCTTGTACACGCTGGCGGCCTTGCCCGGTCAAAACGTCGTTGCCTTCGACGATGAGACATGCGGATTTGGCGGCGAATTCCGCTACCGCCTGCGCGCTGAAAAGAGCGGCAGGCCGCCGCCGCCCTGGTATTATTCCGATCCGATCATCCTGCCGCTACATACGCCGGATAAGCCGATCGGCGCGGCCCGGGGGTATTTGAGCGCATCGTTTGTTTTTCAGACGGGTTGCTCTACTTGTCCCGATGGTTCATTTGAGTACCAGTTCGACTGGGGCGATGGGCAGCTTTCTTCCTGGGGAGGAAACACGGCCTCCTATCGCTGGGCGGCGGCCGGCAAATACGAGGTTCGCGCCCGTGCCCGGCCGGCCGGTAGTTCGGATGATTCCTGTTCATCGACTTTTTCATCGGCAGCCACAATCGTCGTGTACCAGGTCGATCTGGATGGCGATGGAGACGTCGACCTTTCCGATTTTGGCATTCTGCAAGGTTGTTTCACTCGCTCCGGAGAGTCGATCACCACCCAATGCCAACCGGCTGATTTGAACCGCGATGGACAGATCAATAATGCGGATTCCAACCTGTTCTTTCCCTGTATGGCCGGTCCCGATGTTCCCCACGGTTGCTAAAAGAGACCAATTAGGCGATTCTATGGATCGGTCAAACCCGGCCTGTTCATCGGTATCATGTCGATGCGCCGGGGGTGCCGATGTTTTCTCCGGAGAATCGATGTTTTGAAAACCAGGCTAAAATGGATTGGGTTGTTGGGTTATACCCTGAGTCTACCGGCTGCTCGGGCGGCGGCCGTTACGCCGATGGATAAGCTGGAGGCGGTGACGATGCGGGAAATTCTGGCGGACAGATTGGGCAGCACGCACGCGGCCGGCAAGTATGCATTTGACCCGGAATATGATTTTCTTAACGAAGGGGCGATCGAGATATCCCGAGCGGGCATGCGGGTGATCAAGCTTTGGTTCCTGCGCGATGAACCGGCCATATATTATAAGTGGAACAGCCGCTGGCCTTACTTCATCGAGAATCTCAAGTCGGTTGCCAAGCATCCCTATTTTCGTGAAGTTCTTCGCCGTCCCTTCGACACCTATGTATTGACCATTTTCGAGGAACGCCTTTTCCACGACGGATTCGACGATGCCCGGGCCGCGGCCCTGGAACGGGATTTTTACGACCTGGCCCGCTATCTGCTTGAAACCTATCGCGGTACGGGCAAGACCTTCATCCTCGGCACCTGGGAAGGCGACTGGATGCTGCGACGGAATACGCACACCGGCCCCGAGGGCGATCCCTCGCCGACCGCCATCGCCGGCATGATTCGGTGGTATAACGCCCGCCAGGCGGGAGTCGATCGGGCCCGGCGCGAAGTGCCCGATAGTGACGTGCGCGTGTATGGAGCGGCGGAAGTGAACCTCGTGAAGCTGGCCATGCAAGGCCGCCCCACGGTGACCAATGATGTCCTGCCGTTCATTCATACCGATCTGGTTTCCTATTCCTGTTACGACACGATTACCACGGCGATCACCGCGGACGAGGCCGCCGCCCGACGCGAATTCGCCGAGGCCCTGCGGTATATCGCCAATAAAATGCCGGACAGTTCGACACCCGGCCCGGACGGCCGTCCATTCGGCGACAAGAATATTTTCATTTCCGAGTTCGGCTGCCCCGGATTTCAGCATGGCGATCAACTCCAGGAGACCATGTCCCGGCTGACCGTGGAGGAGGCCACGGCCTTCGGATGCCCGTGGATCATCTATTGGCAAGTGTACGACAATGAATGTCGCCGGAAGGATACGGTTGGTGGCGAGGTAATGAAGACCACGCCGACGGATGTGCCGGCCGTTGATGAGAACTCCTTGTGTCGCGGCTTCTGGCTGCGCCGCCCGGACGGCACGCATAGCTCGGCATGGGAATACTTCACCGGTCTACTCCGGCCTTACAGTTATTCGCCGGATGCCTTTCACGCGGTCCCGCTGCGTAACGGCCCGATGGTTCTGACCTGGACGGCCGTTCAGGACGCGGATCGCTACCGCCTCGAACGCAGCGTGGATGGCGGTGAGTTTACGCCGCTGGCCGAGCTGACCGCGGACCAGGAGCGGTACGACGACACCGATGTGCATCCGGAGCGAATGTATCGCTACCGTATACGCGCCGAACGGGCGGATATACGGCCGGCCGCATGGTATTACACGGATACGATTTCTCTCGCCCACGTGCCGTTTGCTCCGACCGGTCCCAATCTGGCCCGGCCGGATATCCCGGTGATTTTCGAGGCCGTCGGCCCACGGCATGGTCGATGGGGGCGATACGAGTACCGGTTCGATTGGGGCGACGGACGCGAATCGGAATGGACGGCCAGGACGGCCGAACATCGCTGGTCCGCGTCGGGCGTTTATCAGATCAAGATACAGGCCCGCCTGCTCGATCACGACGGCCGGGTGGTGGGCGATACGGCCCTTTCCGACGCCATCAGGATTGCGATCGGCCAAAGCGATTTCGATAACGACGGCGATGTGGACTTGGCGGATTTCGATTTACTGCAGGCCTGTCTGGGGCAAGCGTACGTGTCGGGCAAGTCCCCTTGCGCGCCCGCCGACCTCAACTTCGACGGCCGCATCGATCCGCGGGATTTCGAGTATTTTTTGCCTTGTTACGGCGGAGCCGATAATCCTCCCGGCTGTTCTCGCGATCGTGGCGGGCAATAGCCCGCCCTACGGTTCGTCGGCGACTTCCGGTCAAAGCGTCACCTTGACCGGCTCACGGGCGATGGCCTCTTCTATCTCGAAATACTCGCGTTCGGTGAAGATCGCGTAGGGCGGGCTATTGCCCGCCGCTCCGTTGCCGCTGGTGTTTGGTTTATTCTCCGAGAACCTCGGGCATGTCGATCGCACGTTGACCAGGCCAATCGGGATCGAGCCATCCGAGCTCAATATGGCGATGAATGCTCGAGAATGGCCATAATTTCGGATCGGTTACGTAATTGTGCTTGACGGGGTTGAGATGAATGTAATCACGATGCCGATACCAATCCTTTTCGTCGCGGATGCGATGTTCCCAATAACGGGGTTGCCAGATTCCCCGTTGACGGTGCTTGGCTTGATTGGTTGTAACTGGCAGCGTGGTCCCGCCGGAATGAATGAATGATGCGGAGAAATGCCTCTTGATGGCCGCCCAACGAGCGGGATAATTGTCGTCGTGTTCGGGCAGCGTCCAGAGACAATGCAGATGATTGGGCAGGAGGACACATGCCGCCTGCTCAAACGGCCATTTCTGGCGGGTTGCAAGCAATGCCTCGCGTAACAAGTGTCGGGCGCGCGCGTCGTTAAACAAAGGACGGCGTCGGTAGGTGACAACCGTGAAGAAGTAACTGGCACCCGATTCACGCCATCGGATATAGTTGGGCATCGATGTTATCGTCGGAAAATTGACTCGGCGGGCGATGACCGTGATGTTACACACCATCAGGCCGCGCGCCATTATTTATCATCATCATAACAACATTTATGTACACCGTGCTGTTCTCGCGATCGTGGCGGGCAATAGCCCGCCCTACGGTTCGTCGGCGACTTCCGGTCAAAGCGTCACCTTGACCGGCTCACGGGCGATGGCCTCCTCGATCTCGAAATACTCGCGTTCGGTGAAACCGAACATGCCCGCGATGATATTGGAGGGGAAAGTGCGGATGCGGTTGCTCAGATCGCGCACATTGGCGTTGTAGAAGCGCCGGGCGCGTTGGATGCGGTCTTCCGTGTTGGTCAATTCTTCCTGCAGTTTGAGGAAATTCTCGC
>CAZXSA010000089.1:0-12444 GCA_964642815.1 uncultured Planctomycetales bacterium | reverse complement strand
TGGATGCGGTCTTCCGTGTTGGTCAATTCTTCCTGCAGTTTGAGGAAATTCTCGCTGGCCTTCAGGTTGGGGTAAGCCTCGGCCACGGCGAACACCTGACGAAGCGCCCCGACCAGCACGTTTTCGTCCCTGGCCTGCGAGGCGGGCGAGCCGTGGTTGGCCATGGCCGTGTTGCGGGCCTGGATCGCCCGTTCGAGCGTCTCCTTTTCGTGGGCGGCGTAGCCCTTCACCGTTTCCACCAGGTTGGGAATCAGATCATAGCGCCGTTTCAGCTCGGTATCGATATTGGACCACGACTCGTTACACGCGTTGAGTGTCCGCACCAGGCCGTTGTAGAGACCGACGATCACCACCAGAAAAAATCCGAGGACCGCGACCGGCAGCAGCAGCTCCATCTGTGCCATCGTCAATGCCGTCATGACACTTCTCCTTTTAGTTCACGCAGTACGGACTTGGGTAAGCGGCTCAGCACGCCCTCGATGACTTCAAGGGCCACGATAAATTCCTGAGGATCAAATTTGTTATCGCGGTAGGCCATCACGTGGCGGCCTTGAAAATCGAGGGTAAACACCGGACTCTCCAAAAGAAATTCCATGGTGGCCTGGTGAATGACATCGAAGGCCCACCTTTTGTCCGGGCTTTTGACATAAAACTTTCTGGAAAACTCCGCCGACTCGAAATCGATATCGTCCCAGCCGAAAAACTCGGTGATTTTGTCGAGGAAGCCCTCCGGACGGATGAACAGCGGCTTGAGCGGCAGACCCGAGTCCACGATCACCGCCGAGAAGTGATGGTGATGGGTCGTCCGGCGTCCCTTGGAATCGGTGGAGTACGTTTCATAATGATAGTCGAACGCTCGCACGGGATGCTCGCGAACCATGCCTTGCAGGGTGTTGTACGCATAGCGTTGTTCTCCCTGGCGCAGGCAGGAAAAAGACGCGAAGCGGTCATCCATTCCGTAGTCTTCCTCCGGGTCGAAGCTCAGGCCCAGGGATCGGGCCAGTTGAGCCATGGCCTCGCGTCGTTTTTGGGCCTGTATATGTCCATACACGGCCAGGGCGATCACCGCGATAACCACCAGGACGATCAAGAACTCGGCTTGCGCCAGACAGGTGAATACCATCGACACCGCCCCTTTAAGCGCCCGGCCTGATCCGAAAGATTGCTCCAGCCCCTGACGGATCATGAACCCACCCGTTCGCCCTTGGCCTGATCTTATCGACCGCCGTTCGATCCGGCAATCCCGCGACTTCGTCGGTTACGATCCTTGCTGTCCAAGAGGCATTCTTGCGTGCGGCATCGGCACGGATAGAATGGCCATTCGTCGAGGAATGCGTAGTCGCGGAAATGAACATGCCGTCAAACCACCGTGAAACGAGGGTAAGGATGACGACAATGAAGTGCATGATGACAAGATGGGTTTTGGGTTCGCTCGCGATATCCCTGTTCGCGGGTGCCGCGCTGTACGCCGAGGCCGAGGCGAAGTCGGCGCCGCCGATTCGGGTGCTGTTGATAACCGGCGGAAGGCCTGACTACCGGGACCGGCTCAAGATCCTTACCGACGGGATCAGTGCCCGGGCCAATGTTGTCTGGACGCTGGATGGCGAGGCCGGTGAGGCACGAGACGTGAAACTCTCGCGCTATAAACGCGAGGACTGGGCCAAGCCGTTTGATGTCGTCGTTTACAGCATGTACTCGCCCGAGGTGACGGACGTTGCCTACGTCGAGGGGATTGCCAAGGCGCATCAGGAAAAGGGCGTGCCCGCGGTGTTCCTGTCAGACGCGATCCAAGGCTACCGGGCGGAGACCGATGCCTGGTTCAGCCTCTGTGGCGTCACCTCGCGCCGCCTCGGCGAGCGATGCTCCTTCGAGATCGAAACGCTCAAGCCCGATCATCCGATCATGAAAGGTTTTCCCGATAAGTCAAAGCCGCTCAAGGGCGAACTATACTCGATCGAGAAAGTCTGGCCGACGGCCGTGCCGCTGGCCCAGGCCATAAGCCACGACGCGAACCGGCCTGAGGTCTGCATTTGGACCAACCAGGTGGGAAAGGCCCGGGTGTTCGGGACGAGTGTCGGCCACGACAACGAAACCATGGCGGAGTCCGTCTACCTCGATTTGGTCGCCCGCGGTTTGCTCTGGGCGACCGACAAGCTGGACAACGACGGCAAGCCCCGGCCGGGTTACGGTTCCATCGAGGGCACCTGGTTCTCGCTCTTCGACGGCCAGACGTTCGACGGCTGGAAATTCAGCGAGAACAAACAGAGTTGGAAGATCGAGGATGGGGAAATCGTCGCCCACGGGCCGCGCAGCCATTTATTCTACGAAGGACAGGTCGGCAACGCGGATTTCAAGAACTTCGAGCTTCGGTGCGAGGTCTACACATACCCGAAGGCGAACGCTGGCATTTTCTTCCACACGAAATATCAGGACACCGGCTGGCCGCGGTACGGCCATGAGGCCCAGATCAACGCGACCCACCGCGATCCGCGCAAGACCGGCAGTCTCTACATCGCCCAGGATGTGATGAACGATGCGCCGCACAAGGATCTCGAGTGGTTCGATTATCACATCATGGTCCGAGGCCAACAGGTCATCTTCAAGGTAAACGGTAAGACGGTGATGGAGTACACCGAGCCTGCCGAGGTCGAAGGCACGCGGCGCCTGAGCCGGGGGGCCATCGCTCTCCAGGCCCACGACCCGGGCAGCCAGGTCCACTTCCGCAACCTTTGTATCCGCCTCCTGCCCGACTGACGGCCGGTTCGCTGTGCCGAGAATCCTTTCTCGGCACCCATGAAGGAGCGAATCCTTTCGCATACCCGTATCCGTGACATCCCTCTGCCGGCGCGAAGGGGTTCTCAGCAGGTAGTCGGACTTGGAAAAGATATGGGGTATGTCCACGCACGGCCGCGGCGGATCCATGTATCCCAAAGGGATTATTTATATGAGCCCATGGTTGCGGCGCGGCCGCTACCATGGGAAAGAGGTATAAACCATATTATCAACCCCAACGGGGTTGGGTTCATTGCACGGCGGAGACGGTGTTCAGGAAATACGCAACCCCGTTGGGGTTGGTTATGAGGCACGGGCCGGAAACCCAAGGTAGCGGCCATGCCGCAACCTTGGGCTGGTATCCGCAATCCCGTTGGGATTGGGTTGGGCAGTGGCGTGTATTTCCCGAGGTAGGGCGGGCTCTCGTGCTTCGTAGCGAAGCTACTTCGCAGAGAAGCATTGCCCGCCGCGATGGCTAACTCGTAACGGAGAAAGGCGGGCAATAGCCCGCCCTACGACCTGCCAGATTGACGCCCGGTTCGCTGTGCCGAGAATCCTTTCTCGGCACCCTGAAGGAGCGAATCCTTTCGCATACCCGTATCCGTGACATCCCTCTGCCGGCGCGAAGGGGTTCTCAGCAGGTAGTCGGACTTGGAAAAGATATGGGGTATGTCCACGCACGGCCGCGGCGGATCCATGTATCCCAAAGGGATTATTTATATGAGCCCATGGTTGCGGCGCGGCCGCTACCATGGGAAAGAGGTATAAACCATATTATCAACCCCAACGGGGTTGGGTTCATTGCACGGCGGAGACGGTGTTCAGGAAATACGCAACCCCGTTGGGGTTGGTTATGAGGCACGGGCCGGAAACCCAAGGTAGCGGCCATGCCGCAACCTTGGGCTGGTATCCGCAA
Organism: uncultured Planctomycetales bacterium; assembly: GCA_964642815.1. Taxonomy (GTDB): domain Bacteria; phylum Planctomycetota; class Phycisphaerae; order UBA1845; family PWPN01; genus JAAYCU01. The sequence continues at coordinate 8,756 of CAZXSA010000089.1, read as the reverse complement.
TCCCGTTGGGATTGGGTTGGGCAGTGGCGTGTATTTCCCGTGGTAGGGCGGACTATTGCCCGCCGTGATGGCTGTGTTTGTAACGGAGAAAGGCGGGCAATAGCCTGCCCTACATGTTAATTTTACGTAGTGATGCAAGACGGGCTATTCAACCTTTAACCGTGTTGTTATCATGTACTCCTACAATCTATGCGAGAATTGAGTGTCGTAGCTGCGGATATGGGTAACCCATGCGGACAGAGGTTATGTAACGTACATGCACAGGCTGCTTCGACATTATTGCATGGATACTCGACGCATCGATCGTGAAACCCGCCGGGCCGGCTGGTATATCCTTGCCGGATTCGTGCTGGGCGTGATGGTATTTCTGGTGGATGGGCCCGGGATACTGACCACGTTCATGCTTATCTATTACGGCGCATGTCTCGGGGCGCTGGAAAAATGGCATGTCGAACCCGGCCTCTGGATGCTGGCCACGGTATTCCTCGTCATTGGCGCATCGATCTATGTGCTGTTTCAATATAATTCGCTCATGGAGCTGGTCCGTGGGAAGTCGAGTCCGTTCCATGTTGCCGTCGATGGGATGGTTGCTCTTTCTATTCTTTGGAAACAGATACGCCTTCTGGCGTCGGTGACGATGCAAAATCATAGTCTCCAAAGACCAGCCGATAGAGCCCAGACGTAGACGTAGGGCGGGCTCTCGTGCTTCGTAGCGAAGCTACTTCGCAGAGAAGCATTGCCCGCCGTGATGGCCATAGGGTCTGCAGATGGAATCCAGCGAGAAGAGGGCAATATGTTATGACTTGTATTGTGTCAAATGTGGATATAATCTGCGTGGTTTATCGCCAGACTCTCGATGTCCTGAATGTGGTACGGACATTGCAATCACAATAATGGCACCTGAACCTGAGGAGAAGCCATCGCGTACCTATCGCATGCTCAGAATTGCGGTCATTACGGTAGCGCTGTGGGGGATGACTGTCGGTACGGTCGCTATTTCGTTTTTGCCTATTTACATTTCTCATAGGAGAATACTACATAGTATTCGCGGCGTTCTGTGTATGAATGCTGCTGATGCGAATCTCTTGTCGTTTCTCGTTACCCTGTTTATGGTTTTGGGTTCGCGTCGAGGAAGACGTGATCCAGTGGTCTGGATATTATTACTTGCTAATATCATTATGTTTTGCACTTTCATGGGTCCAGCAACTCGCGCTTGGCCTTATTGAGAAGCGAGGTAGGGCGGGCTATTGCCCGCCGTGATGGCTGTGTTTGTAACGGAGAAAGGCGGGCAATAGCCCGCCCTACGATCTGCCAGATTGACGCCCGGTTCGCTGTGCCGAGAATCTTTTCTCGGCACGATGGCAGTGGGATTCCGATCCCACGGGACGCAGGGAAGGATTCCCGTCTCCGGACGCACGAGAAGGGATTCTCGTGCGAGCGAAAAGGGGGGCGATGCTTCTCTGCGAAGTAGCTTCGCTACGAAGCACGAGAGCCCGCCCTACGATCTTGCCCGGCTGATTTGTGTTCACGGTTTCAACATCTTGCGCAGGACGGTCTGAAGGATGCCGCCGTTGCGGTAGTATTCGATTTCCACGGGGGTGTCGATCCGGCAGATGGCCGTGAACTCGATCGGGTCGCCCTTTTCGCGTGTGGCGATGACTTTCACTTTCTGGAGCGGTTGCAGGTTGTCGTCGAGTTGGATAGCAAACGTCTCGCGGCCGTTGAGACCGAGAGATTTGCGGTCCTGGCCTTCCTTGAACTGCAAGGGCAAAACACCCATACCTACCAGATTGCTGCGGTGGATGCGTTCGTAACTTTCGGCGATCACCGCGCGCACGCCGAGCAGGAAAGTCCCCTTGGCCGCCCAGTCGCGGCTTGAACCGGTGCCATACTCGCGGCCGGCCAAAACAACCAGCGGTGTGGAGGTTTCCTTATATTTCATGGCCGCGTCGTAGATGCTCATCTGCTCACGAGTGGGAAGGTAGGTGGTCACGCCACCCTCGGTGCCGGGAGCAAGCAGATTACGCAGGCGGATATTCGCGAACGTGCCCCGGACCATCACCTGATCGTTGCCGCGCCGCGAGCCGTAACTGTTGAACTCCGACGGCTTGACCCCGTGTTCCTGCAGATAGCGACCGGCGGGACTGTCCGGCTTGATCGAGCCGGCCGGCGAAATATGGTCGGTGGTCACCGAATCGCCGACCATCACCAGGCAACGTGCGCCGGTGATCGGGCGGATCGGTTGCGGTTCCGGAGCGAGATTGGCGAAGAACGAAGGTTCGCGAATGTAGGTACTATCCAGCGACCAGGAATATAGATCGCTGCCCTTGGCGGGGATCGCCTGCCAGGTCTCGTCACCGTCGAACACGTGGCCGTACCGCTCGGTGAACTGTTCGGGAGTCACGCATCGGGTGATGGCATCCTGGATTTCCCGTTGGCTCGGCCAGATGTCGCGCAGATAAACCGCGTGGCCGTCGGCGTCTTTGCCGATCGGCTCGCTGCTCAGGTCGATATCGATGGTACCGGCCAAGGCAAAGGCGACGACCAGTAGCGGGCTGGCCAGGTAGTTGGCCTTGACCAGCGGATTGATCCGCCCCTCGAAGTTGCGATTGCCGCTGAGTACGGAACAAGCTACAAGCCCGGCATAATTGATCGCGTCGGCCACCACATCCGGCAGAGGTCCGCTATTGCCGATGCAGGTCGTGCAGCCGTAACCGACGGTCTGAAATCCGAGCTGGTCCAGGTAGCCGGTCAGGCCGGCCTTATCCAGATAATCGTTGACGACCCGCGAGCCGGGAGCCAGCGAGGTCTTGACCCAGGGTTTGACGGCCAGTCCCTTTTCCACGGCCTTCTTCGCCAGTAATCCCGCCCCGAGCATGAGTGCCGGGCTCGACGTGTTGGTGCAGGAGGTGATGGCCGCGATAACCACCGCCCCGTGGGTGATGGTTTCGACGACATCGTCGATTTCCATGGTGCCGCTTTTGCCGAGGTCCGATTCGGGCAGGTCAAAACCGCGCTGGTTTGTTGGGGCCTGCAGGCTGGCGCGGAAGCTGCTCTTAACTTCCGGTAGTACGATCCGGTCCTGCGGGCGTTTCGGGCCGGCCAGGCAGGTTTGCACGGTGGCCAGGTCCAGTTCGAGCACGTCGCTGAATCGCGGGTCGGGGGTCTGGGCGGCGCGGAATAATCCCTGCTCCTTGCAATAACGCTCGACCAGGTCGATCTGCTCAGGGGACCGGCCGGTCAGCTTGAGGTAATCGAGCGTCTGGTTATCGACGGGGAAAAAGCCCATCGTCGCGCCGTATTCGGGGGCCATGTTCGCCACCACCGACCGATCGGGCAGGGACATGTCGGCCAGGCCGGGACCGAAGAACTCCACGAATTTGCCGACCACGCCCTTGGCGCGGAGCATCTGGGTAACGGTCAGCACCAGATCGGTGGCGGTTGCGCCTTCGGGTAGCTTGCCGATGAGTTTGAAGCCGACCACTTCGGGGGTGAGCATATAGATCGGTTGGCCGAGCATGACCGCCTCGGCCTCGATCCCACCGACACCCCAACCGGCCACGCCCAGACAGTTGATCATGGTCGTATGGCTGTCGGTGCCAACCAGCGTATCCGGAAACGCGAGGGTGCGGCCATTGACCTTGCGGATGAGGACCACGTTGGCCAGGTATTCGAGATTGACCTGATGGATAATCCCGGTGGCCGGCGGTACGACGCGGAAATTCTGGAACGCCTGCTGGCCCCATTTGAGGAATGCGTAGCGTTCGGTATTCCGTTCGTATTCCAGTTGCTTGTTGATCGCCAAGGCCGTGGCGGTCCCGTAGGCATCGACCTGTACCGAATGGTCGATGATCAGATCGCAGGGAACCAGCGGATTAATGCGTTTCGGATCGCCGCCCATCGTTTTCATGGCCGAACGCATGGCCGCCAGATCGACCACGGTGGGTACGCCAGTGAAATCCTGAAGAATGACTCGTCCAGGTTTGAAGGGCAACTCCACCGGGTTGGATTGATTTGGCTGCCACTGGGCCAGGCGGACGACCATATCCGGGGTGACCTGGAATCCGTCAACATTGCGTAAGCTATTTTCCAGCAATATCTTAATGGAGAATGGCAAGCGTCGGATATCCGCGATGCCCTGGTCCTGAATTGATGCCAATCTGTAAATAGTAAAATTACCAGCCTTGCTCTGGAGGACGGCTTCGGCCTTGATACTGTCTTTGATGGGCGATGCACACATGATTACGTTCCCTTAACACGACTAATCAACGCACGTGACGGATATGCGTCACAAAAACATGTTTCCCGTTGGCTACAGAAGATAATGATTATTGGTCAGGATTGCCACCTGGAACGATGAATTAATTCGCGGAGATTCCATTCGTGAATACGCTTGGCGGTTTAGGAAATTGATCCAGGCTCTTATGTATAAGGATGTTCAGTGAGTCGTTGGACATCATGTCGCGGTTTATCGGACCTAGATTCTCGCGAAGGAGTGCGCAAAAAAATCCTGATGGTGAGAATATTTTTTTCGTTGTATCGAAGAGACCCTGTTTTCTTACGCTAACGTGGTTGTCAGCATTGCCAGCGAAGAAGAACGCTGTAGGTTTGTTGAAAAAGGCTGTCGAGCAGACCGTCGAAAGCGTCGCCGAAGGCCTCGGAAGCGCAATTTACCACGTATCTCCCGCTTATCTAAAAACGACCAAAATGCCGAATGAGTTGTACGCCGAAGATGGCTCGGTGTCGGTCGGCAAGTTCCGGCCGGTCCTTTGTGGTTCGTGCAGGGTCAGGATGACCTGGGAAGGCTCAGGATGAGCGACGTGCCGCAACAGCACGGTTTCCGCGAACAGATTGCCGGGCGCTGGCAGGTTCCGCTGCTGGCCCTCTCGGCCGCGCTGCTGGCCTGGGGTGTCTGGCGTCTGCGTCCCGAACCTCAGGTTCCCTCCTTTGATGAACTTTTCAACCGCACGGTCAAACTGCGCGAAGCCGGTCTCTATACCCAGGCCAGCGACGAGGTGGAAAAGCTGCTGGCCGATCCCGAGTTGAAGCTTCAACCGGAGCAACGCCGTCGGCTGCACCGCCAGATGGTGGAAATTCTGGTGGGGTACGAGTTGGGCAACGCTCTTCACGGGGAGGACAACGTCCGGCGGATTCTCGAGCATAGCGTGCGCTCGATCGGACCGGATGAATCATTCGATGCCCAGATGCATTACTGGCGCGGGCTGGCTTACCAGTGGCAACGGAACGAGACCGAGGCGGTCGCTGCCTATAAGCAAGCACTGGAAGCGGGCATCGCCGATCCCTGGCCGCTGCGTAAGACCATTTGCGAGATGGAAAATCAGCGGGGGGGTAAGACGGCCGCGCAGATGCATGCGGAGTTCGATACGTTCTTGAACAGCGCGGAGGTGCCCGAGGCCCTGCGTTATTGGGCCGCGGAGCGAAAAGTGGAATTGTTCAACCGGGAGGGGGCCTACGAGGCCTGCGAGCGTTTTCTGGAAAGCTATGCCGGGCAATTTACGCAACCCTCGATGCAACTTGGTTACGACTACCTGCGGGCGCTCGCCTGGTATCAGGTGGGTCGGGTGGAGGATGCGGAGCGGCTGTTGCGTGCCTTGCGTGACCGGTTAAACGTGGCGGACCCACTATACGCGGCTTCCGGCTGGCTGTTGGGTCGGATCATGCTGGATCAACGGGCACCGACCGATGCCTTGAGCTTTTTCGACGAAGTGCGACAAAACGCGCCGCCCAGTCGTTACCGGGCGGCGGCGGTCTGGGGCCGGGCCGAGGCCCTGGCCGGTCTCGAACGCTATGACGAGTCCAGACGCACCTATGAGGAGGCGATCCGCCTGGTGGCCGAGGATCCTTATGGAACGATGATCGATTTACGCCAGATTCGCGAATCGACCACGCGATTTTTCCGGGACTTGCGGGATCGTGGAGAACTCGTTCAGGCCCGCCATTTTCTTCAGTTGGCGACTCGCTTGGTGCGTCCCGGCGACGATGAAGCGCAGGCGAAGTACGCGAACTGGCTGGCCGACGTGTCCTTTGAAATGGGGCAACGGGCATCGCGGAGGGCACGGGACGGCCAGCCGGAGGAAGCGGATTCGGCCAAGGCTTATTTCATCGACGCGGGAGAGGCGTATCGGCGTCTGACCCAACTGGTGGCTTTTAATCAGGCGGCGGCGACCGAGGCGACGAGACGCGCGGCCGAGTCCTTTGACCTGGCCGGTGATCGGCGGCGAACCATGGAGGTACTCGAGGTTTTCGTTCGGGAACGATCGGGTAGCCCGTTCGTGCCGGAGGCCTTGCGTTGGTTGGGGCAGGTCTGCCAGGCGGCGGGAGATTATGAAAAGGCCGTCGCCTGGTACCAACGAAACCTGACCGATCATCCGCGTACGCCGGCGGCGGCGGGCTCGCTGGTTCCATTGGCGGAGTGTTTTCAGCATCTCGGCGCGGTGGACAAAGCGGAGCAGACCTTGCTCCGGATTGTCGATCATGTTCCCGGCGATCCCATTCAGACCGTGACGCCCGAGGCCCGGGAGTATCGCGAGGCGCTTTTCGCTTTGGGAGATTTGTATACCCAGGCCGGCGAATACGAGAAAGGCATCACCCGGTACAGCGAGGCCTTGCGGCGATTTGGCGACGACGCGCGGTCGGACCGGGTGACGTTTCTGCTGGCTGACGCCTATCGGCTCAGTGCCCGGCGCATTCGCGAGGTCGATTTGCCCGACGACAAGAACGTGGCCATCCGCGAGCAGTTGCGTTTGGCCTACCGCGAGCGGTTGGGCAAGGCCCGGGAGTTATATGCCGAGGTCGTCGCCCGCTACCGTCAACGTCCCGCGGAAACCTTGAGCGATCTGGATCAGCTCTATGTGAAGTTGAGCTGGTTTTATCAGGCCGACGCGGTGTATGACCTTTCGCGGGAATCGGAGTCGCCGACCTTAACCTATTTCCAGGAAGCGCTCGAGTTGTACGACAAGGCGGCGTTTCGTTACAAGGACGACCCTATCGCCATGTCCGCCTACGTGCAGATGATCAATTGTTATCTGCGGTTGGGTAACGTGAGCAAAGCGCGTCAGACGCTGCAACGGGCGCGCTGGGCGTTGCGGGGGATCGCCGACGAGCAGTTTGCCCGGCTGGCCCCGCAGGAAGACCGGGCTTATTGGGAGCAGTACTTGAACTGGCTGGAGCGGACGCCGGTGTTTGTCGCGGAGGAGTTGGCCCGAGCCGGGTGAGCGACGAAAGGTGTCTTGCGGCGCGGCGCGTGAGCAGGGTTACAGGTGGATGGCCCGTCCGACGGGAACGGGCGGAAAGACAAAGGTTCTTCCATGAGCAACGCGACTTTGGCGACGATGGAAACGGTATACGACGTGGACGAATTGATCGACTTGCTTAACCGGCAACTCGATCAGTGCTCCCTCTTGCAGGCCCTGATGCATCGGCAGCGGTCGGCGATCACCGCGGATGAGCCGCAACGCTTGCTCGAGGTGCTGGAACAGCGGCGTTCGATTCTGGAAACGTTGGGCGAGGTGTCAGGCCGTCTACGGGTGTATCAAGCGGATTGGAGCCGCGTATGCGCTCAGTTGGCCGATACCGACCGTCGGCGGGTTGATAGCCTGGCCCGGGAAGTGAACGAAAAGCTGGCGGGCATCCTGAAAACGGACGAGGAGGACGCGAGACTGCTCGCGGCGCGTCAGAGCCTGATGAAGCAGGAAATGTCGGAGCTGAAGACCGGCCGGCAGGCGGGGACCGCCTATGCCGCGTCCGGAACGGACCATCCGACTCAGGTGGAGTGGACCGACGCATGACCACGATGACCGGTGAACTGACCCAACGGGAGCGCGAGCTGGCCGCGATCATTGATTCCTACAACGTGGTGACCGAGCAGTTGAAAAGCGCGCATGAGCAGTTGCGCGACGAGGTCGCCCGGTTGCGGGAAGAGGTGGCGAAAAAGAATCGACTGTTGCGCCGTCGCGAAAAACTGGCGGCGCTGGGTGAGATGGCCGCCGGCGTGGCCCATGAAATCCGCAACCCGCTCGGCGGTATTCGCTTGTTGGTTTCCCTGCTGGCCAAGGATCTTTACGACCGGCCGGAAACACTGAACCTGGTGAACAAGATTGCCGGCGGCGTGGCCGATCTGGAGGCCTTGGTGACGGACATTCTGGAGTTCGGGCGTCCTTCCGAGCCGCACCCGATGCCCCTGGAGTTGGACATCGTGGCGTTGGCCACCATCGAGATGGCCTCGGGTCGCATCGCCCGCAACGGCGCGGAAGTGGAAGTTACCAAGGAACTCGAGGGCGTGGTGATTCACAGCGATCAGGCCTTATTGCAGCGGGCGTTGCTGAATCTGGTGTTGAACGCCCTGGAGGCCGGCGAGCCGCGGGCCGAACCGCCGCGACGGGTGGTGATCGGTTTGCGCTCCGCGCCGAAAGACCACGTAATTCTCAGCGTTTGGGACAATGGGCCGGGTATCCCGACGGAGTTGATGGACCGTATTTTCAATCCCTTTTTCACAACCAAGAATCGGGGGACGGGTCTGGGGTTGGCCATCGTGCATCAGATCGCCGAGACCCTCGGCGGCAGCGTATGGGCGGCCAATCACGGCGAGGGCGGGGCGGTGTTTTCGCTTTGCCTGCCTCGTTGTCTGGAAGTGGCCCAGGTCACGGATGACCACGGCGATATCGGTCGAACCCGCGTGGGAGCAAGATCCCGCGCTCGCGAGCATAAGGAGGTAGCCTGATGGGACGGGTTTGCGT
>CAZXSA010000088.1:9774-18315 GCA_964642815.1 uncultured Planctomycetales bacterium | reverse complement strand
TCAGCCTTTCGATGAATTTTTTGGTGACGGCCGTCACCGTGCCGAAATTCATGGGCGAGGCGATGACCAGCGCGTCCGACCGCTCGATCTCGTCGAGGATCGTCCGCATGTCGTCCTGGGTTGGGCATTCACCGCGGGGCTTGCCCGCTTTCTGAGTACAGGTACGGCAATTCGTGCAGAATTCGATGTGCTTTTCGATCAGATAAATCTTCGCCACCTCGGCGCCGCACTCGGCGGCCGCCGCTAGAATTTCATCGACGGCCGTATCCGTCACTCCACCCTTGCGATAACTGCCCACGATCGCGGTGATTTTCATATGGTTTTCTCCCTCTACGGTAAGACTCCTCCGCCGGGCAGGCGGGACAATTCGATGGCCGCATCCGGAATGGTTACCATCCAGGTTGCCTCGGGGCGGCGGATATTCAGCTCGCCGCCCTGTCGAAGCCACCAGGTGGCGAAGCGGGCCTGGGCGACGATACGGTCGATGGGATTGAGCAAATCCGGCGGCCGGCCGGCGACGGTCAAGCTGATGTGCAGTTGGCGCATCGGCTTTTTACGGAGGACGGTCATGGCGGCCGGTGAAGCGTGATCCGGCGTTTCCCGCGGCCGGCGACTGACCAGCAACGCCGTCAGAGCTTCCACATTCGTGCCGGGCGGCACCTCGCGGCCGTACACCGCGATGACGATATCGTCGGCACGCAGGCCGAACTTCTCCGCCGGGCTGTTCTCGTCTACTCGCTCAACCTGCAGATTGCCGGTCGGGGTGACCAGCCACTGCGTGCCTTCGATCCCTGTCCGTGGCGGCGTTTCCGTCCCGGGCAGTTCCTTGTATTCCACTTCGTCGCCGGGAGGGTGGCCTCGCAGAACGCGAAGCTTCATTCGTGAACCCGGCCGGCGCTGTTTGATCTCGGCGGTGAAGGCGCTGAGTTTTTGATCAACTTCGGTGGGAGTGCGGTGCGGCTGGAGGATCATGGCCATCCGCAGGCTGCCGAGGGCGAGGGGCGACTGGGCGTTGAACAAGGCGGTGACAGGGCGGCCGTCGATTTCCACGATCAGGTCGCCTTTTTCCAGGCCGGCCTCGGCCGCGGAAAAACCCTTGAGCACCCGCTCGACGCGAAGGGCTTCGATTAGCCGGCCGTCGGCGGGATCGATTACCCCGCTGACCGGCATGGGGCCGATCCCGATAAAGCCCACCTCGCCGGCCATCTGTTGCCGGAAGAAGGAATGTTCGATGGCGTGGCGCAGCGCGCGTTTAATCTCGTAACACGATTCGGCGCGATATTGCCGGACCAGCTCGGGCAGCCATTCACTCGGGCATTGGCTGAATTGCTCGGTGGCCTGGGCCCGCACGGCAAAACGCGGATCGCCCAGCCGCTTGATTAGTTGGCCGAGGAGTTCGGTCTCGAAGGGGGATGCCGGTTGCGTGGACCAGTCCGGTATCTGGGCGCTGGCCGGCGGAACGGCCATGAGCAGGGCGAGGGCAAGGATGATAAGGAATCGGTGCATATTCCATTAACGATCCCGTAACGATCCCGGAGAGCAGGGCAGTATCGCTCAGGTCAAAACGGCCGACAGCAGCCGCTCGCCGTTCTGTTCCAGCCACCGCACCTTGCGGCAGATCATCTGTAAAAAGCGGAAGCCTTCCATGCGCCCGAAGGAGCCGGTCGCGGCGATGGGCGTGACGGCCTCGGCGATCAGGGCCTCGATCATCAGTTGGGGCAAGACCCGCAACTGCTCGGGCGCGGTGGAGCATTGTTCCTCGTAGCCCTGGAGGAATTCGCGCCAGCGGTCTTCATCCAGTTGCGGGGGCCATTGACGCGGATCCACCGGCCCGCCGAGGATCGAGAATTGCAGGGATCCGTTGGCCAAGTCGGTCACCGGTGGCAGCATGCGCAGGGAGTCATAGTCGATCACCGCCTCGACCTCGCCTTCGTCAAAGAGCATGTTGCCGGGGTGCCAGTCGGCATGGACGATCTGACTCGGCCATTCGTAGAATTTCGCGTCGTTGACTTTCTCGGCGGCCGTCTCGTACGAATCGTATAAGGCGGATACGGTGCCCAGCAGTTCAGTTTCCTTGCCGACCACGCTGTCATTCTTGCCGATGCTGGAGGGCACGCCGTTCAGGCTGATACGGACCGCGTTGGCGTCATGGTAGCCCCGCCGCGACGGCTCCCAATCGCTTTCAAAGTCCTTGAGCAACTGATGGAACAGGCAGAGAACCCGGCCGGCGTCATAGGTTGCCTCCAGGGACTTATCGTAGGCCGTCCCGGGCACGAACTCGAACATTTCGTAAATCTGCTCCTGGCGGATGACCATGGTGTCGTCGTCATCGCGCGTCGGAACCAGCCGGGGAAGAGGGAACCCCTGTTCGCTCAGGTGGCGCTGGACGCTGTGGGCGAAGGCCACCTTCATGGGATGGTCGCGACCGCGGGCGCGGCGTTTGAGGAGGAATCGACCCTGATCGGAATCGATGAGCACCTTGGGCGAGCGGCGCGAGCCCTTGAGCTGCTTGTCGACCCGCCGAATCGCTCCGATGTCGTATTGTTCGAGAACCGCGGCCAGTTCCTCGGGTTGAAAATCGGCTCGAAAACGGCTTGCCACCGAATACTCCCTTGGCTTATTCCAAGCGTATTGCTGCGGAGTCTACTATCGAAGGGCTGTCTTCATCTTGCAGCGCCACTTGCGTTGCCGTGGTCCGGTACGACAGCCTTATCTTATTATCGTACCGGGAGATACGGACAAGTCAAACGGGGGATGGAAGGCTTTTTGGGTGAACTAATCCTCATTCAGATGGTCAATCAATTGGCGTAATCGTCCGACGCTCTTGCGATTGAAATGCAGGGTTAATCGGGGTTTTTCCGGGAAAAGCCCTTCCTCGCCGTCCAGCGGGCCGAGGTGTTGCTCGATTTGGCCGCCGGACAGCAGGTCGCCGAACTGCCCGTTGAGTCGAGCCAGAGCGGCCGTGGCGAGGGGTTGGTTGAGCCGTAAAACCAGCAGATCGCCGACGTACCGGGAGCTATGATACCGCCGATAGAACCGGATGATATGCTCGGCCGCCTCTTGTGGATCGTCGGTGAGCAGGAAAAGGTTCATGTCTTCCGGGCTGATCATGCCGCGTTGCAGCAGGTCGCTGACCACATAATCGCGCCACCGTGACCAGTAAGTGCCGCCTGGCGCGTCGACCATGACAATCGGGACCAGTTCGGCCTTGCCGGTCTGGATCAGGGTCAGGGATTCGAAGCCCTCGTCCTGGGTGCCGAAACCTCCGGGGAACAGGGCGATGGCCGACGCTTCCTTGAGAAACAGCAGCTTGCGGGTAAAAAAGTAGCGAAAATGAACCAGTTTGGGATCGTCGGCGATGATCACGTTGGTTTTCTGCTCGAAGGGCAGGCGGATAGCGACGCCAAAGCTGGCCTCCGCCCCGGCGCCGACGTGCCCGGCGCCCATGATGCCGTCGCCCGCGCCGGTGATGACCATCCAGTTTCGTTCGCGCATACGGCGAGCGAAGGCGTCGGCCTGCAGGTATTCGGGGTGATCGGGCGGCGTACGGCTCGATCCGAAGATGCTCACTTTACGCACATGGCGGTAGGGGGCGAAGACCTTGAAAGCGTAGCGTAGTTCCTTGAGAGAGTTGGTCAGCAGCTTCAAATCGCCGCGATCGACCCGGTCGCGGGCCAGCCGCGTGACGGTCACGAGCATCTGGGCCAACAGGTCGCCATCCGGGCCGGCGGCGAATTCATCCACAAAGGCTTCGATTGCCCGCGCCCGGCGTACCCGGTAGTCGCCCGCGCGTTCATGGTTATGCTCTTGGGTCATAATCGCTTCACTTTGCTCTGGCATACGAAAGAGACAAACAAGGGTATAAGTTATCCTGCCATCGCATGATTGGCTACGGTCGCATTTACATAAAGGTTGACCGAACCGACCTACGCACATTAAAAGCATATTATTAATTAGTGTAAATTTTATTTAATTATACCCATCCGGATCTAACGAAATTAACATAACTTCGCGACAAAGAGGCCTAAAATGAAAATAGCATGTTGCGGATGATGCTTATTTGTTATATATAATACACCCGATATATGTTAATGCGACCATACAAATTTTGGTAGATTGCTTTCATGGCAAAGAAACGTGGGCCAACTTGGCTGCCAACCGAGGCAGATTATCAGCAAGTCTTCAATGAACAGAATCCCTGGTTTCTGGAGGAGGGGGTTCCGGAAGCTTGGGCGCCGGAAATTGAGCGTCCCTTAGCCCGGACCCTTTGGCATCGATTACAGTTGGAAACAACAAGACGGTTTCAATTGATTCTCGGCCCTCGGTGGGTCGGCAAATCCACCGCGTTATATCAGACCGTGAAACATTTATTGGCGGCGGGTATCCCGGCCCAAAAGATACTCTGGTATCGGCTGGATCACCCCCTGCTGATGCGTGTTCCTCTGGACCAACTCGTTCGACCGGCCTTAAAAAGGGCCCAAGCCTCCCCAAGAGAGCCTGTCTATCTGTTTTTCGACGAGTTGGCCTACGCCAAGGATTGGGATTTGTGGCTCAAGACCTTTTACGATGAAAAATGGCCGGTACGGCTGGCCGGTTCATCCAGTTCCACCGCCGCCCTGAGAGAGCGACGAGTGGAAAGCGGCAGTGGTCGATGGGAAGAGCAGTACTTGGCGCCTTATCTGTTTGGAGAGTTCCTTGATTTGATTCAACATCCGGTCGAGGTTCCGGTTGCCGATCATCTCTGGGAAACCTTGGAAGCTTGCATCCAGGCGAATCTTCCCATCAAAGATCTTTCCGACCTACGTCGTCGGTTTCTGCTGACGGGTGGTTTTCCGGAACTCTTGATTGCCGGAAAAGTTCGCGCCCAGGATGAGGAATCTCTTTTGCTGCAATCGCAGAGGATATTACGGAACGATGCCGTGGAAAGGGCTATTTATAAGGATATCCCCCAAGCCTTCGGCATCGACGATCCGATGCTGCTTGAGCGCATGCTGTATACCCTGGCGGGGCAGGTAACGGGTTTGCTCTCACCCGCTACGCTTTGTCGCAACCTTGACGGCCTTTCGCAGCCGACTTTCGATCGCTATCTCGCCTATCTGGAACGAGCTTTTATCGTGTTCACCTTGCCGAACTATTCCGGGAGCGAAGTGGCCAAACAGAAACGAGGGCGTAAGCTTTATTTCCTCGATGGAGCGGTTCGCAATGCCGCCTTGCAACGGGGCATCGGCCCCTTACGCAATCCAGAGGAAATGGGACTGCTCCTGGAAAATCTTGTGGCCGGACATTTTCATGCTCTTGGCCAGCAAAGCCAGTCGGGGATTTATCATTGGCGGGACAAGAACGATGAGGTAGACCTTGTTTATGACCATCCGGAACACCCGGTGGCCGTCGAAATCGCCTCCTCCGCGGTCCACGGTCGTGAGGGGTTGCAGAAATTCATGGCTCGCTATCGGCGTTTTCAGGGACGATGCTTTCTGGCCGCCCCTCATGTGCCCGCTTGTCGACCAGAGGATAGTCACGACAATATCGGTACACTCCCAATCGATCTCCTCCTGTTAGCTATCAGCGCCCAGGCGGAAAAGGAATTGACCCGGCGATTATCGGTTTAATCCGTGGTTGAGCTTATTCACTTACTTCAGTATGCGGCGGACCGGCTCGAAGTAATCCTTGTCCCAATGGGGGCCGAGGCGGTCGGCGAGGGGATCGGCGGCGGCCTGCACGAAGGCCTGGGTGTGGCGCTGGTCGCGGAACTGGTTGGTCAACAAGATGGCCAGGCCCAGCACGGACAGCAGCAGCAGCGAACCGGCGGCGACGGCCAGGTTGGCTCGGGCGTACACACCGGCCGGCAGATTGGCGCGACGGCGATACCAAACATCGGCCAGCGACCAGATCACCACGACGAGGATGGCGAAAATGCCGACCGAAGGTATCAGGATACGGAAACGTTGCACGGCCGGCGGCGGGCACCAGAAATCGGCCGGTACCGGCCAGGCCAAGGCCATCACCACCGTCGCCACCACCAGCAACGCCAGCAAAATCAGCAGCCAGCGCGGCCGCCAGCGGTCCTGAAAACCCGCCGGTGGTTCCATACTCCAGCGGGCGATGACTTTGACGACCAGCGGTACCCAGGCCGCAAGCAAAATACCGGCCGGTATCGTTGGGTACGAAATCAGCCAGGAAAATCGCCCCGAATCACCGGCCGCGAAACACAGAATCACGGCATAAGGCACCAAAGCCAACGCCGGGCAAATCAACCTGGCCACCTTTGGTTGTCGCCAGATCGGCTGAGAAGCCTCCGGCGTCTTGCTCAGACCGGAAACGATCAACCAGAACAGTCCAGACGCCGCAAGAACCGACCAGATGAGGATCGTGACCACGGTCGCGCATAATGAACGCATTGCCCGTGCGTGCTCTTCGACGGCGAGCGGGAGATTACCGGTATGCGGCAGGATGTTGACCCGTTCAGCGGCATGATCCTCATGCCACCGGTGGTGAAACTCCTCGAGACCAAGGGCGAGTTGTTCATGCCCAAGAGCTCGCAGGGTTTTGGGCAACGCCGGTTCGGCGGCCAACAGGGCGACTTCCGGCAGGGGCGAGTCGGCCACCAGATCGGTCAGCAGCCGCACGATGAGCCGTTGCGCTGCGCGGGCATCCTCGGTGCGTCCCTGGCTTGTCCAGGCGTCGGCGTGTTCTTTGAGGCGATGAATCAATTCCCGGAGAATGGATCGATAGTCGCCCATCGTAAAAATATCCACCGAGGCGGCGGCCCGCCGCGCTGGCATGCCGCCGGCCGTCAGCGCAGCGTACATTGTTTCGCGGGCACGTTTGAGGTGAATTCTCGCGGGTGGACCGGCGTGTAGTTGGCGAATCTCGCGTACCAGCCGTGGATTGCCATCTTCCGGATGGGCGAGGGCCGAATCCGTGCGGCGGAGCAGGAGCAACAACTGACCGTAATCGTAAAGACTGTTACCGGGATCGATCTGTTTGAAGCGAGCGGGATCGAAATCACCTCGGCCCGGGTTCGACAGCAAGGCGAAAGACTGCTGCACCGCCCAGATGCCGGGGTCGGTGTATAGCCGCTGAACGGCCGCCTGCATGGCCCGCTCGTCCTCGGGTCGATCGATTTGCGGGATCATCAATCGAATCTGTTGAATACAGGTGTTGATCAAAGGCAGGGCCAGCAGGGCGATCAGCAGGGAGACGATCAGGCAAACCCAGATTCCGGTGCGACGGCCCGGGGTCGACGCGGTGGTATTTTTTTTCGAATTGCTATTTCTGGTTCGGGCGATGCGACTTACCTCGAATTTCGGCCCACCCGGGGTGGGTCAACTGCTGACCTGGGCGATCATTTCCACTTCCACGG
The DNA here is from genome assembly GCA_964642815.1 of uncultured Planctomycetales bacterium. GTDB lineage: Bacteria > Planctomycetota > Phycisphaerae > UBA1845 > PWPN01 > JAAYCU01. The sequence continues at coordinate 10,952 of CAZXSA010000088.1, read as the reverse complement.
GAGCGTCCAGGGGCAATTCGTTGACCCCGACGGCGGCGCGGACATGCTTGCCGGCCTCGCCGAAGACGGCGGCCAGCAGATCGCTGGCCCCGTTGGCCACCTTGGCCTGGTCGGTAAACCCCGGGCCGCTGTTGACGAATACCCCAAGCCGCACGATCCGGCGAACGCGATCCAGACGGCCAGCGGCCGCGGCCAACTGGGCCAGGGCGTTCAGGACGGCCGTCCGGGCACACTCGGCCCCCTGCTCAAGCGACAAATTCCCGCCGACCTTGCCGGTGCATGACAGCATCCCTTCCCGCATGGGCAACTGCCCGCTGATAAAAACCAGATCGCCCACTTGCAGATAAGGCACATAGGAGGCCACCGGCGGCGGGGCCGGGGGCAGCGACAAGCCCATCTCCGCTAAACGCTGTTCGGGGTTCATGTCTCGCGTGGCTCCTCGGTGGATTCGGTTGGCTCGGCCTCAACTTCGGCCGCCGGGTCGGCTTCGTCGCGTTCGTTCGACCAGCCCAGATCAACCTCGGCGATTTCGACCGCGTCGATCTTACGATGAAAATCGGTGTCGCCGTCGTCGGCATCCTCGTCATCGAAGAATTCGCCGTCGGTGGTCTCAGTCATGGCCGCCGGCTCCGGCTCTTCCTCGGGTTCGGCCGGATATTCCACCTCGTTGATCGATTCTTCTTCCGGTTCGAGGATGGTGGTAATCGGCGTGGCATCGAGCAGATGGACGACGATTGGGCTGAAAACGCCGGGCTGATCGACGCGGACCCGTTTCTGGCGGATCAGTTCGAGCAGGGCGAGGAACAGGCCGACCATTTCCCCGCGGGTGCGGCCCTCGAAAATGCTGTCGAAGGAGATGGCCGGCCCCTCGCGTTCGAGCCGGTCGAGGATGTCGGCCGCATGCAGGGTGATCGGCGTGTCGTCGTAAATAACGTCGTGGGTGGTCTTTTGCTTGCCCACCGAGGCGAGCAGTTTATTGAAGGCGGTCAGCAGGTCCCAGATCTGCACATCCTCGATGTCCACCTGCTGTTCGCCCTCGGTGTCGATCTCGATGGGCGGGCGGGCGAAGCGGCGCTGGTGCAGGTCGGCGCGGTCGGCCAGTTGCCGGGCGGCCTCCCGGAATGTGCGGTAGGCCAGCAATTGTCGTACCAGGTCGGCCCGCGGGTCCAGCCCGTCGT
>CAZXSA010000088.1:0-9674 GCA_964642815.1 uncultured Planctomycetales bacterium | reverse complement strand
GTGCGGTAGGCCAGCAATTGTCGTACCAGGTCGGCCCGCGGGTCCAGCCCGTCGTCATCCTCGACCTCGGGCGGCGGCTTGGGCAGCAGCATCCGCGACTTGATTTCGACGAGGGTGGCGGCCATCACCAGAAAATCGCCCACCAGGTCCGGGTCCAACTCCTCCAGCAGGCGGATATAGGCCAGGTATTGCTCCAGGATTCGGGAGATAGGGATATCGTAGATATCCACCTCCTCCCGCCGGATCAGATAAAGCAGCAGGTCCAACGGCCCGCTGTAAGTATCAAGCTGAATCTTGTATTCGGTCATAGACGGCATTTTAACGTCAACCGGTAAAACAAGTAAGCGGGTAGGCTATTGCCCGCCGCGCTATTATTCAGTTATCAGAAGAGGCCTTATTTAATCCGCCCGGCGACGGTCAAGGATTTGGGTCGTCTTTTGCAGGTCGTCCGAAGGCTGTTCGCGATTGAATCGAGCAGGTTGTTCGGATAGCATCAATGGGTGAGGTTCGATAACCGGGAAATGTCACGGGTGCAGAGTTTCCCCCGTATATAGTCAGGACTGAGGCGGAAGTGAATAGAACACATCTTGCCATTTTCGTTCTTCTCATTCCGGCTTTGATTCAAGGTTGCGGCTCCTTGTCCAGTGCCGACAGTGCCGTGAGCTCGGACCTCGAACTGTTCATGTGCGGCCTGACGAAATGTCCGTTACCCATGATCCTTTGCGTATTGGAACCCGCTTGCCGTGAAACCCTCGCGTGCAACGCGGAATGCGGTTCAGCGGGGATACGGAGTCAGCAACAAGCCTGTCACCTGGCCTGTCAACTTAGTCAAGGAGAAAAGAGCGAGATATACGATTCCCTGGTTCAATGCTTCGCCGACCACGGTTGTTTGCCAACCTTGCCGGCGGGAACGGATGGCCGATGTCTAGTGACCAGCGAGAACATTCACAAAGTACATGTTCTCGAGAGCCTGGACGAGATCGAGGGAACATGGCGGGAGGTACGGGGCCTGAACTGTGGGGTTCCCGGATCGAATTGGGAAGGCGGCTACGATGCCCTGCCCTGTAGATCGGACTCCTGGGTCCATAAGGCGCAGCAGTGGTGGTATCACACATCCTTCTGCGCGCCCGCGGAAAACGGAAGTTGCAACGAAAACGGGGCTGTTCACTTGATCGGGGAGCCCCGGCTGAGCGACCAGGAGCCGGGCTTGCTGGAGGTCTTTTACATCAACCCACCCCTTCAACCTCAGCATGAACGCTGGTACATCCTTTCCAGACCTGCCCCGGATTGGATTATGTACATCTATTGCGGCTCGACTCCCATCGGCGAGTACGCCGGGGTGAATGTCATGACCCGCGTACCCGAGCCGTCCAATGCCGCGATGCCGCCCGAAGTGGATGTCGCTTTTCGACAAGCCGCCCGAGAATTTCATTTCGCCTATGAGGACATGTGCATCACGGATCAGTCTCAATGCCCTCCCGTAACGGCGGAAGAGGATGTGCAGGACTGGATCGATGGGTTGTGATCGGTGGTGAAGACCGCGTAGTTTCCTCGGACGTAGGGCGGGCTATTGCCCGCCGCGATGGATGGTGGCCGTGATAAGGTGTAACTGTTTATCGTCCGACCTCGCGCATTTGTTTGGCGACATGCGATCGCTAAGCATGTACGAGAAGGCGGGCCACCCGAGCGTCGAGGAAGACGTACGCAATCCCGGTAGGATTGGGGTGGTGGGTCGTGATGGATTCCCAAGGTAGCGGCTGCGCCGCAACCTTGGACTATTATATGCAAGCCCCATCAGGGCAGGGCAGAAGGACGCGATGAGTTTTCAGTGATCCCGCCAAAGGCCCGGCTCTGCTCCGCCTGTCGAGAGCCTCCAGGTCGAACGACCGAGGCGAGCGAGGTAAACTGTTGCGGGCTGGTAGAGATGAACATGCGTTCGTCCCTCGCTGGCCCGCCACGGCCCGCCCAGGCCCGGCTCCGCTGGGCTCCGACGTGGCGAGCGAGGCAAGCGAGGTAAACTGCTTCGGGCTGGTATGCCCTTGCTGGCCCGCCAGGGTCAGGGCGAATCCACAACCGAGACCGTCTTGAAAAGAAAGATTAATCCGCCGGCAGGGCCGACCCTTGCCGCCGCACGCAATGGAGCAGTAAGGGCTTGTACCAACTGACCGTCGCTCCGGCCGCCAGGAGTATAAAACCTCCCGAGACGACCATCGAGGCGATCGGATGGGGTCCTTTCACTATCGCTTGTCCACCATAAAACGCCAGGTTGCCTACCCCCGCGCCAATGGCCAGATAACGATAGTGCGACCAGGGTCGGGCAAGCCCCGCCAGCAGAAGAACCATGACCAGAGCAATAACGTGGCTGCGAGCGATCCAGTTCAGATACGGATTGAAGTCGTAAATCCAACTGATCAACAGCAGAAAAACGATCGGCCAACCGGCCACCGTCCAGCGCGGACGCGCGGACAGCAGATGGAGACCGATCAGACAGCTCCAGCCGGCACTAATGCAAATCAGGAAGAGGTCGACGTTATAGATGTCCCAGACGGCCATGGTGACGGCCGCCTGCTGAATGACCAGAGCCATAAGCGCCTCGGGACGTGATCGTCGAATAATCGCGCTGAGCAACAGATAGCCGGCCATGGCGTATAAGGACAGCACAATCAGGTCGCGCGGCCACATGGTCGGTTCGGAAAGCCAATGATGGGTGATCCCCGCCTCGCAAACGAGGCGATTGGCCCGCCAGACCACCCCGACGAGGGCGGCACTGCCTGCATGAAACAGGATGCTTGCACGATGCCGATACGCCGACCACCACCAGGCGGCGGCGGCCAAAACCAACGTACTCAGCAGCGGGTCACGAAGGAACACAGGTAACCAGGCAACCGGCACATGTTCATCGAAAGGTTCCCTGGCCAGGAAAATCGCGGCCGCGGGCAGTACAACGCCGACCACCGGTAACCAATGACTCCTGACCCTCAACCGGGCCAGGGATTCAAGGAGAACCACGGTCGCGGCCACGATCAGGGGTGATGCGTAAAACCATTTCGCGTGTCCCCAAAAGGCATAGTTCATGGCCGACAGATGGGTGGTGGTGGCCGCCAGAACAATCACCAGAAAAGCCAACTCAAGAAGGCACCCGCGCCACTCGCGGCCGAGCCAGGCCCCGGTACGCCGTCCATGCGCGTGCTGGTCGACGATCTTGATTGTCAAAAGGGTTATGCCCGCCAGTAACCACCAGGAAAAATACAGAAAAAGCTCGTTGGTTCCATCGGCGGAGGCCGGCACTTTGAGAAACGGCGGAACCAGGGCCAGAAACAACACGCAGGCGCCGGCGACCAGTTGCCCGGCGAGACTGAACCGCAGTTTCATGACTCTACACACCACGCCGAATTCAGCCATGGCAACGAGAAAAGCCGCCACGGCCAGGATCAGTCCGAGATCGGCCCGATGAGCGGTCATTTCGGACGTGGCGGCCATCGGCCCGGTCCAGAACAGCGCGGCTATGAGCATCAGCGAGGGCAGATCCTCCGGTGAACGGCGACGGCGATACAGCAACAGCAGGATGGTGGCTACCGCCCACTCGTAGGCCTGCAGAATTCCGAGGGTGAGCAGGATCAAACCCACATCGCCGGCCCGGGAAGATGGATCCACCAGGTACAGCCGGGTTCCGACAGCCATGCAGGCGGTGCTCAATAGATACATGGGATTCCGCTCGATGCACCACCGCCCCAGACGCGCGCAGTGATTAACGAATGTGCTCATCGCACTTCCTCCCGGATTGAAGACAAGGATTTTTCCACACTCGCGGAACAAGCGGGCCGGCAGGAAATTCCGCCGGTTGAATCGGTTGGCCGATTCAAAGGTGTGATGCGTCGGCTCGCTCAGTCGCTCTTGGTTGCCAGCATGGTCGGCGTACCTGGGGGTGATGGATAACGGTATGAATGAGACCGATGCGGATGCTTATCTTCAGGCCACGCCGGTCATTGCTCCTATAAGACTCTATGCCGGAGAAATCGGAAGTCAATGCCTTTTTGATCCAATATCGGACAGTTTTTCTTAGCCCCCAAGCCGCGAGAGAGTATTCAGCATTCAGCAATCAGCAATCAGCGGTCAGTGTTCAGTGGTCAGCATTCAGTACCGACGTGCCTAACAGTCTAACAGCCTCTCTCCCCCCGCGCGGTAATCGCTTTCCCGATGCCCTGGGCCGACCATTGTTCGGACCGGCCGTGACGGGCGACATAGTCGCTCCATAGCTCGAACCAGTAGGCCAGAAACTGATATGGCCGCCAGGGTTGATAGTATTGTTCTACGGCGGTCGGTGTGAACCGCCGTCGTGGGTGCTTCTGCCGGAAGAAGCGGACCATTTCGGTATCCACGGCCAGACAATCGTAGCGACCGAGGAGCATGGCGATATGGGCGGCGGCGTAGGGGCCGATGCCTTTAATTTCGCGAAGTATTCGCCTCAGGTCGGCGGTCGGGCCGGTGAAATGTTCGATGGCCGACAGGTCGATCTTTCCATCAGCGATGTTTCGGGCGAGCCGATGAATGAATTCCGCCCGGTACCCGAGCCGGGCTTTGTCCTTCAGTTCGGCCGGTCGCAGGGCCACCAGGTGTTGCGGGGTGGGGAAGCCGCGGCCTGTTCCGTCGGCGGTCGGCGGGCCCCAATGGCCGACGAGTTTTTCGACCATGCCTACCGTCTGCGTCCAGCCGACGTTGCATGTGCAGATCACTTTGACCATATCCTCGAACAGCGTCGGGCTGCGCAGCAGGCGGCCGAAGCGGATTCTGGCGGCCAGCCGATGCGTTTGCGACCGGCGGCACAGGTCATGAAAGGATGACAGATCCTCGTCCAGCCGCAACATGCGTTGGACGGCCGCGCGGATCGTGGCCCGTTGGGCCTTGTCCATCGATCCATCACCTTTGACGATTACATCGTTTTTCGTCGCGACGATTTCCACGGTGACGACCGTCGATTCATTGACCGTAATCGTGGTGATTAATCGCCGCCGATGCGGATCCCAACGGTTGGGGGCAAGCATGAAGAAGCCGTGCGTGCAAACGGCGCTGAGAAAAGCGAAATCCGGCGATGTGTTTATAACCATACGCATGAGGGCCTATCATACCGCCGCACCCTTGGCTTCGCCTGTTCTTGACGTTATTCTTTATAGGGATTCGGTTTTTCTGCCGGAAGTATTGTTTATGGACGAAACCAACCCCCCATCGTCTCCCGTCTCATCGACGCCGGATAACCGCAACCTGTATTGCCTGACCTGCGGGTACAATTTGCGCGGGTTGTACGGCGACCCCCGGCGCTGTCCGGAATGCGGGAATTTGAATCCGATCGACGATATTCAGGTGCCCGCGCCGATTATTTCCAAACAACTTCGCCGCATGGAGACCGCGCCGGCGATCAGCGCGTTGGCCTTGTTGTTCGGCATGCTGGTCACGATACCGGTTATCCGGATTATCATTTTGAGGCCTCCGTCGGCGGCTACTGTTTTACCCTACTTCGCTATCCTTATTTCCGGAATTTTTCTGATATGGATCACCTCGGCCTTTCAGTTTCGGCAATCCTGTTTATCTAAACCCGGTTGGCTGGCCTTGCTCGTCAAATACGAGCTCTATGCACTGTTTCTTTCTATTCTGGTCATTTTACTTTTCTTTCCCGGGATTTATTTGAAACTATTCAATTCCAAAGATGTAGGTCTTCCCGTCCACGTGCTATGCTTCAGCGTCAGTTGCGTGATAATCTTCACTCTGGGCCGGCACGTGTATCGTTCCTTGCGCAAGGAGTTGGATATCATGCAGCGGGGAGTGGCGATCTCCATTGCTCGTGAGGAGATGCGTTTGAGGTTAGAGACGCCCCCGCCGTCTGGTTGGGGATATAAGCCCGGAAGCCAGGTTAAGGATTCGTAACATGCTCGGCAGCGCAAAGCCTTAAGAGCGGATGATTGCAACCGGGTGCGGATCATTACAATGTGTGTTTTCCGCAACGAATATCTCTCCTTCCCTCGGTCCCTCTGTCCCTCCCTCCCTCGTATATGCAGGCGATCCGTGACCCCTTTCGGGGTGAGACCCTTGCTAGCCCGCCACGGCGGGTAAACTGCATCGGGCTGGTAGAGAGGAATGGTATCGTTGGGGAATCAGGATAGAATACGGTTCTTCATGGGATGTGGTGAGGTCGCGTTGTTGGGAGAATGTTCAATGAGTGATTTGGGGCGGTTGGCAAGAATGGCTGATGGCCGGGAACAGGTCGTGGCGAATCATGGCCGGTGGACGTTCTTCCCGTGGTTCATGGCTCTGTTGTTGACGGCGGTCTTTTCGGTCGAGGCGATGGCCGGAACGACGGAAATTGCGTTCGATGACGGCGGCGGTGAAGTGCGGGCGTTGATCGGGCAGGTGCCGGCCAAGATGCGGGATTACCGGCCGCGGGTCGTGTTTACGCTGCATCGGATCGATAACATTCAGGCCACGAAGGTGCGCGTGCATGTGCGCGTCGGAACACAGGCTAAACCTTTGCCCGGGGAAGACGAGTTACGGCTGGCCGTCCGGGCTAATCAGGGCGAATGGTATTGGCAGCCTTTGGAATCATTCAAGGACGGCCAAGATCGTTGGTTGGAATTTGAAATCCCGGCGAGTGAATGGCGTTTGGGGCTGAACGAGGTGGAGGCGACCTCCACGGTGGCCAATCAAAAGGATTCGGACGAGGAGAATTTCTATCTCCTCGGTAGCGGTAAAGGCCCGTATTACACGCGCAGTTCAATGCGGATGTTTACCGATCGATACAGTCCCGCTGCGCGGGCCAATTATGGGATACGGTTGCTCGTTGAAACGAAAGACGACGGCGCGGGAACGACGGCATCTGTCGATTTACGGATTGAGAACAAGACGGTCCCGTTTGACAAGCCGACGCAGATTCATTTGACGGCTCGCGATTCGGCCGGCCGAACGACCACGCCGGGCAAGGTGGAATGGACGGCCTCGCAAGGGTATGTCGATTCGTTCGGTCTGTTCTGGCCGGGACGCAATGGACCTGCTGAAATCACGGCTACGGCCGACGGGGTGAGCGCGAAGTTGGAATTGAACGTGCAGGCCGTCATTCCTACGGGCATAGCGGGGCCGACCTCCGAGAAACGACTTACCCCTCGTGTTCCCGAGGGGCATCTGGATTTGAATGGCCGCTGGGCGTTCCGGCTCGACCCGACGAACATGGGCGAGAAGGAAAACTGGCAGGAACGGGACGATGCCGAGCTATGGGGCGATATTCATGTGCCCGGCTGCTGGCAGGCCCAGGGATACGGGACGGAGTACCACGGCGTCGGCTGGTATCGGCGGCCGCTGGACATTCCCGCCGCCTGGCAGGGGCGGGAAGTCTGGCTCAACTTTGACGGGGTGGCCACGCGGGCCAGGGTTTGGGTGAACGGCCGGTTTGTCGGCGAGCACCTGGGCAACTGGGTGCCGTTTGTTTTTCGGATCACGGATCACCTGAAACCGGGGCAGGCGAATGTATTGACGGTTCGTGTAGAGGAAGACCTCCGCCACTGGAGTGTGGGATTCCCAGCGGTGGTCGGGGGATTAGGACAGCATAACTCGCATTTCGGCGGCATCTGGCAGAGCGTACATGCCTACGCGACGGACCAGTTTCATCTGGACGACGTATTCGTGCTTCCGCGTCTGGCCGGCCGAAAGGTCGAGATCGAGGCCACGGTATCCGGCGGCGGGACAGAGGGAAAGTTGCTCTGCCTGATTATCGATCCGGACGGAAAGGAAGTCGGGCGGCATGAAGCGTTATTAAAGGATCGCGTCGCGGCCGACAAACGCTGGGATTCGCCGCAAACGATACCGTTCGCGATCCCCGTCGCCGAACCGCGGGAATGGGTGCCCGACGCGCCACGGCTGTACACGGCCAGGATCACGCTAGTTGAGGCCGGGAAAGACTCGGATCATCGGGACATTCGCTTCGGCATGCGGGACATGAGTCGCGAAGGTCACCAGGTGTTCCTCAACGGTCGTCCGCTGTTCGTGCGGGGTATACTGCATTGGGGGTATTACCCGGACCTGTTCTCCATCGATCCGAGCGAGGAGCAAATCCGGCGAGAGTTTGCCGATTTGCGGGCCTGCGGCTTCAATCTGGTCAAGGTTTGCCTGTTCGTATTCCCTAAACGATTTTATGAAATCGCCGACGAGACGGGGATGCTTGTTTGGCAGGAATATCCCATGTGGGGCAGCGTGCCCAAGGCCGGAGACAACGCCCGGAACGAGGCCATCACCCGCGAATACATGGAATGGTTTCGGTTCGATCGTAATCATCCGTCGGTGATCCTGCGTGATCTGACCTGCGAGGCGGACCGGCCTAGTCCGGAATTATTCGATCCGCTCTACAAGATCGCCAAGCAAATGACCGGGCACGGTTTGATTTGCGATAACAGCGCTTACCTCGATCAGGTGAACTCGGACTGGTACGACATTCATGCCTATCAGGATCTCGATGAGTATCTGGATTTCCTGGTCAAGATGACCGCTGATTTGCGGAGCAAACCGGAGATATTGCCTTTCCTGGCCGGCGAGGATCTGGACTGCGATACCTACCGGGATACGCGAGCGATCCGCGAAAAATTCATCGGCGACGGGCCGCTGCCCTGGTGGCTGAACAATATGAATTTTCTGCGGCAGGAGCAGTTTGAGGTTTCGTTGAACAAGCGGTATGGCGACGATGCCACTCAGCGGATGATTCGGACGCAGAATCTTCACTCACTGGCAACCCGCAAGGGGTACATCGAGGCGTTTCGCGGCTACCCCGAACTGGCCGGCTATGTGATCTGCGGTCTGCGCGACATTACCGCCACGCGCCCGGGTTTTTATGACGATCTGCTGCGCCCGAAATGGTCGCCCGCCCAGTGGAAGCCGTTTAACGATGATCGAGTCCTGATTCTCAAGTCGCCGCGGCGCTCATTTTGTTTCCGGGCCGATGAACCCGTTCAGGTTCAATTATTGTTGTCCAACTATGCGGATGCGTTGCCGTCGCGGCCGGTCCACTGGCGTTTACTGGACGGCCCGGACGAACTGGCCGTCGGCACGGTGTCGGTTGGCGCGGCCCGCGGCGAGATTGTCAAGGTTTTCGAGCGGGGCATCGAGTTGCCCGAACGGATGCGAACTATTCGATCGCCGCGAACCTGTCGATTAGAGGCCCAACTGGGCGAGGACTCCGGCCTGACGCGAAATGTCTGGAATATATGGATCTTTCCGGCGGCCGAGGAGGAACATGAATCCGTGGCCGGAGACGTGCTTGTAACCGAGACGCTGGACGGCTCTGTTCGGGAGAAACTGTTGAACGGCGCGACGGTGGTGTACCTGGCGTCGGCGACGCGGGAGGATAGTCTGCCGCGGCGGAAAGCGCCGTTCTGGCGGGAGATGACCATCTGGCTGCCCGATGGGCATCCGGCGCTTGGCGATTTTCCGCATGATGGGTTCGTTGATTGGCAGTTTCTGGATTTGACCGGCCGATTACCGTTCGATACCCAACTTTTCCGTGACGACATCGAGCCGATCGTCTGGGGCACCAACGCCCGCGATCCGGGGCTGATGTTAGCCGACTACATTTTCGAGGCGGCCGTCGGCAAGGGTAAACTGCTGGCCTGCTGCCTGAACATGACCGGGGCGGAGAACGTGGC
>CAZXSA010000087.1:0-18380 GCA_964642815.1 uncultured Planctomycetales bacterium | reverse complement strand
ACGCAGTTGACCATGCGGACGTTCCACACCGGTGGGGTGGCCACCCGGGCCGTCGTGGAGAATGAAATCCGTAACACGCAAGCCGGTACGGTGGTCTTCCATGATCTGAAGGTGGCCGAGGTGCCCGCTTACGGCGACATTTCCGCCCGGTGCGTTGTATTGAAACGCAACGGCGAGATTGCCATCCATGACAGCAAGAATCGCGAGCTGGAACGTTACAAAGTGCCTTACGGTTCGGAGGTGATGGTCCGCGAAGGCCAGGAAGTCGAGGCCCGCGCGCAGTTGGCGATGTGGGATCCGCACTTGACTCCCATTCTGGCCGAGGTCGGCGGGTTTGTTCGGTTCCTGGATATCATCGAGGGCGAGACGGTCCGGCTCGAGCAGGAGCGGGCCGGGGCCAAGTACATCGTTATCGAGCACAAGGGCGAAAAGCATCCGCAGATTATCATCGAGGATCGCGAGGGGACCGTGCTCGACTACCACTACCTGCCCGCCAAGGCCCGAATCGAGGTGGCCGAGGGTGACGAGATCAAGGCCGGTATGCTGCTGGCTCGTCAACCGCGGGGTATCGCCGGAACCCAGGACATTACCGGCGGCTTGCCGCGGGTGACGGAGATCTTCGAGGCCCGCAAGCCGAAAGAGCCTGCCGTCATGTCCGAGATTTCCGGAACCGTCGAGCTTCGCGTGGACAAGCGCCGCGGCAAGATGACCATCATCATCCGTAGCGAGGGTGGTATGGAAAAAGAGCACCATGTGCCCCAGGACCGCCAGTTGCTCGTGCACGCCGGTGACCGGGTGTTTGCCGGTGATCCGCTGGTCGAGGGTCCGCTGGTTCCGCATGATATTCTGCGGATCAAGGGCGAGGAGGCTTTGGAATCCTACCTGCTGGCCGAGGTCCAGGCTGTCTATCGCAGCCAGAACGTGACCATCAACGATAAGCACGTCGAGATCATTCTTCGGCAGATGCTGCGCAAGGTTCGCATCGATTCGCCCGGTGATACCACCTTCCTACCCTGCGAGGTCGTGGATAAATTCCGCTTCCGCGAGGAGAACGAGTGGTTGGCCAACGGAATCAAGATCAAGGATCCGGGTGACAGCGAGTATGTCGCCGGCCAGATCGTCGGGCGCACGGAATTCGAGGCGACCGTGGCCCGAATCGAGGAAGAGGGCGGGACGCCTCCGACCAAGGATCGCAAGCCCAAGCCGGCGACCGCCAAGACCTTGCTCTTGGGGATCACCAAGGCCTCGCTCCAGTGCGATTCCTTCCTGTCGGCGGCTTCCTTCCAGGAGACCACCAAGGTGCTGACCGAGGCGGCGATCGCGTCCGCCAAGGACAACCTGGTCGGTTTGAAGGAAAATGTGATTATGGGACACCTGATCCCGGCCGGTACCGCCTTCAAGAAACATTTTGAAATGCAGGTTCGGCACCTGGCCGAGCCGGTGCCCGAGTATGAACTGGCCCCGGACGAGACTCATGCGTTGATTCAGGAGGCCACCGCGGCCATGGAAACCGTGACGGCGGCGGCTGCCGGACCCACCGGAAGCGATAATCTGACCCCCCTTGAGAAACAAAGGGAACAACAGTAGAATACCGGTTTTGTGGATGCTCAATAGAGAATTCGAGGACAACGATGCCGACGATCAATCAACTGGTACGTAAGGGAAGAGCCAAGCAGGCCCGTAAATCCAAGGTTCGCGATCTGGATCAATGCCCCCAGCGACGGGGCGTCTGCCTGATCGTTAAAACCCAGACCCCTAAAAAGCCCAATTCCGCGTTGCGGAAAGTGGCTCGTGTCCGTCTTACCAACGGCCGCGAGGTGACCGCTTATATTCCCGGTATTGACCATAACCTTCAGGAGCACTCCATCGTCCTGGTTCGGGGCGGCCGGGTTCGCGACCTGCCGGGTGTCCGCTACCACATCGTCCGTGGCTCGCTGGACTGTGCCGGGGTATCCGGCGACAAGGAGAATCGGCCGCGGAATCGCAGTCGTAGCAAGTACGGCGTAAAGAAGCGTAAATAGAAAATATTTACAAATCGGAATAATTCATGAGTCACCGGTCACGACATCGTAACTGGTGACTTTTTTAATGAATTGAATAATTGTGTTATAGGGCTAACCTGATTTGATCTATCCGTTTTTCATAAAGCCTTAGCAAAATTATCGATGAATTTTCATTGACAATAGATAGCCTTGCTGTATACTGATTTCTTGAAGTTGTCGTCCTCCCCAAGGGACGCAAGGGCCTGAATTAATCCATCGCGGCCATGATTGGGACCGTGGTAAGCGAGGAGGCCTTTGTAAAACCTTACGACACGATGTTTCAACAGTGAGGTGTTCCGACGACAGCGAAGTGAAAGGGGATTACCCCGATATCTCGTCTCAATCGCTTGCGGGTTCAACCTCTATTTAGTGGTATCATAGTAAGGGCCGTTTGGCGGTCCGTTGGGTATTTTGATGTTTGCCGCGCGGAGCGGCCAGAATGTGGAGGTATGTCAATATGACCAGTAATCAATGGATGAAATGGCTAACCTTAGGTTTATGTGTATCCTTCCTGGCTTTGTCAGGTATGCAGTGTCCAAATGTTATTAACGACGATCCGCAGGATGGGGGTGATACCGGGCAACCGATCCCGGATACCGAGAATTCGTCCCCCGTTGCCGCTGCGACTGCCGACCCGGCAACCGCCGGCGTCGGTCAGCAGGTAGCCTTGGATGCCACGGCGTCGAGCGATCCGGACGGGGACGCCTTGACTTTTGCATGGGCTCAGACGGGAGGTGCGCCGCAAGTTATCCTGGTGGGCGCCACGTTGGATACCGCCGGTTTCGTGGCTCCAAACGTCCGCGCCGATACGGTTTTGACCTTCACGGTCACGGTTGGTGATGGAACCGAAACGGCCACCGCTTCCGTGGATGTGACCATTTTGGGCGAGAACGATCCTCCTGTCGCCGACGCCGGTGAGGATATATCCGCCTCACCGTCGGCGAATGTCGCATTGGATGGAACACGGTCCAGCGACCCGGATAATGATCCATTGATCTTCGCCTGGCGGCAGATCGACGGGCCCTCGGTTCCGCTGAATCAGGCGGAGTCGGCCAAGCCTTCTTTCCAGGTTCCGGCCAAGACGGCCCCGGGCACCACGTATATCTTTGAACTCACCGTCGACGACGGAATCTTAACCGCAACCGATCAGGTGACCGTTCTGGTGCAAGGTGGGATCGGAGGCGCTCCGGCCCTCGAGGTTAAACCGAATATTCTCGATTTTGTGCCCGGCGACGCCTTGTTCGCCGTCGGCTCACCCAATCTGGGCGGTGGGGTAGCCGATCTGGAGGAGCTTTTTGGGCCGGCCGGCCTCGATCTGTGGAATCCCGATGACGAGAACTTCCTGCTCAATCTCCTGAAAAGCTGGCAAAAGGCTGTCGTGATTTTCGGGCGGCCTTTCGAGGATATGACGGAACCCGAGCTGGTCGTGGCGGATGGTTTTCTTTTGGAGGAAAGCCCCCTGGGTGGTGGTCTGAACCTCTCCGCCATCGCGGATATGACCGTCGAGGAACTCGTTGGGGTGGTCAATGGCGTTATCAATGAGATCACGGGTGGCGGCGGGAATTTTCAGGCGCGAGCCGCGCTGCAGGAGAACGGCACTTACGCCATTACCATTGTGGAGCAAATTCCGGATGGCATGGAAGCCGAGGTGTTTACGTTCTTCGCGGCTAACGTGAAGGGAAATCATTACCTGGTGATCTCCGGCATGCCCTGTCAAGTGCTGGCCATAGTCGATTACGCGGCCCCGATGCTCAAGGCAATTTTTGAGGCCAGTTGGGTCAATGCGTTTAATGCTAACGATCTGATGATCTATCTCAGCCGTTATATCTTCGGCGGATTTTTACCTCCGTTGATGGATATGGCTTTCCTGGGGGACAGCAGCCCGATCGCTTCGGCGGCCAGCCTCATCGCGCTTCAGCAGGACATGGGCGGCAACATGCCGGGCGCGCAAGATATTCTTTATGACCAGCCCGAGCCGGGGGTTAATGCGATCTTCCTGACCATCGGTATTCCCAACCCGGTTCTCGTGAATATCTGGGCTCGTTTCGATCTTGAATCCATGCCGGCTGCCTGGCTAGTCCAGGTGCCCACGACCAGTCAGTCCACGTTACTCGGTTTGCCCAATGAGCCTGTTTTCGCGGCCGTTGGCAGTGAAATAACCTCACTGGACCAGGTCGATGTGCCCCAAGAGAATTTGATGGCTACTCGAGGAGGCTATGGGTCCGATGGTATTGGCGTGTTGGGGGTGAACGATGGCGTCCCCAGCCTGCCCAACGGACAGGTACTTGGGGATCCGCGGACGGGCATCATCGGTCTCGACGAGGTCGAGTTGCCCGGTATTGTATTCCCGAGCACTTATTGGATGGACGATGCCGCGGCCTTCATCCAGGCTATTGTCGATCTGTATGAAATTATTTCACATGTTGGCGAGAAGCAAAACCTGTCGGTCAGTCAGATTGATACCGGGCTGGGCTCCGCCAGCGTGATCACCACCGACGATCCGGCCGCCGTTATCGCCGAGATACATAACCGAGTCGCCGAGCGAGGCTGGATGGAGGCATTCGCCAACACCGGTGAGCAGGTCAACGGTATGCCGGTTACCTGGATCGCGATTTCCCGGGACAACGTGATCGATCGTCTAACCAAGGGTAGCGATCTCGACGTGGAAGACGTGGATTGTCTATTTGGTTTCGAGCAGATTCCATTCGGCGTGCAAATAGAGGATTCGCAAGGAAAGCATCTCGTTTTCCGCTTGGTCCAGGCGGGTAACGGGCATGTGGCCATCAGTATGGGTGGAGGTTTGAACCGTCTGACGGCGATCGCGAACAATGTTCTGGCGGGTATCGCTCCTCTGACCGATCGGGCCTTGGTGGCCGCCGCTTCCGGTTTCCTGGATCGCCCGTTGACCCTGGAAGCGTATCTGGCACCGACCCAATTAGCCCGAATGATTGAGACCGTGGATGCCTGCCAAGGCGGCGATCCGGTGACCAGTGGTAACGCCACGGCGGCGATCGGCGTGGCCATCGGTCCGGAAGGGCCGAGCGAAAACGGGATGAGCGCCCATCTGGGGATCGTGATCCCGCTTCTCGATATGCTGAAGGATGTCGATTGGCCTAGGAAAGATTAACTTCGGCCGGTCGGAGTTATTGAACGCAAGAAACGTAAGCCACGCGCGGGGGCCGTATCAACGGTCCCTTCGCGTGGTTTCATTATGTCCCGGCCGTTCCGCCGAGAATTCGGTCCCCGCGGGGCTTTACCCGCCGAGCAAAAAGCGCATACTGTTATGGCCGCCGACCGGTTTGCCCGATAGGTTTTCGTTGCCGATCGGGAAAAGATGTTTTCGGACGGATTAAAAAGGTGTAATTTTTTCCATTTTTGCGATCCCGCAAGGTAACACGACCATGCCCATTCATCCCACGGCGATCGTGGATAAAAAAGCGGAAATCGATCCGACGGCCGATATCGGCCCTTACGTGATCATTGACGGACCCGTGCGCGTCGGAGCCGGCACGAAGGTCATGGCCCATGCCTATCTGACCGGCTGGACGGAGATCGGGAGCAATTGTCGCATCCACCCCGGCGCGGTGGTCGGACATGAGCCGCAGGATTTGGCCTTCAAGGGTCTCGAAAGCTACTGCCGCATCGGCGATGAAGCAATTATTCGTGAACTGGTCACGATCCATCGGGGAACCGATCCAGGTTCGGCGACCGAAATCGGCAGACGGTGCTTTCTGATGGCCACTTCTCACGTGGCTCATAACTGTAAGGTGGGTGATGATGTCAAACTTGCTAACGGAGTCCTTTTGGCCGGCCACGTGCACGTTGGTACCGGATCGTTCCTGGGCGGTAACGCGGTCGTGCATCAGTTCGTCCGGATCGGTGAGCTGGTCATGGTCAGCGGGCTCGCTGGACTCAGCATGGACCTACCGCCCTACATGATGGCCGCCCATCGCAACCAATGCGTCAGCATTAACGTCATCGGGCTGCGCCGGGCGGGCTTTACGCACGAACAGATCAGGGAAGTCCGCCAAGCCTATCGCTTGCTATACCGTTCGGGTTTGCCGCTCAACAAGGCCCTCGAGCAGATGGCCGAAAGCGTAACCACCGACGCTGGACGCCGAATTGTTGAATTCATCCGCGAGCCGACCAAGCGGGGCATCATGTCGGGACGGCGATCCCGTGCAAATCAGGAGGGCGATTAATCGTTTGTCGTGATACCGAACACCCCTTGCCAAGATAGCTTTTCCCCTCGGCGTTGACGATAGGCCGATCAACGGCTATATTGATTTTGTCCGTTTGGACTGGTGGCGCGGTTCAACCTCCCTGATAATGCCAACCCTTTCGCGGCCGACCCGTGAAATTCCGCCGCCTCGACGAGGAAATCGTACATGCGAATTGCCTTGATCAACCCCGTGGCCCGACGCTGCCAGGGGTATCACACAATTGGTAGTAAAATCCCCCAGTTGGGCTTGCAAGTCTTGGCCCGGCGCACACCGCGGCCGCACAAGGTTGACCTGATCGATGAAATCTTCGGCTTCGAGGTTACCGAACGAGAGGTTCGCAAAGGCCGCTACGATCTGGTGGGGATCACCGGTTACAGCAGTGGGGCGACGCGGGCGTACGAGATTGCCGCCCGCTGCCGGGCGGAAGGCATTCCCATCATCATGGGTGGGCCGCATGCCTGGGCCTGTCCCGACGAGGTCGCCCGCTACGTGGATTCCGTGGCGATCGGCGAGTGCGACGATATCTGGCCGGAAATCCTGGCTGACGCCGAGCGGGGCGAACTGAAACCGCGCTATGAAGGCCGCATGGCCGACATTGCCCAACCCGGCATCGGGCGCGCCGCCCAGCATCTTCAGCCGCTCAACGGTAAATATGATGTTTCCAGTATTCAGATGTCCCGCGGTTGCCCCGTGGGCTGCGACTATTGCAGTGTCACCAAGTTCAACGGGCCGACGATTCGCCGGCGAGACATCGACGACCTTATCGAGGAATGGAACCAGACTCCGCGAAGGTTTATTTTCGTGATCGACGACAATTTCTTCGGGGTGGGCCCCAAGCACGCGGAAGACACCAAGGAGGTACTTCGTCAGATCATCAAGCGCGGCAAGAAACGTCTCTGGTTCAGCCAGACCACGATCAACATGGGCGAGGATGCCGAGGGTCTAAAACTGGCCTACCAGGCCGGATGCCGGGGCATGCTGATCGGTTTCGAGAGTTTCAACCCCGAGTCGCTCAAGGATTTCCATAAGGGGATCAATCGGAAAAACGTTTCCCGCTACAAGGAACTCGTCGATGGTTTTCACCGGGCGGGGATTCCTGTCTTCGGCGCCTTTATCATCGGGGCCGATCAGGACACCGAGGAGACCGTGGCCGAAACGGCCATCCAATCCGTCAAACTGGGCATCGACACCATACAGATCACCAACCTCACCCCGCTACCCGGCACGAAACTTTACGAACGCTGGATGGAACAGAAGAAGATTTTCGCCACGAATTACCCGGAGGATTGGGAACGCTATACCTTCGTCGAAACCGTGTATCATCCCGACCGGATGACCGCGGCCAAGCTCGACGAGGCCATCTACGAGCTGCGCTACGCGGCGGCCAACACGTCCTGGGTCTGGCTACGCACCCTGCGTACCCTGTGGAAGACCCGCAGCCTGACCAGCGCCCTGTTCATCCACGGCATGAACAAGGGCTGGAAGCGGATAGCTAAACTGCAGATTCCCAAGGACGAGGAGCGTTTCGGCTTTCTCCCCCGTTGCACCGAACGCACCCGCAAGCTCCGCGACGCCTTCACCATGTCGCTGGATAAATACCCCATGGCCAACATGACCGAAGCCACCGACGCCGCGCCCACGGGGTGAGCGGGTAGTACTTGCATAAGCCATTGTGTACGTTAATTACTAGGCTTGATCCCTGCGGTAAGATCCATGAAATTGCTGCGCTTATTTCTTCCCCGTATCCACCACCTTGACCGACCCGTCCTTCTGCACAAAGGCCCGGTAGCGATAGCTGTCCCATGGCTTACGCATGGCCTCCATATCGATCCGGGTTTTGAAAGGTGAATCCTCCCAGCCGAGATAGCCGGCGAGATAACTGATAGCCACCAGATGCACGCTTTCGACACAGGCGCTGCTCGGGTCGCCTCGATAGAGCAGCATGGTGCCGTCCGGCTGGATCCACTCCTGATATTCCTTGATCTTCGACTCCAGCACGCCGCGCAGATCATCGCGCCGGTAATCGCTGGTCTCCATGCAAAAGGCGACCAGCCAGATCACGTTATGCGGTACGCAGAAGCTCTGGCCTACCCGGTACCAGTCGCCATTACGTTCGTGTTCGATCAGAGAATCCGCCAGTTGCCTCGTATACGGCACATTCAGACCGATATCGAACAGCCGCCCGATGACTTTCAAGGCGCCACCGAGTCGTTGGTCAAGCCTGGCCGACGGCGGGCCCCACAGACCTGATTGCGGATCCTGGTGCGACAGGATGTATTCCAACCCTTTTTCCAGGTCCGGGATCAGTTCCGGATGCCCGTCGTTGATCGTGTAAAATAACTCGCGGGCGATGTAGCCCGTGTGCGAGCCCGCGCCCCAGCCGCCCACAGCCCAGTCGGGATCGTGTTTCGCCCGTTCCAGGAAATTCCTCGTATCGATCGTTCCCGAATCCTTGCCGGCTAGCATCTGCGCGGATTGTGGTTGTGGGTAGAGCGGTTCGCCGCCGAAAATCCGGATCAAGCCGACCACGTATTTTTCGCTGACCAACCGATCGGGATTCCGCGGATCCTTGAACAATCCCGTTTCCGGGTCCTGCCAGCTTTGCCAGAATTGCAAAGCTTTCTTCTTTTCATCCTCCGTGAGCGGCGGCACCTTGTCCCAGAGATTATAACTTTGGACAATATTATAGTAGTTCGATGAGCCGACTTCCTCGTAGGCCAGATCACCGTAGATGTGCCCCGTCGGATCGCGCCGAGCCAGGCCCCAGGCCGGTCCGTCCTTACAGAGATGCCGTTCGACCAAAACCTCGGCCATGCGGTCGGGCATTTTCTTGACCCATTCGGGGGCATGGCCTTTCGGGATGGCAACGCTCGGGGGCTGCCGGCATGATCCTGGTTGAGATTCAGGCGCCGTAGCGCAGGCCCCGATAAACGGAATGATCACGGTTGCGGTGAGATAGAGCTTCATGGGGTGTCTTTCTTAGAGTGCGTCCTAAACCCCATAGTCTCGGCCCTTCCGGGCTGAAGATCACCGGCGAGACGCCGGTGCCACACCGGTTTTAGGATGCACTCTTAATAGCTCCATGAGATAACCTGTGGGCGGTTTCCTGACGAACTCTCTTTGCGTCCCAGTCGGGATGGTCGGCGCGCAAACGGTTCAAAAGCATGGATCGGACGAAACCAAACAGCTTGTCGGCTATGGCCAGCCGTTCCGGCCCGCTCTTGAGCCTGAGCACTTGGGCCATCGCGTCATCGACAACCTCGATTTGCCCGCGATCAAGGCGTCGCTCGTTTTGTATAGGATGGTTCATGATGCCGTTCCCGGTGGTCCGATTTCACTTTCAACGTACATTACGTATCCTTATCTCGTGTGTCAATTTCCAGCGGGGCGTGCATGTGTTCGGTGGTTTTGGGCCTGTACAAAACGCGATAAAAGCAGAAGATGACCAACCCCAGCACGAACCCGACGCTGCCAATCATCATGATCCATCCGAGGGGTTTCATGGCGGGCCCTCCTCGACCGGCCGATCCGGATCAAAACGCCAGCGACGGCCGGCCAGGTACACCAGCATGTTGAAGAACAGCAAGACAGCGACGATGAAGGCCATGACGAACCAGACCGTGCCTTGGTCATCCGGGGTCTTGGCCCATACCTGTTTGATGTAACCCGGAAGATTATAGTAGCACCAAAGCCCAAAAATCGTTAGCAGATAGAGGGGGGCGATGTATTTGATGATTAACCAATATACGCCGGGGATGCGCATCTCCGCGCCCCGGGCCACCTCTTTTTTCGCTCGGTCCACTCCGAAAACCCAACCCACGGTAATGACCTGGACGGTCGCGAGAATATAGATGCACACCGTGCCCACCCAGAAATCCATCGTATCCAGGGCCAGCAGATCCTTGGAGAAATAGACCACGATCAGGCTGCCGGTGGCCACGATGAACCCCAGACAGGTAACCGACAGACGCCGTCCCATCCCGAACCCTTCCTCGAGAAACGCGATGGCCGGCTGCAACATGCTCAGCGAGCTGGTGATCGCTGCGGTAAAGAGCATGAAGAACCAGACCGTTCCGAAGAAGCGGCCGCCGGGCATGTTCATGAACACCGCCGGCAACGCATGGAAACCCAAGGCCATCGACGAACCGAGCACCTCCTTGGTCAGAGCGTTTGGCCCCAGGAAAAGGAAGGCCACCGGTACCGTAATCAGCCCCCCAAGGCAAACCTCGCAGAACTCATTGGTCGAGCTGGCCGTCAGACCGGAAAGAACCACATCGTCGTCCTTGCGCAAATAGCTGGCATAATTGAGTACGATGCCGAATCCCACCGACAGGCTGAAAAAGATCTGCCCCGAGGCGTTTAACCAGAGTTCGGGATTCAATAGTGCGCTCCAGACATGGCCTTCCTGGTCGATGGGTTTGGGGTTCCACATAAAGCCCAAGGCTTGATTGATGCTTCCGCCCGGTTGGGGTGGATCGGGTGTGCCAAGGGTCAGCACGCGAACCAGAATAACCAAAGCGCAGGCGATCAGCAGCGGCATGGCGAATTTACAGAAGATCTCGATCCCCCGGATCAACCCTCGAAAGATCAGAAAAAAATTGATCCCGAAAACCACCAGCAGAATAATCAGCCCCTTGAATTTCGGAAAACCGTTTTGGGCGGTCCCCACGAACCCCCCGAAATATTTCCCGTAGGCGGCGACTTCCTTTCCCGCTTCGGCCTGCGCGGCGATCGTCTCCATTTTGCCGGTGGTGTAGTCGAGGGCATAGGTCAGGCACCAGGCCTCGATGTACACGTAGTACATGTAGATGACCACGGGTACCAGCAGGGCCAGGGCCCCGAAATATTTGCCGCAGGATCGGCCCCACAATACGCCGAAGATGCCCGGAGCGCTGTTGTGTCCCTTGCTGCCTCCGTAGCGTCCCATGGTCCATTCCACCCAGCATATCGGAATCCCCAACAGGAGCAGGGACACGAAATACGGGATCATGAACACCCCGCCGCCGTTGATCGCGGCCAGACCGGGGAAGCGTAGGAAGTTCCCCAGCCCGACGGCCGAGCCGGCCACCGCCAGGATCACGCCCAGCTTGGAACCCCAATTCTCGCGTTGTCGCGCCTGGCTAAGAGCGGGCTCCGCAATACGACTCACGGTATTTCCCTCGCTGTAGGAATGAATAACGATCGGAATTTCTGCTACGGCCGCGAGTTCTGTCCACGTTGGAGTGGACCAAGCGCGGCACTCTCATGGTCTCTCCGTCCCTTTTTCTCTCCGTCGCTCCGTCATCAGATAGTGAGACTCATTGGACCCTCGGAATGCACGCATCATAGGGGCACCTCCGTCCGGCTTCAAGATTTGACCCCGCCGGCCGTAACCGTTACACCTGATGTCATGGGAACGTGAATCGAGGGATTGGGCTCATAAGGGAGGTCGTGCCATGCGTCGGATTTGTCTGGCTTTGTTGGGTTGTGCGTTTCTGGCCGGCGGTTGCGCGAGTGGCCGCCCTTTGTTTGACGGGCGAGACTTGACCGGCTGGCGGGAGATCGGCTCGACCGGGGCCTGGTCCGTCGTCGACGGCGTTTTGCATTGCAATGGCCAGAAAGAGGGCTATGCCTGGCTCTGCAGCGAAGGGCGGTATGGCGATTTCGAGCTGACTCTCGATTGGAAAATAAGCTCCGGCGGCAATTCCGGCGTCTTTTTGCGGGCCCCCGGTCCCGAAGGTCGTATTTCCATGCTTGGTTTCGAGGTGCAGATTCTCGACGATGCCGACCAGTCCGACCTTGCCGATGTCAGCGGATCGATTTTCAGGCGGGTCAGCGCTCTGGGGAAATACAGCCGACCGGCCGGGGAGTGGAACACCTTCAAGATCACCTGTGTCGGCCGCCATGTACGTATCGAGCTTAACGGCCAACTGGCCTGCGAGGCCGATTTCGACAAGGTGCCCGCCCAAGGCGACGATCCACCCATGCGCGGCGTTCCCAATGTCGGCCATATCGGCCTCCAGAACCACGCCAGCGTCGTCGCGTTCCGCAACATCCGCATCCGCGAAATCCACTGAAGGGTGGGCGATGTTCGAAAGATACCCGAACGCCTTGTTACGTTGACTGATTTAAGAACAAGGTCGCCGTATATTTGATTGATATTGCACATTAAGTGCTTTCGGTTTCGGTTCTGTATTTCGTTCGGCGCTCCGTAGGTTTCATGCTGACGAAATCCCGATTTCCAATCAAGCTTGTCATTATCGGGTTCGTGTCCGTGGTCTTGTGCCGGTCCGAGTGGCGAGTTATTCTATGGACCCGGTGAAACGCGATTTTCCGTTCAAGCCCTTCCCGGGTGATTTATTGAATCCTTGGTCATGGAATATTGGTTCACGGCGAAAACGGCGAGCGGTACGAGAAGCCGGACAATGGTGAAACAGAAGCTGAAAAAGGAACTGGGTCTTTGGGATGTCTATTGCATCTCGACCGGCACGATGTTCAGTTCGGGCTTTTTCCTGTTGCCGGGTTTGGCCACGGTTACCGGCGGGCCGTCCACGGTGTTAGCCTACCTGATCGCGGGGCTTCTTATTGTCCCGGCGATGTTCAGCATGGCCGAATTGTCCAGTGCTCTGCCCCGGGCGGGTGGCGCGTATTACTTTCTGGATCGCAGCATGGGGCCGGCCGTCGGGACCATCGGGGGGCTGGGTACTTCGCTCGCCTTGGTGCTCAAGGCGGGTTTCGCCTTATTGGGGATGGGGGCTTACTTATCCATCACGCCCGGTATCGAGGGTTTGCTGGCTCCGGGATCAGCGTCCACTATCTGGTTAATCAAGGGGTTGGCCGTCGCCTTGGCGGTCATGTTCGCGACGGTCAACATTCTTGGGGCCAAGGAATCAAGCATGGTTCAGACGGCGCTGGTGGTTATCCTGTTGGGAGTGTTGGCGTTTTTTATCGTCGAGGGAATCTGGTACGTATTCTTTCGCCTGCCCGAAGGCCAACTCGTTCAGCACTACACGCCTTTTCTGCACGAACAACGGGGCTGGTCAGGCTTGCTCCGCACGGTCGGTCTGGTTTTCGTGTCCTACGCGGGCTTGACGGAGGTGGCGAGCCTGAGCGAAGAGGTTAAACGCCCGGATCGTAATCTGCCGCTGGGTATGTTCCTATCATTGGCCACGGTGATGGTGATCTATGTCGTGGGGGTGTTCATCATCATCGCCGTGTTGGATCCGATTCCATTGCAGCGGGATTATACGCCGGTGGCCACGACGGCGCGGACGATCTTTCATTGGTTGCCTTATCCGGTCGGATTGATTCTGATTGTCATGGCGGCCATGTCGGCGTTCGCCTCCACGGGCAATGCCGGTATCCTTTCGGCGAGCCGCTATCCACTGGCCATGGCCCGCGACCGGCTGATGCCCGCCCGCTTCGAAACCCTCGGTCGCTACGGAACGCCGACGCCGGCCATCCTGCTCATCACCGCGATTATGATCGTATTCATCGTTGCTTTTTCGGCGGAGGGCGTCGCCAAATTGGCCAGTTGTTTTAACCTGCTGGTCTTCGGTATGGCCAATCTTGCCGTCATCGTCATGCGCGAAAGTCAAATCCAAAGTTATGATCCAAGTATCCGCGTGCCGCTGTATCCCTGGTTGCCGATCATCGGGGTATTTGTAAGTTGTTGGTTGATTATCGAGATGGGTTGGCTGACCATTTGCTTTTCCCTGGGGGTTATTGTCCTCGGATTGGCTTGGTATCGATGGTATGCCCGTCCGCGGGTCGAACGCCGTGGGGCGATTCATCATGTTTTCGAGCGCCTTGGCCGGCAGCGTCATGAACAACTCGACCTCGAGTTCCGCGAAATCATGAAGGAGAAGGGGGCCCGCGATCGGGATCCGTTTGACGACATCGTTTCCCGGGCCGACCTGCTCGAGGTCGAGGTGGGCGAAACTTTTGTCCAGGTGGTTAAGCGGGTAGCTCGTTGTTTGGCTGATCGATTGCCCCTGGCGGTCGAGGAAGTGGAACGCCGCTTTTGCGAAAGCGGACGCTTTGGTGTTGCTCCCATAGCTCATGGTGCCGTCCTTCCCCACTTTCGTTCTCATCTCCTCGAGCATTCCGAGATGGTCCTGGTCCGGTCGCGCGCGGGGGTTTGCGTTCCCCCTCCATCCGATGATCCGGCGGAATCAGAGTCGGCTGATGCCGCCCGTAAGGTCCATGCCCTGTTTTTCCTAGTCAGCCCCGAGCAGGAGCCCGGCCGACATCTACGCATTCTGGCCCAGATCGCCGGGCGAATCGAGGATGAATCGTTTCTCGACGCTTGGCTGGCCGCCCGCGATCACCAGAAGCTTAAAGAGGTTCTCCTGCGCGATGAGCGATTCCTGGTTCTTCACGTGGGGCGTACGGAAGCGACCGAACCTCTCATCGGGGTTCGCCTGTGCGATATCGGGTTCCCCAAGGGCACTTTGACCACGATGATTCGTCGCGGGGGCGAAATCTTCGTGCCGAACGGCGGCACCGCCCTGCAACGGGGCGACCGGCTCACCATCATTGGTGATCCGAAGGGTATCGAGCAGTTGCGCAACATCTATATCGAGCCCGGCCGCAAGACGAAAAACACCAATAACCAGGCCCGGGGGGGGAAACGAGAGCAACAGGGAAACAGTCCGTAGAGCATCCGCCAAGCAATATCAATGCCGTACAGGTAATGATACATCGAGAAGCGGGGGGCCTTATTCAAAGCAACTTGGCTTGGCCGGGTTGTTTTCACCGGTGTAACAACGCTGGAAGACCGCAAAATCGTCCTGGTCAATATCGTTATCGCCGTCAAAATCCTGATCCTCGCACCCCGGGCTGTAGGGTATGCCCGGCCCGGAGGCGCAGACCTGGAAAAAGGCGAAGTCGGCTGTGTCCACATCCGCATCTCCGTCGAAATCACCCACTCCGAACGGCAGGCCGGACAGTACCGTACCCGTGATCAGAAAGTCATCGTAATTGACCTCCAGGATACTCCCGGTTTCCGGCCCGTCTTCCAGGTATAGGGCGGGTGATCCGGACAGGGTGGGGCTGTAATGGGCGATTCCTACCGGAAAACCGTTGACCACGACGGTATATTCATGCATCGAAGGATTTACATCAATTTCGAGGAAAATCCAGGTTCCCAAGGGAAGATAACCACCGACCGGTGGACCGATGGGCTGATAGTTATCATTGCCGGTAGAGTCATATTGCATGGGTGTAGTGGGCGATTCGAGCAGCAATTTGACGTGCCCGAAATCGAAAAACTTGGTGTGATAATAGTTAAGCATTCTTAGGTTAAAACGTACCTGGTAGGGTTGGGTGAAGCTGATGTTTACATCCCTGGACTGCAACCAGGCAAAATCATTGTATGCGCCTGATCCCCTGATCTCCAAGCTGTACGGCGGGCTGGTATAGGTTGATGTACTCGATCCGGGAAGCGGACAGCCGTTGCTCCCTGATCCCCACTCGTCGTTACCCCAGCCTGGATCGATGTCATCCACGCGGGGAAGCGGAATGACCGGTGGCGGAGAATAGCCGCTGACGGATGTATGGTAGCGATCGTGACCGAAAACCGGCCAGGGTAACAGATCGAGATGGTAAGGGCTGCCCAGGTCGCGACACATAAAACTGTTTACCCATTGGTTGGATGCCATCGCCACGCAGACTTCCAATTCGCCGTTTCCGTCGATATCACCCAGGACGGGTGTCGTTTGAATAGGCCCGAAGGAACTCACCGGCCATCCGGCGGCCGGTGAGCCATTATGATTGAGGCCGTAGAGCTTATTGTCATTCGAGCCGACAAGCACCTCAAGTTTGTTGTCCCCGTCGATGTCGCCGATGACAGGACTGGAACGGATGGCACCGCCGGTCGTTACCGGCCAACCGGCCAGGGCCGTGCCCGTATGATCCCAAGCATGGATTTTGCTGTCGTCGCTGCCCACCACGATGTCCAGGTATCCATCCTCGTCTAAATCACCCAGGGCGGGCGAACTACGCACCATACCGCCGGTGGATTTCGGCCAATCCCAGGGAGCCACTCCGTCCCGATCCACAACCGTTCCGTCCGCGTTCCAGGCATATACCTTCCCGTTGTCCGATCCGACCACAATCTCGAGTTCGTTATCCCCGTCGATATCCCCCAAGGCGGGGCAGCTGCGCACCTGGTTAGCGGTGGCTTTAGGCCAGCCCGCCAAGGCCGTGCCGGTATAATCCCAGGCATACACGTTGCCGTCGTCGGAGCCGACCACGACATCGGGTTTCCCGTCCCCGTTCAGATCTCCCAGTGCCGGCGAGCTGCGCACCGCACCGCCGGTGGATTGTGGCCAGTCCCAAGGGGCCAGACCATCGCGGTCCAGGATGGCGCCGTTGGAGTTCCAGGCATAGACTTTTCCATTATCCGCGCCGACAACCACCTCCAGCCCCGCCTGCCCGTCGATATTCCCGACAGCGGGGGCGGTGTGTACCTCGCTGCCGACGTTAATCGGCCAACCTTGCACCGCCGTATCCTTGCGACCCCGAGCGTAAACCTTTCCGTCCGTGCTTCCGATGATCACGTCTTCCCAGTTGTCGCCATCCAGATCCGCTGAGGCAGGTACCGAACCCCCCAGCGTTCCCACGCTTAACCCATCTTCCCAATCCAGGGAACGGTCGCCGTTAATTGCCCAAACACCGTTGGCATCGCCGATGGCCCCGACGACAACTTCGTTCACTCCATCCCGATCCATGTCCACGAGGACCGCCGAGGTAAAGTTGTTCATAAGTCCCGGAGTCCAAGGCCAGCAGCCGGGTTGCGGCTTGGGAACACCGTCAGGATGTGGATAGATTGAACGGATTCCATCCATGTCATCAAGCGCCAGGGTGCGCGGCCAGGTGGCGCCGGGGGCGATACCGCCACCGCTCATGGTTGCACCCACGACAT
Organism: uncultured Planctomycetales bacterium; assembly: GCA_964642815.1. Taxonomy (GTDB): domain Bacteria; phylum Planctomycetota; class Phycisphaerae; order UBA1845; family PWPN01; genus JAAYCU01. The sequence goes on along the minus strand of CAZXSA010000087.1, from coordinate 1,209 downwards.
CCGAGTGCTTCAAATAAAGCCAATGGCCGAATTCGTGGACGGCCACGCTCTCCACATCCAGGTGCAGGGCCTGGCACGAATTGCTGCTGGCGGCCATCCAGGGTAGAGCGTCATTGAAGACCATGTCGCACTCGTAGATCCAGCCACCCTCCGCCCAGATATATGCCTTCCCTCGCGGATCTCCCAAAATCTCAAAAGTGATCGTATTCACGCCGTCCTTGCTATGCACACTGGTTGTGGTTGTGCCGGCGTAACAAAGCGCGAAATAAGCCCCGGGAACCTGCTCCCAGGCATGACCAACGCGTTGAATGGCTTGGTATTCGTCGAAGCTGCAATCGGAGAATCCATCCTCGTTGATGTAGTACCTTATGGGGAAACTGTTATCGGGCCACTTCGATTCACCATAGACATAAGCCGGTAAGGCAACGGTCTCATCTTCAATCTTGATGTTTGTGCTCACTTGCTTGGCCCGAATGAAGGGGGTCTTTCCTTTCCCTCCGAAGCGTATTCGAGTCATGAAATCACTTAAGGCTAATCCGTTCTCGACGATTCTTTCGTCCTTGATCGTATATTTCCCCTGGAACAAGCCGATCACCTTTTGGGTTCCCGGCGAATCCGGGTCAGGTTCGAGGAACAACAGCACCCTTTCGCCCGTTGCGAAGCACGGCTCATCCGAAACGTAGCAGGTGATACGACCCACGCGGCCTCCCTCGGTGCGGACCACCAATTCGTGGCGCGGTTTGGTGCCTTTGATCCAGTCCTGGACGGAAATCCTTGCCCGGGAATAGATCATGGTCCGATCGGGATTCCATACGCTGGTGACGTCGCCGACCCGGCCGATCACGATCCAGTGAGCGCGTTCCCGCAACTCCGGTATCGGGATTTTACGCATCAGGGCCGTTGAGGGATTCGCGGCCACGGTCAGCAGAATTCCCAAGCAGACCGCACCCCTCGTTGGAGATGACATGATGAAGTCTCCCGCTTGGACCGCGGGTGTCAATATTGTTTTGCAATAAAGGATGGACGACGAAAAACCGGCCACCCGAAAAGAAATGAGACACCCGCAATCGATGTACGACTGTCCTTGAGCCCGAATTGCACCGTATAAAACATATCCTGAAACGGCCCAATTGTCAAGTATTTATGGGAATGGTCAGCGGCGAAGAATAGTCTTCGGGGCAGTTTTTCTGCGGGGCGGAGTGCACGGGA
>CAZXSA010000086.1:0-18409 GCA_964642815.1 uncultured Planctomycetales bacterium | reverse complement strand
TGGGTTCGAAAGCTCCGGAGTTCAAGGTCGCTTTCAGTATCTCCGCCCCGAGATCGTCCACGTTATCCACAGCCCCGAGAGAGGCATACAGAGAATGCAGGCCATGTTTACGTTCAGCCAAAAACTGAACAAGACTCGCAATGGAACTTTTTCCGATGCCATACTCTCCCTGGATATAGATAGCAACGGGCTTGCCGTTTTCCACCTGCCCTACGCCTCGCTCCATAATACGATTGATTTGTTCGGTTCTACCGACAAACAACTCCACAGGCACAGGCTGACCCGGATAGAAAGGGCTTTTTCCCTTGGATACCCTTTGCATATTAGCCTCCTGTCAAAAGCAAATTCATCCTAAGCCACTTGTCCTGAGGGATAAGCCATTTTTCGCTCGGCCAAGGGTACTGGTTGTGCCATCAACAAACCAGTGTCCACACCCATAAATTTGGAACCGATCACCGATTCTCCATGGCCCATATTAACATAAGGCAGCGGCTTTCATAAGGGCGATCTGGTAGATCGGGCGGCCTTCGCGCAGGTATTTGACCTCGAAATTGGTGGCCACGCGACCGTCGGTCACGCCGGCCTCGGGGCAGTCGAAAGGCATTTCCAACAAGCCTTTGTGTTCGGCCACGACCCGGCGGATCCAGGCGAAATATTCGGCATGATCGGTCTGCACGGCAATCCGCCCACCGGGAACCAGGATACGCGAGGCGGCGGCGAGGAACTCAGGCTGAAATAGCCGCCTTTTATGATGCCGTTTCTTAGGCCAGGGGTCCGGATGGTAAATATGCAGAATACGAACCGACTCGAGCGGCAGGTGATGGATGACCAGATGACGGGCATCCGTACGCATCAGGCGAACATTGCTCACCCCCCACCGAACGAACCGATCGGCAGCGTAAAGATAATACTGGTTGGCCCACTCCAGCCCGAGGAAATTCCGCTCGGGCATCGCCCGGGCCCGATTCAGCAGAAACCCCCCCTTGCCCGTCCCGATCTCCAGCTCCACGGGGGCATCGCGGCCGAACATGGCCGCAAAATCCAATACCTCCCCCGCGCCGGGCGGGGCCACGATAATGTCTTCCAGTGTCAACATGGGTAATATATTGCCGGTATGACGATCCTCAATCAATATGTCGGTCTTCCGTCCGCTTGGGAGGGGTGCGTGGCTACAGACCGGCGTTCCTTCGGGGTGATAACCAATCCATCCTATCCCGCCGTTTCTGTCACGGACCTGCTTGGGAGCGTGACTTGACGGCCAGCCGGTGACTAGGCGATAAATTCCGTAGGTTGCGGCCGTTACAAATCCCTCTCGGCGTATATAATACGCTTGGCCGCAGAGAGTAACGGATATGCGAAGAAAACTGACCGACAATCTCAAACGCGTGCGGGACCGAATGCAGCAGGCCTGCGCGCGTAGCGGCCGGCGTTTGGAGGATATCAAACTCATCGCGGTTACCAAAACGGTAGAGGTCGATATCATCCGCAGTGCCATGGATAGTGGTTTGTTCGATTTCGGGGAAAGCCGGGTACAGGCCTTAATCAAACGGGCCGGGATGATCTGCGAACACCTTTCCCGACGGCGGAAGCTGGAACCGGAAAACGCGCCTCCCGATCCGAATTGGCACATGATCGGACACCTCCAGCGGAACAAGGTGCGGATGCTGCTGCCTTGGGCGCATACCATCCATTCGCTGGATAGCCTGCGCCTGGCCGAGGAAATCAGCGTCGAAGCCGAGAAATTGAACCGCATCGTTCCCGCGCTGATCGAGGTCAATATCGCCAACGAAAAGAGCAAGTTTGGGATCGCCGTCGGGGCGGCGGTGCATTTCGCCCGTTCGATCGAAAACCTGCCGGGCTTGAAGGTCGTCGGTTTGATGGCCATGGCTCCGTGGATGGAAGATCCCGAGAAGGCCCGCCCTTATTTTGTCCGCTTGCGGGAGGTTTTCGAGGATATGCGTTACGAGAAGGTGGTCGGCCCCGCATTCCGCGAGTTGAGCATGGGCATGAGCAACGACTTCGAGGTAGCCATCGAGGAGGGGGCAACCATGGTGCGTATCGGCACGGCTCTGTTCGAGGGCGTTATATGATTCACCCTGCCAAAATATTCATCCGGTGATATAATAGTCCGCGGTTTCCAGATGGCGGAACCGGAAATATTGCATTATTGTCGAGAACCAAACTCATGCCCAATCGCCCATGCAAACTGGCCCTGGAGGACGGGACAATCTTTACCGGCGAGGCCTTCGGCGCGGACGGTACGCACGACGGAGAAGTCTGCTTCAATACGTCAATGGCCGGCTACCAGGAAATCCTCACCGACCCCTCCTATGTCGGCCAGATCGTGACCATGACGTACCCGCTCATCGGTAACTATGGGATCAATATCGAGGACATCGAATCGCGCGGACCGCAGGTCGAGGGGTTTGTTATCAAGGAACTGGCCCGGAGGCGCAGCAACTTCCGAGCGACCGCCGCCCTGGAGGATTATCTCCAGCAACACGGCGTAGTGGCCATCGAAGGCGTTGACACGCGGGCAATCACCCGAAAGTTGCGGATCCAAGGCGCTTTGCGCGGTTCGATCTCGACCGAAATACTCGATGACGCCGCCCTTGTCGCACGCGCGCAGGCCTGGCCCGGATTGGTCGGGCAGGACATGGTTCAGCGCGTGGCTCCGGCGAAGGCCGTGGAATGGACCAGTGGGTTTGAAAGCTCCTTCGCCATGCCCCATCGGCATGGCGGCGGGAGCAGCCGTCGCGTATTGGCCATCGACTGCGGCATCAAGCGGAACATCCTGCGTAATCTTGTCGAAACGGGGTGCCATGTTACCGTGGTGCCGCCCAACACACCGGCCGAGGCCATGCTGGAACAGAAGCCGGATGGAGTTTTCGTCAGCAACGGGCCGGGCGATCCGGAACCGCTGGATTACGCCATCGAAGCCTTGCGCGGATTGCTCGGCAAGGTGCCGATTTTCGGCATCTGCCTGGGGCATCAGCTACTGAGTTTGGCGTTGGGCGCCAAAACTTACAAGCTCAAGTTCGGCCATCGCGGCGGCAACCAGCCGGTGATGAACCTGGCCACCCGGCGCGTGGAAATCACCAGCCAGAATCATGGATTCGCCGTCGAGACCGAATCGCTGCGTAAAGTCGGCGGGGTACCCACGCACGAGAACCTCAACGACCACACGTTGGAGGGCTTCATGCATCGGGACATGCCCATCTTCTCCGTGCAATATCATCCGGAAGCCAGCCCCGGTCCGCACGATGCCACCTACCTGTTCGACTGTTTCATCGACATGATGAACTCCGGCCGAGCGCCAACCGCCGAGGAAATGGCCGCCGCCCAGGCCCGGCTTGAAGGGAAATAGCCGACTCCTCTTGCACAATCAAAGGCCGGTCTGGATTGACGGCCCGACCTGATTTATAATGATCAGACGAGGATGAGCGATGCCGTATGGCCGGGATGAAATTCTGAAAACCCTGGAAGACCATCAAACAGACCTGAGGCAATTGGGAGTTCGCCGATTGGGTTTGTTTGGGTCATGTGCTCGGGGAGAATCGCTGGACGATAGTGATCTCGACTTCGTAGTGGATTTTGAGCGTAAATCTTTCGATTCCTATATGGAAGTGAAAGAGTTTCTTGAAGGACTTTTCGACCGACCTGTTGATCTGGTCATCAGCGACTCCATCAAGCCGCGACTCCGCGAAGCCATATTAGGCGAGACGATATATGCCTCGGGATTATAACGTTTACCTGGAAGATGTTCTTAATGCGATCGAAAAGATTGATCGCTATGTCGAAAATATTACGTTTGATACTTTTATACGGGACGAGAAAACGGTTGATGCTGTAGCTCGTAACCTCGAAATTGTGGGCGAAGCCATAAAAAAAGTTCCTCTGCCCGTCCGGCAACGACACGTCGAAGTGGAGTGGAAGAAAATCGCTGGTTTACGCGATATTTTAATTCATGCCTATTTTGGCATTGATGCGACCATACTCTGGGATGTTGTTCGGGAAAAGCTTCCCGTTTTGAAACAGCAGGTGGAACAGATTCTCCGCGAATAATGCGCTATTCAGTATTTGTTTGCAAATTCCTTTGGGCACATTCGGAAAGGGTTAGCCTACCCATGGGCAAAACAAGGATATGGTCTCATTTTATTATCGAAACAATTACCAGACCCAAAGAAGTCATTCGGAGGTTGCACAATGAGTAACAAAGTTACACGACGCGGATTCCTTGAAACCGTTACCCCCACGGTCATCGGCGCAGGATTGATCGGAGCCAGGGCGATGCAGGCCGTAGCCGCCCCGAAAAGCGGGGTTAATGGCAAGGTGCGGCTGGGGATGATCGGCTGCGGCGGGCGGGGTATGCAGTTGCAGAATATCATCCGCGCGCAGTTGGCGAAGGAAGCGGAACTGGCGTCGATCTGTGACGTTCATCAAAGTCGGCTGGAGGCGCTACATAAGGTCTGCGAGGGCAAGCCGCGGACTTATCATGACTATCGCAAGATGCTTGAAGACCCGTCAATCGATGCGGTCATCGTTTGCACCAACGGACACTGGCATGTGTTACCGGCCATTGACGCCTGCCGGGCGGGCAAGGACGTTTACATCGAAAAACCCGTTGGCACGCGGATCAACGAAGGACGGGCGGCGATCAACGCGGCCAGGAAATACGGCCGGATCATTCAGGTCGGCACCCAACAGAGAATGTGGCCCATGTATCAGCAGGCAGTGGAGATTGTCCGCTCCGGCCGGCTGGGCGATATTTCCTACGTGCATGTCTGGGACGTGGAGAATTACTATCCCGGAGCGGGCTGCCCGCCGGACAGCGATCCGCCACCGGAGCTCGACTGGGATTTCTGGGTTGGACCGTCACCGGCGGTGAAATTCAACAAGAATCGGTTGGCTAATCACTACTGGTTCTTTGATTACGGCGGCGGCTGGCAATTGGACTGGGCGGTGCATCACTACGACATCGTGCATTGGGCGATGGGCGTGACCGCCCCCATCGCGGCCAGCGCTTCGGGTCGCAAGTTCGTGCTGAACGACAACTGGGACTGGCCGGACACCTTCGATGGCTGCTGCGAGTACGGTCCGGGGCCGGTGGCGAAGAAGGGGTTCCTGATGGCCTACACCTGCCGTTGCGCGAACATGCGCCTGATCGAAAACCGCCAGCACGGCAAGGCTTTTCACGGCTCGAACGGTACCATGGTACTTAGTCGCGAAGGTTACGAAATTTATTCCGAAACCCGCCAGGGCAAGAAAGTCATTGAGGAGCGATCCCTGGCCGACGGCGGCGACGGCTGCCCGAACCAACTCAAGGCCACCGCCGACCGTTTTCGCGATCTATTCCAGAGGATGGAAAAACGGGAGGGCATCGGCACCATCGAGGACGGCCACTACTCGAGCAATCCCGGGCACCTGATGAACATCGCCTGGCGTACCGGTCGCGCCATACGCTGGGACGCCGAAAAAGAGCAAGTCATCGACGATCCTCAAGCCAACGAATGGGTGAGCAAGCATTATCGTGAACCTTGGTCACTGGGGGTATCGGATCAGCCGATTGGTCAGTAAAGCATGAAGGCGGAAGTATCAGACAGTTGGCGATGAGGTGCTGGAAAAGCGAAAAATGGGCGTTAGCGGCAAAATTCACCTTGTTTTTGTTTCGATGGGCATGGCCCGTCGGTCGGGATGCTTTTCCATACGATTGTTGGTTATCGTGGCCCTTGTACTCATGAACCCGGCTTGTACGGGGCCGAGTTCGCGTAATAACAACTACACTTGCGTGCTGGGCCCCGAAGAAATCATCTATGCGCCGAAGGATTTCTGGATCGACAGCCCCTATTTCACCTATTCATGGCGCGGGCAGACTTACGGAGTTCTGCCCAGCGACAAGACCTGTCGGACGACGGATGCGGTCAGTTCCCGGATCATCCATCGGGAGAACATGGATGGGCTCGTGATGGGTGCGAAGGGGGACTGGGATGAATTAGGCGCGTGGCTGAACGGAATCTACGAGGATCCGTCCGGCCGATTGCATGGCTATTATCATGGCGAAGTCAGGGATAATCCCATCCTGGCAACGCGAAATCGGGCCTCTCTTGGCTATGCCTACTCGGACGACGGTGGTAAGAATTGGGTAAAGCCAAATCATCCGAACAACAGAATCATCACCGGCCAAAACGGCAAAGATTATGCCGGTGACGCGCACCTGACCATCATGCCGGGTGGTCTTTTCCTGTATTTCGGCCAAACCGACGGCGAGCATCTCGCCATGTCCGCTTTTGATGACAAAGGACTTCCGGGCACATGGAGGCGTTTTAAACGCAAGGATGCGGCCGATATTGAAGGCTCTTTCTCCGTACCGGCGATGGAGGGAAACGGCACCCCGCTGCGGGGTCTGAGGTATGCCGCTTTCGTGGTATGGAATTCCTATCTGAAAAAATGGCTGGCCGTCGATGCCGACTTCAAAGGCGAGGCCAACCGCCACCTTGTGCTCAAGGTTTCCGATAATGGCTTAGACTGGAAACGATTAAACGAACAATTGATTCCGGTGCCGCAAACCTTTCCAAAACTGACGCTCTATCCCAGTCTCGTCGGGATCAACGGCGAGTCCGAAACGGGAAAATGCTTCTGGCTTTATTATGTCTATCTGACCAGCCCCAACACCCTGGCGCGCATGAAAGTGACCCTTGCTCCCTGACCATGTCGGTAACTTCTGGGGATTGCCGGAAAGTAATGAAAACCGAAGGACGGCGAATAGTAATGCCGAAAAGACAACCCATAATCATGATTCCACCATGTTCTCATACTTGCTCAATCGAATCATGGAGCCAAAACAAAGGGAGACACCCCTCGGTGTCTCCCGGTATCGGTCAACGATAATGATTCCGTTCTCAGGCTCGCGGATGGGCCTGATCGTAGACCTGCTTCATTCGTTCGGTGGTCAAGTGCGTGTAAATCTGCGTGGTCGAGAGCGACTGGTGTCCGAGCAACTCCTGGACGCTGCGCAGATCGGCCCCGCGATTGAGCATGTGGGTGGCGAAACTATGCCGCAGAGTATGCGGCGAAACATCCGGCGGCAACCCGGCGATGGCCAGGTACTTGTCCAGCTTGCGACGTACGCTGCGGGTACTGAGCCGCTGGCCGTGCTTGTTGACAAAGACGGCCTGCTGATCGAACGCGGCCGCCCGGGCATCGGCCCGACGCAACTCCATGTACCGCTTGATCCAGGCCAGGGCGGTCGGGGAAATCGGTGTCACCCTTTCCTTCTTGCCCTTGCCGCGGATATGCAGAGCCTCGCCGACAAAATCGACATCCTCGATGTTCAGATCGACCAGCTCGCTGACCCGCACGCCGGTGGAATACATGGTTTCGAGCATGGCCCGGTCGCGGGCGCCGAGTAGCGTATTCACTTCCGGGGTTTCCAGAAGTTTGCGCACCTCTTCCTCGCCGAGGAATTTGGGCAGGCGTTTGTCCTGCTTGGGAGTGCGAATGGGGGACAGCGGATTGCTGGGCACGTAGCCGCGTTTCAAACAGAACTTGAAGAAACTGCGGAGGGTGGCCAGCTTGCGGGCCGTGGTGCTCTTGGAGTATTCCTGATCGCGCAGGAACGCCAGGAAGCGGCGCACGTCCTCGGTTTCGATGCCCAGCAGTATCTCACGGGAAACCACGGCCATCGTGGATGTGCCCGTCGCCGGTGGCGCGACGGCTACCGCCGTGCCTCCGCCATCGGACATACTGAAACCGCCCGACGATCCGGGCAACTCGCCCGCGGAACCCCCGTGTTCCGCGATGAATTCGCAGAACTGATTCAGGTCGGCCGCGTAACACTTGGCCGTGTGCGGCGAAAAATGCCGCTCGAACCGGAGGTAATTCAAAAATTCATCGATCAATTTGTTCTCGTTCATAATACTACCAGCATCAGCGGCGAAAGTTTCCATTTCCAACCTGGCTCGAGACCGAAAGACCTCAGGTTCTTCTCCCCGATCCTTCGCTCCTTCAGGCTTTAACTTCCTCGAGGTCCATCTCGAGACGACGACCCATCTGATAACTCAAAACCGCGGCATCGAACCAATCGAAGCCCTGGTCAACATCGGCGGCTAAATCCGCGAAGGCCGCCACCACATCCGCTTCCCGCCCCGCGGGGTAACGGAATACATACCGATGTTCCCCTTTCACCAACGAGAGCTGTCGAAGCAAAGTCATCACTGATACTCCTTATTGACCGGCGGTGGCCTGAGCCAAGGCCGAACTACCATTCCCTTCCAACTGCTCCATCAACTCCCGGGCCGCGGCATGACAACAGAACCGTACATACAGTTCCTGGCTGGCCAGATATTTCCGCCAGCGATACGGCCCCTCGTCCGCGCCGTGGTTCTTTGCGTAATCCTCGACTTCATCCCGAACCGCCTCATGGGCGGCATTAAACGTGCGTTGCATCTGTCCCCAGGGTCGAGTTGCCTCCCGGTCAGGGTCGACCGGGAAGGGCCGGGCCATTCGCGAGGTGGCCACGGGATCCAACATCGGCCCGCTGGAGCGGTGGCCGTATAACTGGACGGCCATGCCCACGACCGGCGTATAGGGGTCGTATTCGGTGATGGCAAAGACCAGGATGACATCCGCGCCCAGTCTTTCGCAGACGGCCAGGGCATGCTGGGGTGATAAAATCTGGTCAACGCCTTGCTCCGCTAAGACCGCCAGAACCCGGTTGACTCCGATGACCCGGAGCCCGCGGACGTCGCCTAATTCACTGGCCATCAAGTCCGCGACTTTTATTTCGTCGAATGCCGAGCTCCCGCTATGATTCAGCGCCGGGGCCACGGCCATCGTGATCGGTCGAGTTACATATAACTCGCCCCGCGCTCCTTTATTCGCGTCTCCATGCGAGCAGCCGAACCACCCACAAACGAGCAGGCTCGTCATGCAAACGGTAATATGTCTTTTCGCTCCGATCATCCTTGATCGACGCCTCATCCCTTTTCTCGGCCCGTTGGCGAATTCTTTCCGTCACGGGATCGCCCCGCCGGTGTTCTTCGCGACGGAACGACAGAAATAACTTCGTCTACTTTCAGGACCACCTTGAACCTGAAGTCCTGATTTCCATTTGTTTACCCGCCCTGCCCCCCCTGCTCATTTCGAGTTCCTACGCCACGGTTGGGTATATGGGCTGCGCTATCCTTCGTCGGTTGATGCACTTGCAACCCTTCCTGAAACGAAGGTCTGACGGACCATACATTTTCGACCCCACCCTGAAGGCTCGTAAAATAAACCCGATTATCGGAACTCCAGGCCGGCCCAAAATGGGCACTGGCCCCGTCGGTCAAGCACATATTCGAGGTGCCATCGCTTCGCATGATCCAAATGTCGCCACGCGAGGCCACCGGGCTAAGCGTCTCTTCCGGTGGCTGCCCGGGGCTACCCAGCATGGCCGTCCCATAGGTGACCCAAGCCCCGTCGGGGCTCCAACTCGGCTGGATAAGGGCCATCTCGGCGCTGGCCGCCAGCTCGATCGGGAAACGCGGCTCGCCCATGACCAAGTCCATGCGCCAGATGCTGAACCAGCGTCCGCCACGTTGCCGCGCCTTCTGATAAACGATGCTGTCCTCGACCGGCGACCACTTGGGGAACAGGCCGATCCCGACCGTTTTTTGCGAGCCGGGTTGGTCCAATTGCAACGTGCAAATTTCCCATTGCTCGGCCCGCTGGTTGAACATACAGAAAACCAACCGCCGGCCATCGGGAGCGAAAGAAGGATGAATCTCATGATGCGGGGAGAAAGTAACCTGGGTCGCCTGCCCCCCCTCCAAACCAATCATCCATATATCCCAATTACCCGAACGATAACTGGCGAAGGCGATGCTCTTGCCGTCCGGGCTGAAGCAGGGTTGGACATCGGCGGCGGGGTCCGAGGTCAACTGAGTGACCGCGAGGCCGTCAACCGACTTGAGATAGATATCCGGCTGCACGGTGTTCCGGGTGGAGGCATACACCATCCATTTTCCGTCAGGAGAAAGGTCCACGTCGAAATCCGCCCCTTCGGTGGTGAAGGAATGCTGGGCCATTGGCGCGGATGCTTGCGGACGGAAAGGGATACGCGTTCGTTCCGGCAACTCACCGAACAGGGTTAAATGCGCATCGGCGGTGACATTCATGCTCGGTTCCGGTGGCGGAGCCTGAACCACCACCGGCTCAACGATAGGCTCCGGTGGAGCCTGACAAGCGCCACCCACAAACAAGGCTGCCAGGGAAGCTGTGGCACAAATTATTTTATCTATACTTTTCATTCTATTAGGCATCATCAGTTTTTCCCGGTTTGACCTGTTTACGCATTTTCTCAAAACAACCGGGATTCTTATCGGCTTCCTGCATGGCCCGTTCGACCTAAAAAAACGACAATGAACAATTTTCTGTCCGATAATCCCCACTTATCTATCGACCCAGTAGAGGTTGGTCCTGTAGAGGTTTCCGGCTTTCCTGGTAGGTCCAATAAAGTTGTGCAAAATTTGCCGATCAGTAGGAAAAATGGGGCATCTGTAGGGATTTTTCGTGGGGACAATCGCTTGGTCGGCGCGGATTATTTTTCAGCTTTGAACCTAGCCGGGAAGTAAGGGAGGGACGGGGCAACCTAAGGCATCCGCCACGGCGCGGAACAACTCGGCTTCGGTGTCGGTGATGCGATTATCAGCATTGATACAGGCCGCACTGGCCTTGAGCACCTTGAATTTGAGCGGCGGCGATAAGCGGGCCAGCTCATCCAAGGCCGTATCAAGGGCCTTCATGGGAGATGGGTAAGGCTATATTTGCCGCTCTTCGAGAAGGCCGGCGATAATGTGGCCTTCGAGACCGTCCCCGGCTCAGACCCACGAACGCTTTCCCATGCGCATTCTCGCCTACGGCATCATGCCCAACGACCGGCACATGGTACTCTGGCCCCGCGAAAATGGCGAGTTGACGATCAATTAAAAGAACTGCGTCCCGTTACTTACCGGTAGGGCACGGCCTGAGGGCTGTGGCGGTTGAGAGTTATTGCCGGAGTTTTTTCGGCTCAGACCGGCGAACCAAGCTGGCTTCTGCTATGCGCCCAGCAGAAAATAGCGCAAAGGCAGGTAGAGTACCTCTTCGAACCTGACCGTTTTTTCTCGCGTGACGACCAATCCAAACGGCAGCTTGTACCGCTTCATGAAATACTTAAGTCCGGGCGGGATATCCTCCTGGGGCTGGGACTTGACCTCGATGGGCAAATGGCGGTCGCCCGCATAGGTAAACACGAAGTCCACCTCGCGCGTTTTTTCGCGGAAGTAGCTGATCTCGATCTTTTCCGGCCAACCGTTCAATTCGCGGATAACCAAGTTTTCCGCATAGAGCCCCAGGGCATCGGCATCGGGCATCCCCCAGGTCTTCAACACGGCGTTGCGCAAGGCCAGATCGACAGGATAGCACTTGATATTGCCTTTACGCACGCGCAGCGGCTGATGGCTGAATTTTTGGAGCCGCAGGAGCAGATCGGTCAATTCCAAGCGTGGAAGATTTTCATCGACCACCCGCCGCTCCACGTCGATGTCTTTAGAGACCTTGGTGGAATTGATTTCCACGCCCGGGTGGGCCAGCAGATAAACGAAGAATCGCAGCACGTTTTCCGGCTTGCGGTATTGGGTCAGCATCATCAGATCCTCATAGAGCACCTTGCGTACCTGCTGCTCCATGAGGTATTCGATCTTGCGGACAGGATCGGGGAGAGCCCACACCTCGGGGAAACCGCCCTCCATGCAGTAATCGAACACCGCCTGAGTAATCTGCTGGTGAAAGGGCCGTAGGGTTTCATGTAAACGATTGGCACAATCTACCGCCGCTGCGCCATCACCGGCCAGCAGAGCCGGCCGGAGGCCGCCGTGGTCGGCGAGAATACATGCGAACTCCGGCTGACCACGAAGTCGATACTGGCAGTATTCGCGAAAGCTGAAAGGCAGCAGGTGGCGGTCCTTGATGCGGCCGAGGAGCGTCTCCTGGCTGCTGCGAAATATCGGGGATGAGGCCGAGCCGGAGACCACAAAGTGGATCGGACGTTTCAGGTCATATGATTTTTTGAGGTACAGCTCCCAGCGCGGCAGGCGCTGGATTTCGTCCAGAAAAAAATAGATGGGTTGCGGGCGGCTCGCGAAGCGTTCCACCAGTTGATCGAAAATCCGGCGTTGCAGGGTTTCATCCGCGAACAGTTCCGGATCATCAAACGAGAAATACAGGATTTGGCGCGGATCGATAGCCTGGCGGCTGATCAAGTGGGTGATGACATGCTTGACGGCGGTACTCTTGCCCACTCGCCGGGGGCCAGTAATGGAGATGATCTGGGGCACGTCGCGGAGGTCGGCGAGCACCTCGGCCACAATCGGCCGTTGATAATCGGGCAGGGCGTCGTCCCATTGGCTATCAAGTTTCCACCAGGGATTATACGGAGCTAAAAGGGTGTCCAAATGGTTATCTGTCAATTGTAAACCCTTTCCAAATAGACCTTTATGACCATCGGCAAATTATGAGCCTTATGATGCACATAATTGGAGACTATTTGTAATTCTCTGTCAATCAAGGAAATAAGTAGAAATAAATCGACGCAGTTCTTTTATTTCACGACCATTGATCATGCGATCCCCTTGCTTCATGCCTCGTTCCGCACGCCATGCGCCGGGTGGCTAGGGATCAGGGGAGGTACGGGGCAACCCAAGGCGTCCGCCGCGGCGCGGAACAACTCGGCTTCGGCGTCGGTGATGCGATTATCAGCATTGATACAGGCCGCGCTGGCCTTGAGCACCTTGAGTTTGAGCGGTGGCGATAAGCGGGCCAGCTCATCCAAGGCCGTATCCAGGGCCTTCAGATCACAGCGGTCCTTGGGGCACAGGGATATGTCCGTAAGTTCAAGGAATGCCAATCCGGCCTCAAAAGCAGTCCTCGCCTTTTCAATATCTTTTTGCCCCACATAGGCCAGGGACGAGAGCAGGATCTCAAGATGGCCCCGCAGCCGCGGCAAGGCATAATACATGGCCCGGGGCGGAGCGGCTCCGCGCGTGAAATGAGCCTCCAGATTACGCAGCACCAGCCGTTGCAGCATCCACTCGAACAACTCGATTTTTCGGTCCGCCTCGACCAGGGCAAGGAAATTGCGCTTGAACGCCTTGTACTGATCCGACGACATTTGTTTCAACGCCGGCAGGGTCAGATCAATCAGCGGCAGGCGGTCGCTGTTTTTCAGCCCCTCGAGCAAAGGGAGCAGTTTCAAGGTCGTCTGATACACGTCCGGGGTGGCGTACTGGGCCAGCCATTCGATCTGATGGTTACGAATGTCCGCCTGCCGGTTAATCAGGAGAGCGTAGACAACCGCTCGGACGCTGTAAGGGTCGCGGGCCGCGGCAACAAGCGGTGCCGGCAAATCGTTGAGTACCTGGCCGGCATATTGAATATGAGCCTCCGAGGGTCGGCCAATACGGCCGATGACCGGCTTGGCCTCGCCGACAAAAGCCGCCGGGACCGCCTGCCCGTAAGCATCTTGCTTGACGGGCTTGGCTTGAGCCGGCTCACCCTTGGCAAATTCTCCGCTCCAGTCCGGTTCGATCCGGCGAATTCGTTCGGCCAGCGGCGGGTGGGTGGCGAAAAAGTTACCAAACCAGGTAGCAAACCCCTGGCTGAAAAACATGTGGCTGGCCTGCTCGGCGTTGGGGTGTTCCAGTCGCGATCCCCGGGAGAATCCACCGATCCGCTTCAAGGCCCCGGCGATCCCGGATGGATTGCGGGTGAACTGAACGGCCGATGCATCGGCGAGAAATTCACGCTGGCGGCTGACCGCGGCCTTGATCAATTTACCGAAAAAGGTACCTGTGTAACCAACGATCATCAGTCCGGCTCCCAAGGCCAGAACTAGTAATATTCCGCCGTCCCCTTTACCACGGCTGGAACGCCGCGCATGCCGGGTTGAGCTGCCTATCGAGCGCAGAAGAAAATACCCGATCATTCCAATAATGAGGATCCCGTGCAAAAGACCCATGAGGCGGATATTCAGACGCATGTCGCCGTTGAACACGTGACTGAACTCGTGGGCGACAACACCCTGCAATTCATCCCGCGATAGTTGTTCGACGCAACCACGGGTGACAGCCACGACCGCGTCGGCCGGCGAATAGCCGGCGGCGAAGGCGTTGATACCATCCTCCTCCAGGATATATACCGGAGGCACGGGCGTACCGGAGGCGATTGCCATTTCCTCGACCACGTTGAGCAATCGACGTTCGGCATGGACGGTGGTGTTCGAGAGGACGAGTCGGCCGCCCAACGCCTCGGCGACCGCCTTGCCGCCGCCGGAACGTAGCTCGATGATTTTGTACACGCTGCCCAGCCCCACGATGGTCAGGGTGCCCAGTCCGATATAAGCCAATAACTGAGGATGAAAAAGATTCAGGCGACCCGCGGTGAACTCGCGTCCGCCGAGATAAACAATCACCCCGGCCACGACCAGATAGACCATGCACATGATGGCCAGAACGGCCAGGGCGAATAAAACAATCAGCCGCCCCGTTTGCTTCCGAGCAACATCCTGACTTTCAAAGAAATTCATGGGCAACACCGTTACCGGCTCTCTCATCCAAGCCCATCGATACCTCTTTTATGCCTCGGGCAAATCGGCTCTTTTTCGCCCGTTAATTCCTATTCCTGAGTCGCTCACGGTTGTTTCCTCGGGTTTTCCCCCTTTGGCTCAAGGGTTTTCTGCAGCAGACCGGTTGTCAGGGTGCTATTACCCAGAACGGCGGCCGCCCCCTCGAGACCGCCGGTGGTTCCCTGTACCAGAACATGAGGTACTTTGACCATCTCGGGATTTTGCCGGGCCGCCTCGAGGATTTTCTCAAGCATGGCCAGTTGCAACACTTTTTCCTCGCCCAGGACGGCCACCTGGGCCTTTTGTCCCTCGGCGATTTCAAGCAGCTTGTTTTTCTCGCCCTCGCCTTCCAGCCGGAGAGTTTCCTTGCGTTTCTCGGCCGCCTGTTTTTCGATCTCCGCCTTGATCAGCATGGGTTGCTGGTCGGCCTCGGCCCGGGCCTTCTCGGTCTGGATACGCTGCATCTGGGCCTGCTGCTCCTGGTTGTAGGTTTCCTTCAACTGCTGAGCCAATTGCTGTCGCAGGCGGGCCACCAGCAGCTCGGGAGGGATCGCCGGCTCGCCGAAACGCACTTCCTTGACGGTGAAACCGGCCTTGAGGCATTCCGGCGCGATTCGTTCCTTGACTTTGATCTCGAGTTGGGCGCGCTTATCAATCAGGTCGAGCACCGAGTTAACGCTTTCCTCGATCTTCTCATCCTTGCCCTTACTGCTGTCAGCCCTCGTCGTCATGGCCTTGCCCAACTCACCGCATACGTTGCGAATCACGCTTCGGATGGTCGGAGTCAAAACCTTCGTCTCAACTTCCTCGATCCCGCCGACCGAGGCCACCACGAAGGGGGCGAACTGCGGTTCGATCTGCACCAGCACGCGAACATCGAGAGGGACTTCCCACCCCTCGATCTTATTGATAATGGCCATGTCCACGGCGTTTTTAGGAACCTCGAATTTCTCCACTCGTTCTTTTTGTTGAATGCCCCCCTCCTGATCGATGCTTAGATCGATATATCGCCGGGTAAAACCACCCGCGTACGTCCACGTGCGCACCTTGGTGTCGAGAGGGGTCACATTAAACGCATCGGTATTCAGGTAATACTGACCAGGCGGCAGGGTTTCCTCCCAGATTCCCCGATGGCCCTTGGGGACAAGCTGGGCGACCAGATTGGTGCCCTGGGGGATTCGTGAAGGATCGACCGTCCTGCTCTGATCCCGGACCTGTTGAGCGTTGGATTTAACCACCCCGACGAATCCCTGCTCGATATTGGTGACTCGCTCGTTGGGATTGACGTCCCACAAATAAAGGTTCAGGCGGTACTTGCCCGGTTTGAGTACGGTCAACTGCGGCCCTTTCTGGCCTTTATTACTTAAAAAATAGGTGGCATCAAGCATCTGGCCCATTTGCTCGGCCGGCCATTCGTCGGCAAAAATCTGCTCTTCACGCAGGGGAATACCGTCGCGGGCATATAGCTTCCCGCAGTAGCCGGGTTGAACCTCAATCAGATTCCTCATGTCGATCTTATGGGTAAAGCGGATGAAGAACTCAAAGTGAAACCCCGGAGCCAACACCCGAGCCTGCGGTCCATTCTCCCCTTCAAAGGCGATAATCTGCCCCGGCTTCATCGACTTGCCGAGGTAAATACGGGTCAAATGGCCAACCTCATCCGAACCGACCCAAACGCAAGAAATGGAGACAATCAGGACAATCGCTAATAAAATCGAGACCACGCCAAGCGGCAATCCAAAATACAAAACCGGATTAATCCGGCGGTTGTGATCCACGATCTGATGGATGCCTTTACGATACTTGCCTCCGAGAACGATCAGCGCTACCCCCACGACTCCCAGAATGATACTCAGGATTAATTGCCACATGCCGTATCTCCTTTGATTGATCCCCTATGTCGCCAAGTGTCTGATTGTTTGATCCAGATACGAATACCGCTACCTTAAGCCGGATGTCGGAGCTTTTCCAGTTCTTTATCACTTAAGCCAACCTCCGC
The DNA here is from genome assembly GCA_964642815.1 of uncultured Planctomycetales bacterium. Classification (GTDB taxonomy): domain Bacteria; phylum Planctomycetota; class Phycisphaerae; order UBA1845; family PWPN01; genus JAAYCU01. Next base: position 1,769 of record CAZXSA010000086.1, on the reverse strand, counting down.
GTCTCCGTGTTGAATTATCCGGGCTACGGCTTCATCGCCTTGGCGCCGATGTCTCGGCGGCAATAGGCCCCTTCAAAATGAATCTTATCCACCGCGGCGTAGCAACGTCGGGCGGCGGCGTCGAGCGTGTCGCCCAGGGCCGTAACGCCTAATACCCGCCCACCGGCGGTCACGACCTGCTTGCCAAGGGCCTTGGTTCCCGCATGAAAGACGACTACATCCTCCATCGCCCCGGCGTCGGCCAGCCCGGTAATCGGTTTGCCTTTCTGGTAATCGCCGGGATAACCACCCGAGGCCATCACCACGCAGATGGCCGGGCGTGGATCCCATTCGAGCGTCATCGAATCCAGCTTGCCCTCGACCACGGCCATGCAGACCTCGAGCAGGTCGGATTTCAACCGCATCAACAAAGGTTGGATTTCCGGATCGCCGAATCGACAATTAAACTCAAGCACCTTGGGGCCGGCCGCGGTCAGCATCAGTCCGGCATACAAGACACCTTTATACGTCACGCCCTCGGAGCGCAAGGCATCCATGATCGGTACGAGGATTTCCGATTCGATCTGGTGCATGGATCGATCATTGACTAATCGGGTCGGCGAATAGGCCCCCATTCCGCCGGTGTTGGGTCCGGTGTCGCCTTCGCCGATGGCCTTATGATCCTGAGCGCTGTCCATCACGTAAATCGTATGCCCGTCAACGAGGGCGAGAATGCTTACTTCCGGTCCGGTGAGTTTCTCCTCAACGACGACTTTATCCCCGGCCGTCCCGTAGATGCGCTTAACCATTATGTTTTCCAAGGCCAGGATCGCGTCGGCGGGGTCATCGCACACCGCCACGCCCTTGCCCTTGGCCAAACCGGCGGCCTTGACCACCACGCCGCCTTCCCGACTGGCCACATAAGCCTTGGCATCGCGGAAGGTCGTAAATATGCGGGCTTCACCGGTCGGCACCGAACGCTGGCGCATCATTTCCTTGGCAAAAGCCTTGTCCCCTTCCAGACGGGCGGCGGCCTGCGTAGGTCCAAACGCACGGATACCCGCGGCCTGCAGAGCGTCCACCATCCCGTCACAGAGTGGATCCTCCGGCCCGACGATCACGAGATCCATTTTCTCCTGCTTGGCAAAACGAACCACCGCGGCGACATCCTCGGCCTGCACCGGCACGCAATCGCCAAGGTCGGCCATCCCCGCGTTACCCGGCGCAAAAAACATCCGGGTCAAACCCGAAGAACGAGCAAGCTTCCACGCGATTGCATGTTCGCGACCACCGCTGCCGACTAATAATACTTTCATCATGAATCCCTGTTTTAATGACCTTGGCGGGAGTTTTAAGCTATCGCTCCCCGCTCCGCCCATGACCTAAACGAAATACGGTCGCCACAAGACCGGATTGTTATCTAACGCGACACTCAAGTAAAGCAATTCACGGCTGGACAAGGCAATTCGTCGTTATATTGCGAATCTTGCTGACGCAATTCCGACACGAAATCGACACGCGTCGGCATATTCTCATTGCAATATAACTAATTATTCATATAATATATCTATACATTAATTATTCTGAAAAACAGAATAATGATGTTCTTTGCCACGACAATAATGTTCATATCTCTACTTGCTTTTGATCGAATGTTGTGATATATTTATTATTGTCGGGTATCGATCTATAAATAATGGCAACCGGGATATGCTCGAGTTGTCAAAAAAACCGACTATCGGCCTTATGCTCTTGCCTCCTTCTGAGAGAACTGAGGCGGCCCGCACCCG
>CAZXSA010000085.1:0-18502 GCA_964642815.1 uncultured Planctomycetales bacterium | reverse complement strand
CAGCCCATCAGCTTGAGTTGCTCGATGATCCGGTTACCGTACTGCTCCTTCCATTGCCAGATCCGCTTGACCATCTCCTCGCGGCCGAGATCGTGACGACTTTTTTTCTCTTTTTCGAAAATCGTACGTTCGACCACCGCTTGAGTGGCGATGCCCGCATGATCGGTGCCGGGCATCCATAGGGTGTTGCGGCCCTGCATCCGCCGCCAGCGGATGAGGATGTCTTGCAGCGTATTATTCAGGGCGTGCCCGCCGTGCAAAGCTCCGGTTACGTTCGGCGGCGGGATAACGATGGTATAGGCTTCGCCGTCGGTATCCGCCGGGTCGGGGCGGAAAAATCCGCCGTCCTCCCACGCCTGCCGGATCGGCGTTTCCACGGATTGCGGTTCATAGGTTGTCGATAAATCATCCAGTAAAGCCATGTTGCACCAGAATACAAACCAATAGTCAGTCCAATCACTTCTTCATCAAACGAAAGAACCGGTGATTTTAACCGTTGTTCGGCGGGACGTAAAACTCGTCATGATGACAGTATGCGCCGGCATGCATGAACGTTTCGGCTGGAGCTCGACATACCGGCACGAGATTATGGAGTGCGGCGGCCATGACGCCGCTTTTCCTTGCGGCAAGGTTGACTCAGTATCTCGGCCGGGGTGGCATGGGCGACATTGTCAAATACATATAATGCCCACGTCGTTGACTTTACGGGGCTGACTGGAGGGAATGATCGCCTACGCAACTTCCCTTGGTCCATAGTTCGTACTCGCTCAGGTCGAGATCGTCGGACCAGGAGACGCCGTATCCGCCGGCATCGACCCGTACGGCACGGAAGAAAGCGGGATTACGCAGCAAGGCGAATTCCTCCCGGGACAGCAACGGGGTACAGTCGTACCTCTTTTCGACGCCGTTATCGAACACAACCGACAGGACCGTCGGGCCAACAGCGGAAACCGAGACAATTTTAGGGATAGAATCCATAGCTTGCTCACTCCAATCCTGGAAGTTGGCGAAACTGCTGCTTCTGCCACATTTCCAGTAATTCAGCCCTGTAGAGCGAAGCCCATTCCTTGACTAGTTTTTGTGCTCGGGGTGGCAAATCCCCTTCGAGCATCGTCCCCGTGTCGATGGCATACACGGCGTTGCACTCGCCATAGATAGCATGAAAATGGGGTACTCCGTGCTCGCTTTGGCTGAAATACATCTTGATCACGATCCCGTAGAATCTCGCGATTACCGGCATGGCGGATTTGCCCTTTCCTGTTGCTCGTTTATCCAGCGACTGCCTGTTCCCGATTTTCTTAACACCTTTAACGTATGACATGGCGATATACCCGTCAAGACGATCAATGGGTTGATTACGACAACATAGATTCGTTCGCATTGCGGTACCATACATCTTATCGCGACATTGTTATAGGGCAGGGTGGCATGGGCAGATCCTGGTCATGCGGGGGCAGGACAAGGGTTTGTCCGTGCTGTGTGCCGATACCGAAAAACACGGGCAGATTCTTATCCCGCTGTTGCGGGATAAGAATCTGCCCATGCCACCCAACCGTACATGCTGCTTCGCGACATCCCGATGCACAAAGGAATTGCTTGGGTAGCGCGTTGGTATGCATTGCTCGCGATTGTCCCTTGCTTGCGCTGCGGGCTGGTAGGTTGTACCCTCGTTGGCCCGCCAAGGCGAGGCAGGCAGGTCAACTGCGTCGGGCTGGTAAAGGCGACACCGAAACTGACAACTGATCACTGACGGCTGAAAACTGACCGCTATTTCACCAGATATTCGCGGGCGAGTTTGATGGATGGTTCCATGGCGGCGGCGATCTGCTGGTAGCTCAATTTTGTTTCGGGTGGGAGCGTGCGGCCGAGTTCCTTGCGGAGGTCGGCGCGCACGGGGATGTTTCCGGAATCGCTTTCGGCCAGCATCCGCTCGGTGTGGGCCGAGGTGAGAAAACCGATCAGCTTGCGGGCCGTTTCCGGATGTGGAGCGCCGGCAAGCAAGGCCACCGTATTGGGGATCAGCAGGGTGCCGCCGTCGCCCAAGTCCGGATGCACCATCTCCACCGGTTCGCCGCGTCCTTTGCGGGCATACACGTCATCGTCGTCGGTCGCGCAAATCAGCAACCGGCCCTGCCCGACAAAGCGGGCGGCGGTGGCGTTGCCGTCCATCAATTCTCCGCCGGTCGTCTCCCGCAGTTCCTTGAGGAACCGGACGTATTGCTCCTCACCCCACAGAACATATAACGCGGCGAAGTGTCCGCGGGTCGTGCCGAAATACGGGTTGGCCACGCCCAAGGCGCCTTTCCATTGCGGATCGGGCAGTTGTCGCCAGGTTTTGGGCAACTGTTCGGGTTTGACCTTGGTGGTATTGTAGGCCACGACCCTGGCCCGCAGGCCGAAAGCGGTCCAGCGGCCCTTGGGGTCGCGATAGCGGTCGGGAATGCCCTCGGCCGGCGGACGATATTCGGCCAACAAACCCTCGTCGGCCAGGTTGATCGTGTTGAATATCTCACTCGACCAGAAAACGTCGGCCTGCGGATGGCCGCGCTCCGCCCGGATGCGGTTGACCAACCCGGTCGTCTTGCCCGCTTCGGTATCGCCTTTCAACTGCACGGTGATGCCGGTCTGCCGCTCAAATTCCTTGACCACGGACTCGGTGAACGGAACATCGACGCTGGAATAAAGCGTCACCACCGGCCGCGGCTCGGAGCGATCGCAACCGGTGAACATCACCATCGCCACCACACCGAACAGAAAACATCGCGGCCGCTTGAGAAACATGCTGTGCATTTCGAATGGCTCCCGAAAATAAAAATCCCGACGATCTTTCTCAGGCCAATGTTTACCCCGCATCCATGATAGAGGATAACGGCACTGGCGAGACGCCAGTGCCACACCATGACGCGCCATCCAACTTTCAGGTACATAGCGCCCACACCGAACGGCGGTACCGAGGCGATCGTGGAGCTATTTGGAGGCTTCGGTGCCTGGATTGGCTGACGGCGTCTGGTCGACCGGCAGGCCCTCGGCCGAATGTTTGAAATACTCGCGCAACGGTCCGTGATATTGCCGGGGGATCTGTTCCCGCTCGATCGCATCGGCGGTGGCGCGCTGGGCGGCGATATTGGCCTCGACAAATTCGCCGGTCGGTTCGCTCTTGAACTGCTCACCGTCCACCCACTGTTGGGAAATAATCCGGCCCGGGCCGGTATGCACCGGGGTGCGTTCGTATTTAAGTCCGACGTTGGTGGCCTCTTTCGGGGCAATATTGCCCTGTCCGCGCCCGAGGCCACCCATCCCCATTCCTTTTCCGCCCTGGCCTTGTCCGTTACACATGCCCGACCCGTTGCACATCCCGCACGGCTGGCCGTTGCACATGCCCGTACCGTTGCACTGGGAACAGCCTTGGCCGAGGTTATTCTTCATCGCGTCGAGTTCGGACAGGCCCTGGGCCAACTGGTTGAGTTCCTGTTCCATCGCCTCGAGTTGCGAAAGTTGTTCGCCGGCGGCGGTCAGGCCATCGAGGGCCTTGTTGCCGGCCTGGTCGGCGCCCTGCCCCATCGCGGCGGCCGCCTGACCAAGGCTCATGCCCAGTTTGTTGGCCAGGTCACACGCCCCGCAACGTTTGTCGGCCAACTGGGCAAGCTCCTGGGCCTGGCTCTCCGAGAGACCTTTGTCTTTCAATTGTTGTTTGAGGGCTTCCTTATCGCCCTTCTTGATGTTCTCCAAAGCCTTGGCGATGTCTTCCTTGCTCAAGCCGGCCTTGGCCATGGCGTCCTGGACTTTTTTGTCATCCTTGGCCATCTGTTCGAGTTTTTTGGCCACGGCCTCGAGCTGTTGTTGCATCTCCTCGGCTTTCTGTTTTTCCTCCGGGGTCTTGGCGGCCTTGGCCAATTCCTCTTTCAGGGTTTCGATCGCCGCCTGAGCGGCCTTGAGATCGCCCTCGGATAACGCCTTGTTCAGATCGCCGACCGGGGTCTTGCTTTGCTGCCGGGTGGCGGCCAGGCGGCGGGCCATGTTCTTGAATTCCTGCACCTTGGCTAGTTCGCTGCTGTCCCGCCGTGACTCCCATTTTTCCTTGAGGCTTTCGAGCTTTTTCATTTCCTCGCGACGAACATCGAACGGCGTCTGCAGCGGGGCTTCCCGCATCGCCTCCAAGTCATCGATGTCCTTTTTTAACGTGGGGTTCTGCTCGGCCAGTTTGTTCATCTGCTGCTGGACGCGCGGCTGAATATCGGCCTTGACCCGCGCCACCTGGTCGGCCATATCTTTTTTCTGGAGCGCCTCTTCGTTCTTGCCGGCCAGATCGACAGTCGGAAACAACCATAAAACCAGCAACGCCAATACGAGGCTCAGGCCCGCATAATTCGCCGAGCGCGGAGCTCGGATCGGCAGATATAGAGGCACCACCACTTTTTTGCTGACCTGCTCGGCATCGGCGACCACCGCTTGCGCGAAAGGATCATCGATCGTCCGACAATGCAACGCGCTGCTGAGCCGCTCTTTCAGCCGGGCGGCCTTATCCAGGCAAGCGGCGGCGGCGGGCAGGCTTTCCCGCGTCCACAGCGACCAAACAATCGAGCTGATCAAAGCCAAAACAGTCAGGGCTATCGCCGCTATCCCAAAGAATAGCCCGGCTTCCATGGTGGACAGCAGTATCCGCTGCAAAATGACGAGGACAAAAAACACCCCGGCCGCCCCGGTCAGGGACCAACCCAAGGCCGATAACCAACGGTTCAGCCACAGCCGCTTCTGGGCCTGCCGCGAAGATTTTTCCAATAGGGTCATGGTTTATCCTCACGCGATCCTAAACAACATCGGGGATACTCAACCTTATTCTACATATGCCGGCCTATTTCTTACAGGCAATTCCTTATAACCGAAAATTTGGTCATGTCCGGTCAGTCTGAAAACCGCCAAAAACAGCCTCTGTCTATTTAGATGAATTTCGACCAGCGATGTTTCATCGAAAATTATATTTTCATGCTTGAAGTTTACACAGGCCGTAGGATGGTGCAGTGCGCGAAGTGATAAAAAAGCTTCTTTCCCCTCCACAGAGGCTTTTCCCCTAAAACCCCCGATTCGAGGCTATCCCCCTTTCAACTTACATATAAACAATGGTATGTGGGCTTAGCCGAACCCACTGGGCAGGTCCGATAAAATAGCTGGCCCCGCTTTTCCCATCGGCTGTTTTTTACCAACTAGGGGATTTACCCCCCAACCGACCTTTATTATGTCGGTTAGATTCCCACGGTACTGAATAAGAATTGCTCGGTGGCGGAATTTTTTTATTCCAATGGTATGTGGCTGGAGATATCCACGTAAATTCTATTCTCACGGACCTCGCAACGGTAGCGTTTGAGCCGGAGCCAAGGCATGTGGGTATCGGAAAGGCCGGTTTGGAGGTTCCAAGGCCAGCAATGGACGGGGCAGATCAGGCAGCCGTCGCGAACCTCCCCGCCGCCGAGGTGTCCGCCCTCGTGAGGGCAGGCCTCATCGGTGGCGTAAAACGTACCCCCATCGTTGGAGATGGTATACCAGTACCCGTCCAGCTCGACGGAGACCGCATGGCCGGGTGGAACTTTCTTGGTCTCGATGGCAAAACGAAAATTGGACATCGTTGTTCGTGTACTCGCGGTCGGGTGGACTATTCTCAGCGACAAAGATGATGCGGGCACTACGACTCCGAGGCCGCCGGTTCGAGCTGATATTTGATCTGTCCCCCGACAATGGTGGCCACCGCCCGGCCGCGAACTTTCCAGCCGTCGAAGGGGCAGTTGCGGCTCTTGGACTTGAACGCGCGGGCGTCGATGGTCCATTCAAGGTCCGGATCGATTACGGTGACATCGGCATCGGCCCCGATGGACAAGATTCCCTTGTTCAGCCGCAGAACTTGAGCGGGACGGACGGCCATCCGATCAATCAGGTTCGGCCAATCCAGCAGGCCGGTGGTCAGCAGTGCCTTGATATACAGCGGCAAGGCGCTTTCCAACCCGATGATCCCAAAGGGCGCGTTGAGAAATTCCAACTCCTTTTCCTGCACGCCGTGTGGTGCATGGTCGGTGGCCAGACAGTCGATGATGCCCTCGGCCAGCCCTTCGAGACAGGCCTCCACGTCGGCCTGGGTACGAAGCGGTGGGTTCATCTTGAAATTCGCGTCGAACGTCGCGCAATTTTCGTCGGTCAACAGCAGATGGTGCGGCGTGACTTCGGCGGTGACGGGCATCCGGGCGGCCTTGGCCTGACGAACAAGCTCAACGGCGGCGGCGGTGGAAATATGGCACACGTGGTAGCGGGCACCGGTTTCCTTGACGAGGGTCAGGTCTCGCTGGATCATGAGTTCCTCGCCGATGGGGTTAATGCCGGGCAGCCCCAGTCGCAAGGCCGTTTGTCCGCCGTTCATGACTCCGCCGCCGGTGACATCCGGATCCTCGGCGTGCTGAATGATCGGCTTGTCGAACATGCGTACATACTGCAGGGCGCGATACATCACGCCGGTAGAGGCAATGCCGTTACCATCGTCGGAAAACCCCACGGCCCCGGCGCGGTCCATCTGGCCCATCTCGGCCAACTCTTTGCCCTGGCGTCCCTTGGTTACCGCACCGACGGGGTAGACGTTGCAGAGATTGGCCCGGGCGGCGTGGCGATAGACGAACTCGATGGAGGCCTCGTCGTCCAAGGCGGGGTTGGTGTTGGGCATGCAGGCGACGCTGGTGAACCCGCCGGCGACGGCGGCGGCGCTGCCGGTAGCGATGGTCTCCTCGTTCTCGTCGCCCGGCTCGCGAAAGTGTACGTGAATATCAATCAAACCGGGGCAGACAATCAGCCCCTTGGCCTCGATCACCCGAGCCCCGGAATCGGCGATTTGCGTATCCAGTCGAACCACCTTGCCGTCGGCCAGCAGCAGATCGCCGGTGCGGTCCACGCCGTTGGCCGGGTCGATGATTCGCCCGCCTGTAATCAAGATTTTTTCGTCGGCCATTGTTTCTTCCACATTCCGTCAGGGTTGTACCATCCCATCCGGCCGACATCCCAGAATGTCGGGACCGGCCTTTACATCGCCATGATCCGGTCGATACGGCGGGAGATATCCGCCGGGTCGCCGGGGCCCTCGTAAGTCAGCGGGCCATCGTACCCGACCTGGCGCAAGGCGGCCATCACCGCCGGCCATTCCACGTCTCCGTCGCAAAGCTGGCAGAAACCCTTCAACCCGCCGACACTGAGGTTATAGTCTTTCAGATGAATCCGACGGATGCGGCGACCGAGAGTGTCCACCCAATCCTGGGAAACTCCGTAGCGCAAGACGTTACCGACATCGAGATAGGCGGCCACCCAGGGCGAGTTGATCTTGTCGATCAGCTCCCGCGTCTCGACGGGCGAGACCAGGAAGGCATTCCAGACATTTTCGATGGCGATCATGACGCCGCGTTTCTCCGCCTCGCCGGCCAGGTCGCGCAGGGCCTCATAGGACAGACGCAAGGCGTCGGCGTATCCGATGCGCAGTTTGTTATCCTCGAAGTGGGCGACCAATCCCGGCACCACCAGCAGAGCGTCGGTACCGAGCCATTTGGCCCGGTCCAGGCAAGCGATGGTCACCTGCCGAGCCTGCTCGCGCTGTGTTTTATCGGGTGAGGTAAGCGAGTATTTCCAATACAGCCCCGTCGCCAGGGAGGCTACCTCCAGACCGGCGGCCCGAATCCGCTCGCCGAGCCGGCGAACGGCGCTTTCGTCCGTCGTGACGGTCAGCTCGCCTTCCTCGCCGATGGTCGGCTCGAAAGCCTGGAAACCGGCTTGCTGGACAACTTTCACGACCTCGGCCAGGGGCATCTCGGGGGCGAAGGTCCAACCGTTCACGCTTTTTTTCATCGCATCACCTCTTGGATACCGTTTTCGGCCGCCGGAGTTCTGGACGGGGCGGCCCACCTTGTCGTGAGACGGGATCACGATGATCGCCCGGCAACAGATGGTCTCCATCGATCATCGCGCCCCCACGTCTAAAAACGTGGGCCACCCGTCCCCGAATCCCTCATGAGCCGGGGGTTGTATTTTCGTCGATCACGTCGATCTCGTCGAGTGCGGATTATCACCGGTTGGTCATTTTCAATAAATGATGAAAAGCGTATGATACGTTTTTATTTTTCGGGGCCTGAGCATGTCGGTGCGTTTTATTATTGGGCGGGCGGGGAGCGGCAAGACGTGGCGTTGTCTGGAGGCGATCCGGGCGCGGCTGCGGGAGGACGCCGCCCGCGGACCCAGGTTGTTGCTGCTGGTCCCGGAGCAGGCCAGCTTCCAGATGGAGCGGGCGTTGATCGAAACGCCGGATTTGGCCGGCTTTACCCGTTGCGAAGTATTGAGTTTTCAGCGGTTGGCCTACCGGATTTTCGCCGAGAGCGGGATCGATCCGCGAGCGGCGGACCAGACCATCGGGCTATTGGGGCGGCTGATGGTCGTGCGGCGACTGATCCGCAACGAGAAATCCAACCTGACCATTCTGGCACGGGTGGCCGATAAGCCGGGGTTGGTGCGGCAAATCGCAAACACCATCGAGGAACTGATCCACGAAGCGGTCGATCCGCCGGCTTTGGTCGAGCTGGCCGAACGGATCGGCGAAAGCAATCCGTTGGCCGCCGCCTGGGTCGGCGATCTGACCCGGCTCTATCAGGCGTATGTTGATCATCTGATCGACGATCGGCTGGACCCGGCCCAGTATCTGCAACTGGCGACCGACCGGCTGGACCAATGTTCGTGGCTGAGCGATGCGGAGGTTTGGGTTGACGGTTTCGCCGGATTCACCCGGCAGGAATATCACCTGCTGACCGAGCTGGCCCGGCGGGCGCGGAGCATGGAAGTCACCTTGCTGCTCGATCCGACGGCGGCGGCGGTCAAAGCGGAGACAATTCCCTGGTTGAGTTATTCGCTTTTCGCCCGGACGGAACGCACATTGGTGCGGCTGGGCCATGACCTGAAGGCCGCCGGGGTCGATGTGCTTGAGCCGATACTATTGAAAAACCCCACACCGCCCCGTTTTCAAGCGCCAGCCCTGGTCGCCTTGGAAAACAATCTGTTTCGGACGCGGACGGCCGAGAGCGGGCCGATCTCAAGGGAAACAATTCGGGCCCTGGATTTTCCGGATCGGCGGACGGAGGTGGCCGCCGCCGTGGCGGAGATCGAACGATTGACCCGGCGAGTCGATCCGCCGATGCGCTACCGCGATATCGCGGTGATCGTTCGCGATCTGGCGGAATATCATGATCTGATCGCGGCGGCGTTACGCGGAAAGGGTATCCCGTGTTTTCTGGACCGCCGCGAACCGACCACGCATCATCCGCTGGTCGAACTGGTGCGCAGTCTGCTGACCCTGGCCGCCGACGATTGCCGGGCGGAAGCGGTGCGGCTGTCGCTCAAGACGGGGTTGCTGAATCTCAATGTTCGGGAAGCGGACCTGCTGGAAAATTACGTGCTGGCCTGCGGAATCGTCGGCCGGGCCGCGTGGAAGGAAGAATGGACGAGCGCTCGCTATTTCCCCGACAAAGCGCGGGACGAGGAGCAACAGGGGTATCAACAAAAAGTCCTTCGGGAGGTCAATCGCATCCGCCGACGATGGCTCGCCCAAGTCGAGTCGTGGCTGGATTGGGCGGCCGCTCATCCTGAAGCCGCGGGGAGCGAGTGGGCGGAGGTGTTTTACGCTTGTCTCGAACAAATACGGACCGGTGAGCAACTGGCCCAATGGGCCGAGCATGATGAAGGAGACGGGCGCGGCCACGAAGCCGACATGCACCGGCAGATCTGGCTCGACTTCGTCGAGTTGCTGGACGAGTTCGTTAAAGCGCTCGGGACCGAGCCGCTGAGTATCAACGAATTTCGCGAGACGCTGGAGGCGGCGTTGGCGGAGTTCAACTTGGGACTGGCCCCGCCCACGTTGGATCAAGTGCTGGTCGGTTCGATCGAACGCAGTCGTCATCCGCCGGTGCGGGCGGTGCTGCTGTTGGGCTTCGACGAGCGGCATTTCCCGCTGCATACGGCGGAGGATCCGTTACTCGGCGATGTCGAGCGGGAACTTTTGGCCAAGGCCGGCCGGGAGATCGGCCCGGCCCGCCGACAACAACTGCTTAACGAGCGCATGCTGGCGTACATCGCCCTGACCCGGGCCTCGGAGCGGGTCTGGATCAGTTGGCCGCGCGCGGATGGGCAAGGCAAGCCGTTGCGACCATCGCCTTACCTGCAAGATGTTTTGCGGGCCCTACCGAATTTGACGGTGGAAAAAATCGCCGACCCGTGGGCCGAGCGTTCGCTGGACTGGATCGCCCGGATCAACGAACTAGGCGGGCGATTGGCCGCCGAATTTCGTCGCCGGGGCGAGAGAGAACAGGACACGGAGCCGGGGAAACGGGCTTTATTCAACGCCGTTTATGAGCGGATTCGGACAGAGCCTTCATGGGGCCATACGCTGCGGCGCTGTTTCGGTGGGCTAGCGTATCGAAACGAAGCCAGGTTGGACGCAGGCATCATCGGCCGGGCGGTGCGTTCACCGTTGGGCACCAGCGTATCGCGACTCGAGCGTTTCGCGGCCTGTCCCTTCGCCCACTTCGCCGAATATCTCCTGAAGCTGAAACCGCGCGTGGAGCCGTCGCTGGAACCCATCGACCTGGGCAAGATTTGCCACGCGGTCCTGGAAAAGTTCGTCGATACGCTTGCTCGGGAGCGTCGCAGCCTGGCCGAGCTGGGCGAGGACGAAATCAACGAAAGAGTTGACCAAATCAGCGGCGAGATGTTGCCGGAGTTGGCCGGCGACATGCTGCTGACCGAGGCACGCAACGCGTATCTTTATGATTGGAGTCGTTTTCACCTCCACCGTTCACTACGGCGACAGCGCGAGGCGGCCGGGTTGGGTCGGTATCGGCCGATGCGGGTGGAGTTACCGTTCGGGATGAGCGCAGGGGCCGCCGCCGTAACTCTGACCACGCCCAAGGGGCGGCGCGTTCTCCTGCGCGGGGTGATCGACCGGGTGGACGTGGCCGAGTTGGCCGACGAACTACTCGGCGTGGTGATCGATTATAAGCTGGCCAGGGAACGTAAGATGGACTGGACGAAGGCCTATCACGGGCTGAGCGTGCAACTGGTGGCTTATCTGCTGGCCTTGCAGCAAGTGGGGCAATCGCTGACCGGTCGACCGATTCGGCCGGTCGCGGCATTGTTTTTGCCCCTCATCGAACCTTTCGCGACGGTGCCGCATCCGTCGGAAACCAAGACGCCGACCAAGTGGCGCGGAGTAATCGATGTTTCGAAGGTGGATACGCTCGACGGTACGGTTAGTGGACCGGGTACCGCTTCGGCTTTCATTTCTGCAGCGATCACTCAAAAGGGCGGCAACGCGGCAAATTCCGATTTACTGAACAACGATGAATTCGCCGTCTTGTTACGCCACGTCGGGCGACGGATGGGTGAGCTGACCGACGCGGTGCTGGACGGCGATATCTCCGTGCGGCCGTATCGGTTGAATCGAGCGATGCCGTGCGGGTTCTGCGCGTTGCGCGCGGTCTGCCGATACGAGATCGAAACCCAGCCGCCGCGGCTGTTGGAAGGGATGGGCTCGAAAACGCAGGTACTTCAGCAAATGACGCGGGAGGCCGAGGATGCCGGATCGGGCGAATGATCCTCATGATCCATTGAAGCGCCTGACCGAGAGCCAGCGTCAGGCGGTGACCACGCTCGGGCAGAGCGTGCTGGTCTCCGCGGCGGCCGGGGCCGGGAAGACCACCGTGCTGGCCGAGCGCTGCGCGGATCTGGTCTGTCGGCAGCGCTGCCGGGTTGATGAACTATTGGTCGTAACGTTCACGGATGCGGCCGCCGGCGAGATGCGGACGCGGATCGAATCAGTCATTCGGCGCGAGTTGGAAAAGAATCCCGCTGACGGTTTCCTGAACGAACAGCTTCATTTGCTCGACGCGGCGAACATTTCCACCATTCATGCTTTCTGCAAGATGCTGATCCAGCGCTGGTTCCCGCAGGCGGGGGTCGATCCGCAGGCGGCCGTGCTGAGCGCCGAGGAAGCGGAGTTGCTGCGTCGCGAGGTGCTGGACGCCTTTTTTATCGAGTTGTACGAGGGTGAAGATAACTTCGCCGAGTCATTCCGTCGATGGGTGGACGATTATGGCGCGGGCAGCGATTACAAAATGATCGGGCTTGTTCTGGGCCTGCATGGCTATCTCGGCAGTCTGGCCGATCCGGAACAATGGCTGGCCATTTCGCTTCGGCAACTGGACGCGACGGAGAGCGACGGGCTTGTCAGCCGCCTGCACACGTTGCAGCGCGAACGGATCATGCGGGCGTTACAGGGGCTGGGCACATACGCCGAGCAAGAGGCCGCCCGTATTCGACGTTGCTGGCCGATCGCCGCTGATCGGGCGGACAATCTGGATGAGTTCGTCCAAGATTTGCGAGGCTGGTGGAAAACGCTGCATGACGGTCCGGCGGAAACTTGGGAGGCCGTGGCCGCGGAGATTAGCCAATACGAATTTCCGAAAGTTAAACGTAAACCGTCCAAACTGGATGAGGTGACTTCCGCCGCTTTTGATGCGGCTTTGGAGATACGCAAAAAGGTCAAAGAGCTTTTTGATAAAACGGTTATACAGAAAATCTGCGCATTCAGCGCGGCCGAATATGCTGACGGTCTGGAGCGTATCCGCCCCTATGTAGATACCCTCATTCGCGTGGTATCCGAATTCGAGGAGCGATACCGCGCGGCCAAGGCGGCGCGGGCGGCGGTGGACTTCAACGACTTGCAGCGTTTTGCCTTCCGACTCTTGTGCGTCGACGACGATCCGAATCGACCTTCGGAAGTCGCCCGTCAGATGCAGCGGCAGTTTCGCTACGTACTGGTCGACGAATTCCAGGACATCGACCCGCTGCAGGAGGCGATCCTGCGGCTGGTCAGCCGGGAGTCGGCCGACCCGCCGGAGGGGAATCTCTTCGCGGTCGGGGACATCAAGCAGAGCATCTATCGCTTCCGTCTGGCCGAACCGGAATTGTTCGCCGGGCGGGCGGAACGGTTCGCCCACGATGCGGCCGCCGGCGAGCTCATCTATCTGCGCGAGAATTTCCGCAGCCGACCGGGGCTGATCGAGGCGGTCAATTTTATTTTCCAGGAGCTGATGAGCCGGACGTTCGGCGGCAGCGACTATGACGAGCGGGCCCGGCTCGTGGCGGGCAAAACGTTTCCACCGGCGGGGGAGGCGCTGGGTTTCGATCGACCGGCGGTCGAACTGCATTTGCTGGAGCCGATCACCTCGCGTAACCGAGCGGCGAACGACGAGCAAGAAAACGCGGAAGAGGATGAAACCTCCGCGGATGAAATGGAATTGGAGGCCATCGAGCGCGAGGCGTTTCTGATCGGCCGGCGGATTCAGTATTGGATGGGCGACAACCCGCGCAAGCAGTGTTATCAAATCGCGGACAAACCGGCCGATGCCGGCGGGCCGCCGGGTCTGCGCCCACTTGAATACCGGGACATCGTAATTCTGCTGCGTTCGATGCCGCACAAGGCCGACCCCATCGCCGATGTGTTGCGGCGGATGGGGATTCCCGTCCACGTCGAGCGCGGCGACAGCAACCTGGACAGCACGGAGTTTAACGACTGCGTGAGCCTGCTGCGTTTGCTGGATAATCAACAACAGGATATCCCGCTGGCGGCGGTCATGCGCGGCCCGCTGTTGGGCGAGCGATTCAGCGAAAGCGACCTGTTGGAAATCCGTTTGGCGGATCGCATGGCGCCGTTCCACGAGGCGGTGTGTCAATACGCGGCCGCCGGGCCGGACCGAAATCTGCGCGAGCGGCTGGAGGTGTTCCTATCCCTGCTCGATCATTATCGCCGACGTATTCAACGGGCTCCGGTCGCGGAAGTCTTGTGGGAAATCATCGAGGCGAGCGACTACCCGGCCTACGTCGCCGGCCTGCCGGACGGAATACGTCGACGCGAGCATCTGGTACGGCTGCACGAGCTGGCCCGGCAATTCGGGCATTTCTCGCGGCAGGGATTGCGGCGTTTCCTCCGTTTTCTTGACGACCTGGTGGACAGCGCCCAAAGCTGGAAACAACCCTCCGGCGGCAGCGCGGAGGAAAACCTCGTCCGGATCATGACCATTCACACCAGCAAGGGGTTGGAATTTCCGGTGGTCATTCTGGCGGACCTGAGCAAGCGCTTCAACCTGGAGGATACGCGACAAACCGTGCTGGTGGATCGCAAGTACGGTTTGGCCATGCAGGCGGCGGACCCGGAAAAACGTATTTATTACCCGACGCTGGTCCACCAATTGGCGGCCGAGCATGTGCGCCGCGAGTCGCTCGCCGAGGAGCTGCGTGTCCTATATGTGGCTTTGACCCGGGCTCGCGAACATTTGATGCTGGTCGGCCGCTATGATCCGGGCAGGGCGGAGACTTCGCGCAGCGGACAGGCTGAGGGCGACGGCCCTCAAGCGCTTTCCACGCTGGAACTCGAATCGGCCACGAATCCTTTGGACTGGCTGATCCCGGTTGTCGCGTCTGGTCCAGCCAGACTGGTGGCCTGGCCCGGAGAGAACCCTCCATCGCAAGATGCATTATTCGAGGTTCACGCTCATGATCGAGCCGCCACTGATCGCTGGCGCATCCCGCCGGCCGAGGAGATAAGCCGACAGGAACAACTGGCTCGACTGGCGGATTTGCAACCGCTTGCCGCCGACGAGCCGCGAGCGCCCGACGGCACGGCGAATGAGTTGATCGATTTTCTGGGCGGCCAATATCCGGCATTGGAATTGACCACGCTGCCGGCCCGTGTCGCGGTTAGTGAATTGAAACGCCGTTGGGAGGTGTTGCACGATCCGGACGAACAAAGCCGGTCTTCCCATCTTCCCGCAAAACCGGCTCGGCCGCTCTTTATTTCCGAAAAACCTTCGGACGACCCGGCCGCCCGGGGCACGGCTACGCACCGTTTTTTGCAACTACTCGATCTGGCCCGGCCTTGCGACCTTGACGATTTGCGCGAGCAATGTCGGCGGATGAACGCCGACGGTCGCCTTGGTCGGCACGAGACAAGTATGGTCATGTTGGAGGCGGCCGCCTGGTTTTTCGAGACTGAACTCGGCCGCCGTGTGCGCGAGTCCGCCGCTCGGGTCCGTCGGGAGATCGCTTTTATTTCCCGAATCGATCCACAGGATTACGATCCGCAGGTTCGCGGACGCGACGCGGCCGACGTGATTTTGATCCGCGGTATGATCGATCTGTTGCTGGAGAATGAAAAGGGTTTGGAAATCGTGGACTTCAAGACGGATCGGATCGAGGCGGCCGCCTGCCCGGAGCGGGGGCGTGATTACCAGTTGCAGATTCGCACCTACGCGAAAGCCATCGCCAGTATTTATCGCCGGGAAGTAACGAGTTGTTATCTGGTGTTCCTGCATGCCCGACGCATCATCGAGATGGAGCGTGACTGAGCCGGACCGAGGCGGCTTCGACCCGCTGGCCGTCCCGTTGCCGACCCGGCGCGAGGTGGCCTGGCGCTGGCTGAGTATGCAACCGCTGGTTCCGCCGGCCGTCGGTCTGGCCGCGGGTATCTGGCTGGATTCGGTGTGGCGCGTTCCTTTGGCGGTCGGCCTGTCGCTATTTATCTTGAGCGGACTGCTGCTGATTCCGGCGCGACACAAAGACGGGCTTGCGCATCTGGCAGTGATGCTCGCGGCGTTAGCGGTCGGAACATGCCTGCACGATCTGACCTTTCGGCACTGGGCGGATAATCATATCGTTCGCTATTGCGGTGACGAGCCGATACTGGCCCGGATCGAGGGGACAGTGTTGGACACGCCGAGGATCCAAGCCAGTCAAAGCGGGAAACTCGATTGGATACCACAAAGCCCATCCACCCGGTTTCTGGTGGACGCGGACCGGATCGTGGATGATCACGAAAATCCGCCCGTCAGCGGCCGGGTTACCGTTCTGGTACGCGAACCGGTATTGACCGTGGCCGCCGGCGACCGGGTCCGTTTGCTTGGCTGGCTTTCCCGCTTGGAACCGCCGGCCAATCCCGGCAGCAGGGATTGGTCGCTGGTCAGCCGACGCGAGGGCATTCTCGTGCGCCTGTCCTGCCCGCACGAAGGCAACGTGGAAGTGCTTGACGGCCAAGCCGCCGGTCGGCGTTTCCTGAACCGACTACGCCTGAATTTGAGCGAACGAATGTTGGAACACACCTTTCCCGGCGACATGCCCGGCGGGCAACTGCTTTCCGCGCTGGTGCTCGGCCAACGCAGCGCGGTGGATGAAAAGCTGAACGAGGCGTTCGTGCGGACGGGGACGGTGCATTATCTGAGCGTTAGCGGGGCGCACGTCGGCATGCTCATGTCCGCCCTCTGGCTGGGCGGTGTTCTGCTGGGTCGCTCGCGGCGAAGCTGCGCGGCGGCGGCGATGATCATCGTTACCCTTTACGCTCTATTGGCCGAGCCGCGACCGTCGATCCTGCGGGCGGCCTTGATGGCTGATCTTTTCTGTATCTCGATACTCCTGCGGCGGCCGACACGTTCGCTGAACTGGCTGGCGGCGGCGGCGATTATTCTCCTCGTGGCTCACCCGACGCAGTTGTTCGAGCCGGGGTTTCAACTATCCTTCTTTACGCTGATCGGCTTGATTTTCGTGAGTCCACGGCTTTATGAGGCCGGCGGAGAGCTTTTTCTGCGCGTGCTCGGGCGCGACGATCCGCTGTTGCGACCGGCCATGCAGAAAAGAATCAACCCGAACCCGGCGCGGGATTTTATGTGGCGCCTGGCTCGGTGGCTGGGCCAATGGTTGGCCATCGGCCTGGCGGCGTGGATCGTCAGCGTACCGATCTGCGCCTATCACTTTCAGCAGTTTTCTGTATGGGGCTGGCTGAATACCATTTTGATCGCTCCGCTGATCTGGCTGGTCTTGATTCTCGGTCTGCTCAAGACCGTGTTGGCAATTGTTCTTCTTTCCGCCGCGAACTCATTGGGGATATCGCTGCGCTGGCTGACGGATTTGTTGATCGAAGTTGTCTATACGCTATCCGACCTGCCGGCCTCAAGTGTCACCACCCCGCTGTTGCCGTGGTGGCTGGTCTGGTGTGTGCTGGGAGTAATCGGACTGTGGCTGGTCGTGCCGTGGCTGCGTTGGCGGGCGCGGTGGCCGGGGCTGGCTACCGTTGTGCTGATCATCCTCGTCGGCTGGCAACTTGCCCCGCCGCGGCGAGGCCAGGAGCTGCGCCTGCATCTGCTTTCAGTCGGCAACGGGATGTGTTGCCTGATAACTTTGCCGGATGGGAAAAATATTCTCTACGACATCGGCAGTATGCCCCCTTACGATCTCGAAAAATGGACACTCGGCCCGTTGCTGGCCAAGGAACGTATCTACCGCATCGACGCCGTGCTGCTGAGCCATGCCAACCTCGACCACTATAGCGGGTTGCCGGAGTTATTGGATAGGCGTCGCGTGGGTCGGATCGTGACCACGCCTCATTTTGTTTCGCACGATCAGCAGGGCGAGCGGGGCGAAACGCGAGTCATGGAAGCGGCGGTCGATAAAGGTTTAGCTTGGGAAACGGTGGTCCGAGCCACGCGTTTTCTCGATACCGACGCGGTCAGCATCGAAATACTCTGGCCGCCGCCGGAAAAAGAATTGGTCATCCCCGAAAGCAACGATTCCTCGCTGGTCGTTCGAATAAGCTACGCCGGCCGATCCATTCTGTTGACGGGGGACATCGAGAAACTCGCCCAGGAACGTTTACTGGCCGAGACGGACCTGAAAGCGGATGTGCTCATCTTGCCGCACCATGGATCGATGCGCGTGAACACCGGGCCGTTTATCGAGGCGGTCCATCCCCGTTATTGCCTGCGTTCAAGCGGGCAGCGGGACCGGGACACGAACAACGGCCTGCTCGGATGGATGGCCGGCCGGGGCTATTTCAACACCGCCGACGACGGAGCCATCGAAGTCCGCATCACGCCGAGGGAGTTGACCGTAACACCGTTCCGCCCGCGGAAACGGGGGTGAAAAAGCAAGCCGGCGGATAACAAAAAAACAGAACAGAACTTGCTTCAGAATTATTCTTTCCACAAGCGCAATTCGGGAAGTACTGATTGGATCACCGCGAAATGAGCATCGCGAGTCCAGAGTTCAAGATCGTGCTGTATAGCCAGCGTGGCGATCAATGCATCAGGAAACGGGACAGCCACGCCGCGACCCCGTAGGAGAAACAGATTGCGCCCAAGTTGATCCCAAATATCGATATCGGGGACAATTTGGTCGAATCGGTCAAGCATTTCCTGAAGAAGGCGATAATCCGTTTCGTTTTTCGCGCCATGTAGGATTTCCGCGCGCGTCACCCCCGACACCGCGATCTCGTTTTCGATAAATACCTCGCGCATGGATTCCACGGGATCGCGGAGAAAATCGACAATAACAGTTGTATCAAGCAGAATCATATCATGCTGATCTTGCGTAAACGGTCGATCGCTTCGCTATCGAG